>NZ_CP120998.1 GCF_030719295.1 Streptomyces sp. Mut1 | reverse complement strand
CGTTGCGGGGCCCGGTCTGGCGTGATGTCAGATGCAATTGGGGAGTTGACGAGTGCTTCGCACTCGTCTGAGGGTGTGTCCGCTGCGCTCCCCCACCCCGGGCCCTTCCGGCTTCGCCTTCAGGGCCTGAAGCCCGCTACGCGGGCTCGGCTGGCCATGCAGAGGTGGTGGGCATTCGTTCGTTTCGGGCTTCGGTGTAGTGGGTGCATCCAGTTTGATGCACATGTACTGTTGGCGGAAAGATGGGACACCCCGCCATCTGGAAAACTCCCTCACGTTCGAGAGGAACGACCGCTGATGACCAGTCACGGCGAATCTACCGGAAAGGCTCAAGCGCTGAGCAGCGATTTCCGTTCGGAAGGTGAAGCAGTACCAGACGGGGGGGGCAGCAACGCCCAGTTGAAGCTGTTCGCGCTCCTGGTCGCCCAGGGCGCACCTGCGGCTGAGGCGGACGGTCTGGTGGCGGCGCTGGAGGCCTGGGCGGTCGCCGGGGCCAGTGCAAGGTCGTGGAGCTGGACAGGATGGCGCCGGCCTCTCGGGGTGAAGCGTTCGAGGATGGCTGGGATGAGGGCGCCATGGCCGTGAGCGAGGCCCTGGTGGGCATCTCGGACCGGGACTGGTCACGGCGTGGCGGCCGGCCGGGGCCGCTGAACTGGCTGCACATATCGCGGACGTGAGGCAGCGTGAGCGGGCGGACCTGGTGCGCCTGAAGATGTTCGTCCGGGAGACGGTGCTGCCGCGCATGTACCCGCACACCAAGGAGCGCCGCCACGTCCTGGAGGCGCTGGGGGCCAGGCCTGTGGTGGTCGGCCACCACCGGACGGCACGTCGCCGCGGGGTCGAACGCGATGCGCACCCAGCTCATGGTGCTGGACCGCGACCCCGACGTGACGGGCCTGGCTGGGCGGCCGGTACAGCTGCTGTGGCACGACCGGCTCGGGCAGGCGCGGTCCTGGGTGCCGCAGCTCTTCGCCCAGTACCGCGACGGCACCGCGCTGCTCGCCGACTGCCCCGGCCACCCCGACGCCGGCGGCGAACGCGCAATGAACGCCGCCGAAGCGATGGCGCAGATGCACGGACGTCGGCTGGGCCTACCGGCGCCTTGCACCGCTCGACGATGTACCGGCCGCCAATCCGAAGTGGCTGGCTGGCTACCGCCACCCCCGCAACGCCAGCCACCCGGGCCTGACGCCCACGGTTTTGGAGGCGTTCGCGCGGCCGCGGCCGCTGCTGGAAGGAGCCGAAGCTGTCGGTGACCCGATCAAGGTGCTTCCCGCCCTCTACCATGCCCTGTGGCACGGACAGCTCACGACGGACCTGGAGGCGCCGCTGCACGAAC
Source organism: Streptomyces sp. Mut1 (assembly GCF_030719295.1). NCBI lineage: Bacteria > Bacillati > Actinomycetota > Actinomycetes > Kitasatosporales > Streptomycetaceae > Streptomyces > Streptomyces castrisilvae. The sequence continues at coordinate 328,473 of NZ_CP120998.1, read as the reverse complement.
GCGTCCTCGTCGGCCCGCAGGGCACGAACGAGCAGGACAAGGCCGGAGGTGCCGGATGAACGCACGGCACAATACCCAGCCGGCCGCGTCCAGGACCGTGGTCCAGGAGGTGGCGCCCGGCTCCAGCACGGCGACAAAGGAGTAGGGCCAGCCCGGGATGAACTACGATGCCGTCTTCGACCGGCCGTAGACGTGGCAGAACAGCCGGTCCGCTGAGCACGGCGCGTCCGAGCGAAGCCACGGCGACACATCTACCGCGAGGACCAGCCGCCCGCCGGCAAACCGAGGCAGCGACAGTCCGGCCAGCACCGTCCGCAACCGACCGACGTCGATCCGGCCGTGGTTCAGGCCGTGGTTCAGGCCGCCGTACATCGCTCCGTGCCCACGTCGATGTTCGGGCAGCAGCGTCAGGTCCACCGGGGACTTCACCGCACCGTCCGCACACAGCACCGCGTCCACCAGCTCGAACAACTCGTCGCGCCGTGTGGTCAGACACTCATAGAACTCACCTCGAAGGCTGACGCTTGCGCGAACGCATCCCTCCGGACAGCACCAGGCAGCAGACTCACCCTCACGGCCTTCGTCTTGGTCACGTGCACCCTTGGCCGGAGCACATGATCAGACGAAGGCCGTTCCTGCGTCCGATGATTGCCAGGCTTACGATCAATTCCGACGGCCGTTCGAGGCCCACATGGGGGCGCAATGTCAGAGATCGCTCAGTGGCTCAAGGACTGGTATGCCGCACATGAACACGAGCTTCGCTCTCGTGGGATCAGCTCTACGGTAAAGCGACCCGTCCCAGGAACCCCATCCCGAGGACGGCCGAAGGCCACAGCAGTGAGCCTCACACTGGAATCCGACGAGCGCACAGGGATCATGTTCCTCTGGGAATCGGGTACTACTTCACTGCTCTTCATCGACTCCGGAACCGAGCACACCTGGCAGGACCAACCGGTGCTCACCTCCGAGAACGAACTGCCACAAATCCTGGCACCCCTCGTGAAGCTAGTCGAAACAGCTACCCACGGTAATCAAAGAACAAGCTGAGTCCTGACTCGTGAAGGAGCCGACGACCATGATGCTCAGCCACCTGGTCCCCACCTCATCCATGACCGCCGCTCGGACGACCTCCACTATCAGGGCCGGTGAGCGGGACGCTTCCGGGGCCCCCTGTTCGCAGGCGAGACGATCGCAGTGCGGGTGGAAATAGTTGGTCGTCGCCGTCGTAGAACACGATGTCCTCGCCCAGCCCGAGACACTCGGGCGCGGGGCCGTCTTCCTTGACCCCTGGGGCCCGCCGAAGACGATCATGCAGGGTGTGTCCTGAGACACTATGAGGGCCAGAGGCGGCAGGACATCCTCTCGGACGATCTCCGTGATCCCTTCGCCCGTCAGCAGCCGTGTCGCCTCTCACTCTTCACCCACCGCTGCCGCCTTCACGGACGGCAGTCAGCTGGTCGGGCACCTCGCGCAGGATCACCGCGATGCGGTCCTGGTCATCGGCGGCCATCCGATCACGCGCTTCGAGCAGCAGGGCCCGCTCAGCACGAAAGGCCCGGGCAGCCCCGCGAATCGATGCGTCCCCGATCCTGCCGCTGCAGGCGGCAATCACCACGTTCAATAACGCCCTCGCCCATTCGAAGACATCCACCTCCGCCGACGTCCAACGCGACAGCCTCATCCGATCAGACATGTCCCTCTCCCCCCTACCCCGCAGAATCAACGCCCCAAGGCATCCGACTCTGCACTCTCGTTACGACCAGGAGGATCATCATGACGCTCCCACTCATGAACTGCTGGCATAAGAGCAGCTACAGCACCGAATTCGAGGACGCCTGCGTGGAGGCCGCCCGGGCAGCCGGCGGCGTTCTCGTTCATGACACCAAGGACCTCAGCCACCACCCATTCACCACCCCCTCCCCCACCAGGACCACATACCTCAAAACGCTCGACGAAAACATACGAATCCAGCTCAGACACCCCCGGACCCCCACACACTGGGGCACAAGCCCCGGTATCCGGTGGGTGACTTGGTGCCCGCCCTTGATACAACCCGCGAAAGGGCCGGAGGAGCCGCGCAGCTGCTCGGCGCGGCGGGCGCAATAGCTGGCGATCGCTGTGGTCACCGCGGCTGTGCACAGGGGAACCTGCCCCTGGTCACCAGGGGCATCCAGCCGGACAGGTCCATGCACACGGAGGTCTGCCCGCTCGTCCACCACGGGGGCACGATCCCGGACAGCCATACGGCGTCGGCGCCTCGTGTCACACTCCTCTCCTCATATGGGGTGTTCGGCTCTCGTGCGCTGAAGGAACGCGTGTGAACAGGGTGGGGTGGGTTGTCGTCTGTACGGCTGCAATGACGATCGGGGTGGCCGGCTGCGGGGGGCGACCGTTCCGATAGGAATGGGAACAGGACGCCCGCAGCTGCCTCCGCCCCGGTTGCACCGAGGCCGGAAGACTCCGGTCCGATCACCAGAGCCAAGATGCGCCTGGTGCTCGACGGCATCACCAAGGACGTCGGGGCGCCGCCGAACCATCCAGGAGTGGCTTCGAGATCGGAGACGTCCGACAACCCGCTGGCTGCGTGCTTCGTCGACTACAAGGGGGTGGCCAAAGCCGCCTCCACGCTGAACGTGGACAGGGCCAGAGCCGTGGCGGCCGCGTTGACCGGTGGGTGGACAGAGGCCAAGGAACGCGATGAGTACGAGGCACCGGACGACACCGTCGCCGTAGTGCGGGCGGTGTTCAAAAAGCGCGGCTGGACCGTAGTCATGGACTACCGCGGGTCCTCCCTCAGCCGAACGCTCAGTCTGAGCGCCTTCGAAGATTCCTGCGTCACGAAGGTCCAGGCAGCCGAGGACACCGCATCCTCCAACTGACGGAACCGAGCCGGATGGCGGCGCCCGTCCACGACGGCAGGGCGTACGAGAACGCCGCCCTGCCTGTGGTGGCAGCCTTCGAGGCGATGAAGGGCGCGTACGAGGTCGCCCGCCGAGCGGACAGCGTGTACTTCGCGTGCGCTGCGCAGGCGTGCTCACGTCTGAGCGATTCGGTGCGTCTCCGTCGACCTCACCGGCGTCATCAAGCTGCTCGCCGACTCCGAGGGAACCGTGCACCGCGCGAAGACGGGCCCCACGTGACGAAGGACTGTCCCGTGCTCATTTGCGGCGACGAATCCGTCGATGACCTTGACCATCGATGGCACACCCATCGCGCACGATGAGGCCGTCCCAACACCACCAGTAGTCGCCCTCTGGTTCGCCGGTCTGTCGCTGACGGTCCATGATCCGGCGCACCTCATCGAGAGTGAACACGGTTCCGGACCAGCGATCACATCATCTGGAGCGCGGGCCGTTGGTGGTTGACGGGGGCTGTGGGCGGCGGCAGGATGTTGGACTGCGTGGCCTACGCCGAACCTCCCGTGACCGTCCCCAGCGCGGTCTCCTGTCGGAGGCAAAGGGACCAGTGTCTCAGGTCGTTCGTGCAGCCCGATCGCCTCGGGCGGCGCTGCTGGGGGGCCGTCGCTCCGGGCGTGGAAGGCAGCGAATGACCTCGCGTAGGAATTTCAAGCACCAGGTGCGGGCCCGCTCCGCGAAGACCGGTGAGTCCTATACGTCCGCCCTGCGGCATTTCCGGGCGGCTCCGTCGGAGAGTGCGCCGGGGAGCGTACGGCTCGCCGTGGCGCAGTCCCTCGTGCGCAATGATCCCGGGGACGCGGAGGCGCTGCGTGAGAGCGGGCGTGGGGTCCGTGCTCTGATGCGTGAGGCCGCCGGGCAGGGGGCGCGGGTCGTGCATTTCCCTGAGGGGGCGATCTGCTTTCCCGACAAGCGGGTCATGTCTGTCGCCGGCCCCGGTGCGGTGGGTCCGGCGGACTGGGAGCGGTGCCAATGGTCCGTGCTCCGGTCGGAGTTGGCCGCGATCGCCGAGACCGCCCGTGAGCTGGGGTTGTGGTCGGTGGTCTCGTCGGTGCATCGTCTGACCGGTCCGCACCGCCCGCACAACAGCCTCTACGTCGTCTCCGATCGGGGCGAGGTCGTCACGCGTTACGACGAGCGCCTGTTGTCGAAGACGAAGGTCTCGTACATGTACTCGCCGGGCAGGGCGCCTGTCACCTTTGACGTCGATGGTGTGCGGTTCGGGTGCCTGCTCGGTATGGAGATCCACTATCCGGAGTTGTTCGCGGAGTACGAGAGGCTGGATGCCGACTGCGTCCTGTTCTCCACCGGCGGCACTCTCGGCAACACCGCCGCGCAGGCTCAGGGGCACGCCGCGGTCAACAGTTACTGGGTCAGTCTGGCTGTGCCCGTACAGGACAGTGCCGCCACGCGGTCAGGGATCGTCGCCCCCAACGGTGACTGGCTTGCGCAATGCCCTGCGGGGGGCTCGCCGTCGGTGGCCGTCGTGGACCTTGACGACGGTTCAGAGGCGGCCGTCGAGGCGGTTGCCTACGCGCGCCCCTGGCGGCGGGCGGCGCGGGCGGGTCTGTACGCCGAGCACCAAGTGGTCGACCCTCGCAGCGAGGACAGGACGGCGGCTTTCTAGCCCTCTCCACCGGGTCCGGCGGGGCGGGCGGCGGGCGGTTCTGTTGTCGGGCGTTGGTGGGCCTTCGGTCCCTCTTGCTTCGGTCCCTTTTCGGTCCCTCTGAGAAAAGGCCAGGTCAGAGGCTTGGAGTGGGTGCTGGAGAGGGTCCGAAGGGACTGAAGGGACTCAACTTCCCTGTTCCAGTCATTATGCGTGCGCGTGTATGCGCGCACGCGAGACAAACCACCCTATTCTCCCCTTATTTACCCCCTGTACTCCTGAGCCGTTCATAACTACTGACTCTCAGTCCCTTCAGTCCCTCGCTTTATCCCGTAAAACGCTGTGACCTGCGGTTTTGTTGGAGGGACCGAAGAGGGACCGAAAGGGTCCAGTCCCTTCGGTCCCTCTTCCGTCCCTCTTCGGTCCCTCGCTTCGCGTCCGGGGTGCGACGGCCGACACGCCCGGCCTGCTCGCCGGCCGCCGCGTCGGGTTCCGGCGGCGGTGCGGCGCAACTCCCGCAGGTGGTCAAGGGACTGAAGGGACTCGCGGAAGGAAACAGTCCCACGTGCGCGGAGGCTGCTGTTGTAGGCTCTGACCCGATTGGAAAACTCAGTCCCTTCAGTCCCTCTGTCTCGCAGCGGAAACGCTGTGACCTGGTCTTTCTTCCAGGGACTGAAACAACCTGTTGGCCCTCGGCAAGGACGAATCAGCGTGCCGCGTCAAAGCGAGACCAGTGGCCCGCGTGCGGCGGGAACCACGAGTCCCTTCGACATGGCCCGTTGGTGTGCGGGCCACGGCTGGCCGGTCCATCCGCTGGCCGCCGGCCGCAAGACTCCCGCGGGCAACTGTCCGGCCTGCCGCAAGGACCACCACCGTCCGGCCGACTGCCCCTGTCTTCCGGCGGGCAAGTGGTGTCACGGCTTTCACGCGGCGACCACGGACCCGGAGCTGCTGGCGGCCTGGTGGGGCGTCAACCCCGCGCTGGGGGTCGGGGTCTCGTGCGGCCCGGCCGGGCTCGTCGTACTGGACGTCGACGCCCACAGTGCCGAAGTCCCGCACCGCGACCGGCTCCTGCCCGGCATCCCCATCCACGAGAGCGTCAACCTGGCGGGCCTGGCCTCCGGGTTCGACACCCTGGCCCTCCTCGCGGCGCTGCGCGGCCGGCCGAGTCCGGCGGACGACGCGTCGACGCTCCGCGTCCGTACGCCCTCCGGAGGCCTCCACGTCTGGTACCGCACCGATCGCGACGGGCCGAGCTACCGGTCGTCGGTCGGGTCCAGCCCCAAGGTCGCCCTGGCCTGGCAGGTCGATGTCCGTGCCGTCGGCGGCTACATCGTGACCCCGGCCACCCGCACCCCCGCCGGCACCTACACCCCGGTCGGCGCGGCCCGTCTCCCCGCGCCCCTGCCCGACTGGCTCGCCGCCGAGCTCCGGCGTACCGGCCATACGCCCCGCCCCGCCCCCGTACAGGTCCCCGCGCCCCGGCCACGGCCCGTGCGGGCCGCACGCGGCGAACGGCGCGCCACGCGGCTGCTGGAGCCGTTGCTCGCCGAAGTCGAGGCCTGCGGGGCGGCGGCCGAGGGGACGGCCTTCACCGAGAAGCTGAACCGGGCCGCCTACACCGCCGGTGGCCTGGTGGCCGGCGGGCACCTCACCGAGAGCCAGGCACAGGACCTGCTGACCGCGGCCGCCGACCGCGCGCGGCCGCACCGCAGCCGGCACAGCCTCACCGTCATCGCTTCCGCCCTGTCCGCCGGCGCAGCCCGCCCGTTCCATCCCGAAGGACGCCCATGAGCAGCGCCGACAGCAGCCCGCGCTTCGACGCCACTGCCGCAGCGCAGCAGATGCTCGCTCTCGAAGAGGAGGGCGGACTACCCGGCCTGCCCGCTCAGCAGAACGCCTCCGCGGTGCCCGAGCCGGCGCCGTCCGGGGGGCGGCTGCCCTCGCTCCTGACCGACCGGGGCAATGCCAAGCTGTTCGCGGTCATGTTCGGCGACCAGTTCCGCCACGTCGAGGGGCTGGGCTGGTACCACTGGGACCAGTACCGCTGGAAGCGCACCGGGGGTGAGAAGGCCGCTGTCTGGGCGGCGGGCGATCTGGCCGAGCAGATGCCCGCGACCGACCCCTCCGGTCAGTTCACCGACCGGGAACTCAGCTCCCACCGGCGGCGTTCCATGTCGACCCCCGGTATCAAGGCGATGCTCACCCAGGCCAAGGCCTCCCCCGCGCTCGCCCTGGATCCGGATGTCCTGGACGGCGATCCGTACGCGCTGTGCACCCCTGCCGGTGTCGTCGACCTCCACACCGGGCACCTCCACAAGCCCGACCCCGTGGGCGACATGCACTCCCGTGCCACGAGTGTGGCTCCCGAGGCGACGCCCACCCCGCGCTGGCACCGTTTCCTCCACGACACCTTCGGTGACGACGCCAAGGGCGAGGAGACCATCCACTTCCTCCATCTGCTCCTCGGCTACTCCGTGACGGGTGACGTCGGGGCCCAGGTGCTTCCTTTTCTCTACGGGACCGGCGCCAACGGCAAGTCCGTCCTCCTCGACGTCATGACGCAGATCCTCGGCGACTACGCGCAGGCCGCCCCGCCGGGGTTCCTGATGGAGAAGGGCAAGTTCTCCGAGCATTCCACCGAGCTGACCGAACTCCACGGCCGGCGCATCGTCGTCTGCTCCGAACTCAAGCCGAACGACAAGTTCGACGAATCCCGTGTGAAGCTCCTGACCGGCGGCGACCGCATCATGGCCCGTCGTATGCGGCAGGACTTCTTCAGCTTCAACCCGACCCACAAGCTCTGGCTGCTCGGCAACCACCGCCCCGAGGTCGGCACCGGCGGTCACGCGTTCTGGCGGCGGATCCGGCTCATCCCCTTCGAGCGCGTCGTCCCCGCCGCCCGCAAGATCGACAACCTCGCCAAGGAACTGGTCCAGAGCGAGGGCCCCGGCATCCTGCAGTGGCTCATCGAGGGCGCCAAGCTCTATCTCGCGACCCGTGACCCGCTCGACGGGCCCGCCACCGTCCGAACCGCCACCGCCGCGTACGCCACCACCGAGGACCACATCGGCCGCTTCCTCACCGAGTGCTGCACCACCCACACCACCGATCTCCGGGTGGAGCAGGGGCTGTTGTACGCGACGTACTGCAGCTGGTGCAGTGCCGGTGAGGGCATCCGGCCCGCGACGGCACGCGCGTTCGCGACCCGGGTCCGCCAGGAACTCTCCCTCGCCTCGCCCGCCGACATGATGAAGTCCAGCGGCAAGAAGTACTACCCGGGCCTCGGGCTCCTCACCGACGACGACTCCCGGACCGGCCATGCCTGACCCACGCGCCCGGCGCACATCCGCCGCCTCGGCCTACCATGAACACGGTGCCCCCACCAGGGAACGTGCTCACACCCATCCCGGCCCTCTCCCGGCCGGCCGAAACACAAAGGGGCTGCAGCCATGAGCTCGCTGCTGAACGAGAGCGACCTCCACCACGAGAACGCCGTGGTCTGGCTGGAGAACCCCGACAACCTCGACTACGTGCGCCAGGCCCTCGACAAGACCACCCGTCGCCGGGGGAAGCCCCGTTACGAGCGGGACGGCCGCATGGTCGGCTACACGGAGCTGGAGTCGCACACGGAGGCCGACCCCGACAGCGGTCTCCATCTGCGCCGGGTCTTCTTCCTGCTCCCCCATGACCGCGACGCCGACCCCGACGGCCCGTACCACGAGGGCGCGCCCGGCGAAGCGGTCGACCCGAGCACCATCGAGCCGAAGCGGGTCGGCGACAAGACGCCGCGTTCGCAGCGGGGGCTGACCGCGACGGCTGACGCCGCGAACTGACGGGGCGAACCGACGGGACGGGCGGCGGCTCTGGCGGCGGCTCTGGCGGCTCGGCCATTACGGCGTAATAGCCGAGCCGGCTACGCGTCGCGCCTGTGCAGCAGCAGGTCACCGGTCAGCAGCGCGGTCGGGTCCACGCCGTGAGCACGACCGGGCCGGCCCACGGTGCGACGCCACCGGTCCCGGTCACGGCGAACCCGCCGTCGCCGGTCCGGGTGAGGCCGCCCTTCGGCGCGTTCGTGTAGCGGCCGGAGGTACCCGCGTAGTCGCCCACCCGGGTGCCGCTCCACGTGCTTTCGGACCAGCCGCCGGAACGACACCCCCGCCGCCCGGCCCCGCACCCTGCGCACGGCGGGTATCGGAATCGATCCGGTACGCCGGACCGCCGGCCCCGGGGATCGCCGACTCGGCCTCTCCGTGAAGGAGTCCGCGGTACCGGAAGCCCTCCTGAACGCGAGCCCCGCCTTTCCCAGCGCGGAGGACCTCCTCAACGACACAACTAACGTGCTGGTGTCGGAAAGGATCACCAAAGTTAGTAAGGTGACTCCTATGACTTCGCCCTCCCCCGGCGACCGCGAGAAGGTCGTCTCCAAGCTGCCCTCGGTGTTGCAGCAGGATCTGAAGATCCGGGCCGCCCAGCACAACGTCGACATCCAGCACGCCGTCGAAGCCGGCATCAGGGCCTGGCGGCGGCTCGGCTCCAACCTGTCCTCCGTCGACACGGCCGGTGCCAAATCCTTCGCCACCTTTCTCCCCGACGGGCAGTGGGAGGAGTTCCGCACCGACTGCGCCTCCCGCGGGGTGTCGCTCATTCAGGGGCTCGCCCAGTCGGTCGTCATGTGGCTGGAGACGAACCCCGCGCCCACCGCCGTACGACCGGAGCACCCCAAGCGCATCATCACCTGCAACCAGAAGGGCGGCGTGGGCAAGACCGCCATCGCCGCCGGTACCGGCGAAGCGCTTGCCGAGGATGCCGACGCGCTCCACCCCGTCCGCATCTCCAAGCACTTCGCGGCGGCGCTCTTCGGGGGCGAGGAGAGTTCGTCTCTCGACCACGAGGACCTTCCCGGGCTCGGGCTGCGTGTTCTCCTCGTCGACTTCGACCCGCAGTGCCACCTCACCAAGCAGCTCGGCCACCAGCCGCTGCCCATCGAGGGCGACAGCCTCACCAAGCACATGGCCGGTGAGGCGATGGGCCGGCTCGCCGATCTCGTCGTACCGGTGGAGGACCCCCGCTTCGGCGACCGGCTCCATCTGCTGCCCGCCTGCACCGACGCCTTCCTCCTCGACGTCAAGCTCTCCGCGGTCCGGGCGCGCGAGGCGGCGCTGGAACGGGCCCTGTCGGCGATCGAGGGGGACTACGACGCCGTGATCATCGACTGCCCGCCGAGCCTCGGGCTCAGCATGGACGCCGCCGCGTACTACGGGCGCCGCCGGCAGGGCGAGGCCCCGGGCAACTCCGGTGTCCTCGTCGTCGTCCAGGCCGAGGACAGCTCCGCCGACGCCTACGGGCTCCTCACCTCGCAGATCGAGGACCTCCGCAACGACATGCACCTCGAACTCGACTACCTCGGCATCGTCGTCAACCACTACGACGCACGCCGCGGCTACATCGCCACCTCCTCCCTCAGCTCCTGGATGGACATCAAGGACCCCCGGGTCGTCGGAGTCATCGGAGACCTGAAGGAGCAGAAGGAGGCGGTACGTGTGAAGCAGCCCCTGCTCGCGTACTCACCCCGCTGTGACCAGGCGGTCGGCATGCGCGCACTCGCACGGGAGATCTCATGAGCAAGGCATCCCGGCTCGGCGCCGGCGCCTCCTTCGGCCAGACCCAGTCCATCAGTGCCCGCCGCGCCGCCATCAACCAGGTGGCAGCCGCACCGACCGAGGGGGCCCCTCCCCCGGTCGACCTGCCCGTCGACGTCATCAGCCTCAACCCCGACAACCCCAGGTCCGACCTCGGTGACCTCACCGACCTCGGCAACAGCCTGCGCGACCACGGCCAGAAGACCGCCGTCAGCATCATGGGCCGGTTCGCCTACCTCGAAGGCAACCCGGGGCGGGAAGACGACCTGGAACCCGGCACCAAGTACGTCGTCATCGACGGCAACTCCCGCCTGGCGGCGGCCCGCGAGGCGGGCGTCGCCCGGATCAAGGTGATGCTCGACGACGAACTCGGCAGCAACCCCGACGAGATACTGGAGTCGGCCCTCGTCGCCAACATCCACCGCCAGGAACTCAACCACCTGGACGAGGCCAGGGCCCTCGAACAGCTCCTGCGGATCCACGGCACGCAGGAGGCCCTCGCGGCCCGCCTCCACCGCTCCCAGGGCTGGGTCTCCCAGCGCCTCGCGCTGCTGACCCTGACGCCCGCGCTCAAGGAAAAGCTCCAGTCGGGCGAGGAGTCCGCGGCCACCCTGCGCCTGGTCGGCAAGAAGAAGGCCGAGGAGCAGGAGGCCCACCTCCAGCGGCTGAAGGCCACCAGGGCGAAGAAGTCACGTCCCGCCGAGCAGCAGGCGCCGGCCACCGGCCCCGCCGCCCCGCTGCCCTCGACCGACCCCCACACCCTGACCGCCCTCATCGTCGCGCAGCTCGATGTACCGGCCCGGCGCAAGCTGACAGAGCTGCTGGTCGACTACAAGATCGAGGAGTCGAAGCGGATGCGGGCGGAGAAGTCCGCCACGACCGCCGACATCACGTGACGCCCGCCTCCACCTGTCTGCGGGCGCGGAAGCCGCGCGCCTCCAGGCAGGTGAACCTCCTTCGGCGGCTCGGTATTACGGCGTAATACCGCAGGGCCGTCCTGGAAGCGGACCGCCTTGAGCCCCTCGGCTTCGGCTCGGAGCCATGTGTCTGTACCTCCAGGGCGGAGAGCAGCAGACGTCAACCCTTGTTTTCACCCCGTGAATTCAACCCTGTCGGACGCGTCGTGGTGCCGCGTGGAGGACGCGGCACCACGACGCGCGGTCGCCCGGGGTCAGCTGGGGAAGACCGAGGTGAGCCACTCCTCGGCGGTCTCCGAGCGCAGCAGTGCGCGGCGCTTCTCGGCGGGGCCGGTGCCGTCGGCGGCCGTGTTCAGCGCGGCCTCGATGACGCGGCTGCTCTGGTCGATGTCGAAGGGGTCGATGGCGCGGGCGAACGGGCCGAGCTGTTCGTGGATGCCCGCGTTGACCGACAGGAGCAGCGAAGCGGAGTCGTCCAGCAGGTAGGCGGCCTCCTTGGCGAACAGGTTGAGGCCGTCGTAGGTGGAGTTGACGATCGCCGCGGTGCTCATGAGCAGGGCGGCGACGACGCAGTTGCGCGAGTCGCGGCCCTTGCCGGGCTGGAGGAGGGTGGCCACCGGCCGGCCGGGTTTCCCGAAGCGGTCGTTGACCCGTTGGATCGCCTCCTCGGTGAGCCGCTGGTAGGCGAGGTGGCGGGCGGACGCGCGGCTGGGCGAGGTGCCGATGGCGAGGAACCAGGTGGTTTCGGCGAGTTCCGGGGAGCGTTCCAGGGCCGCTTCGAAGGCGGCGAACCCGCGGGGCATGTTCTTCCAGAGGTCGATCCGGTCGGCCCGCACCATCACGCGCCGGCCGTCCGCCATCTCCGTCAGCCGCTGGGTCCATGACGCGGTGGCGGGTTCCTCCACCATCGTGTCCAGCACCTGTACGTCGAGCGGGAACGGGGAGGACACCAGGCGGGTGCGGTGGCCCCGGTGCACGACGGTGTCGCCCTCGATGACGGCGTCGGGCAGGAACCTGGCGCAGCAGGCGGCGAATGCGTCGGTCCAGCGGCGGGCGTGGAAGCCGACGGTGTCGCAGGTGAGGAGGGATTCCAGGATCCGGGTGCGGACGTGTCCCGGCAGGAGGGTGAAGTAGTCGGGCTCGCACCAGGGTGTGCCGAGGAAGTAGGTGAGCTTGCTCTGCCTGGAGGTCTTGCCCGCGGTGAAGAACTCCGGGACGAGCATGAGGTGCGGGTCGTTGATGAGGATCAGTTCGTCGGCGGTGTCGGCGGACAGGGTGGTGAGCCGCTGCGCGTACAGCCGGTTCACGGTCTCGTAGCCCGCCCATGCGTCGGCGAGCCTGCTGTCGAAGACGGGTTCGACGGACGTGTCGTGCATGTAGTGCAGGAGTCCCAGCAACAGCTGGATGGAGATGGTGTCGTAGTGGTGGCGGCGCAGGTCCTCGTCCAGGCCCATGGGGTGCAGGGTGACGCCGCCGGCCAGGGTCACCGATGCGGGCAGGTCGTCGCCGGGGGGTGAGGTGAAGATCCAGTCGCCGCCGTGTTCGTCGAGCAGGGCGATCAGCATGGGGACGAGCCCGCCCGCGGAGCGGGGGTTGAGCTGTCCGTCCGTCCACTGGGGGCAGCTGTTGCTGCAGGTCAGAATTTTCATGTCGGCATCCTTGATGTCTAGGCGAGCGGGCCGGAGGCGGGGACGCGCATGCGGGCGAGGGCGAGGGCTGTGAGTGCGAGGGCGCAGAGCGCCAGGAGCTGGTATCCCCAGGCGCCGGGGAAGAGGGCCACGAGGGGGGCGACGACCATGGCGGCGGCGCCCATCGTGGCTTCGCCGATCCCCTCGACGTAGGGGCGTAGCTGTCCTGGGACCGCGCCGGTCAGCAGTGTGCTGGCGCCGACCACGCCGAAGTTCCAGCCGAGGCCCGCCAGGACGAGGTGCGCGGTGGTCATCGTTGTGGGGCCTGTGCTGAAGCCGCCGAGTGCGCAGGCCACGAGGGAGATCACGGCGCCGATGAGGACGACGGGTACGGGCCCGTGGCGGTCGGCGAGTCGTCCGACGAGGGGGGCGGGGGCGAACATGCCGACGACGTGCAGCGCCACGAAGGAGCCGACCACGCCGGTGCTCGCGCCGTGCTGGCTGAGGTGCACCGGGGTGATCGTCATGATGCCGACCATGATGAAGTTGGCCCCGGCCAGCGCGCTCATGGCCACCACGGCTGCCGGCTCCCGCAGTGCGGCGCCCAGCCGGAGGGTGCCGCGTGCGGGTTTCGTGCCGGAGGCGAGCACGCCGGCGGCCCGTCCCAGTACGGGTGTGCGCGGGGAGCAGCCCGCTGCCAGCAGGAGCGCGGAGCAGCCGAACGCCGCGAAGGCGACCAGGTACAGGCCGCACAGTGTGGGCAGGCCCACGGCCCGTGCGGCGGAGCCGCTGGGGCCGAGCAGCAGTGGGCTGATGACCGCGCCGATGGCGGTGGCGAGGAACACCAGGCCCAGTGCCCTGCCGCGGTTGCCTTCCGGCACGGCCTGGGCCGCGGTGTAACGGAGAAGGAAGATGGAGGAGTTGGCCATGCCCAGCAGGGCGCTGCCGGCCAGCATCCAGCCGAGGCTGCCCTGCCGGGCGGCGAGGACGACGACCAGTGCCCCGAAGGCCCCGAGGACCAGGCCGAGGGCCAGTCCGCGGCCGCGGTGTCCGCGTCCTGCCTGGTGGGACACCAGGAGTGCGCCGGCCGCCGAGCCGCCCAGGTGGAGGGCCACGGGCAGTCCGGCCACCGAGGCCGTGCCGGCCAGTTCCGTGGCGAGCAGGACGCCGGCTGTTCCGCCTGCGGCGAGGCCGATGGCGGCCACGGCCGTGGTGCCGGCGACGAACGCCGGTACGCCTGGCCACGGGTCGCCCGGCCCGGCCGTGTGCGGTGGCCGGTTCGGGCCGGCCGCGCTGCCACCCGGGTGTTCCCGGGTGGGGCTGTAACCCTCTTGGCGGTTCAGGGGTACGTCATCCTCTCCTGCGCGGTGTGCACCGGGCCGGCGTCGGGCGCTGGGCCGGCGGGCCTTTCCTCAGGCCGCGATGGTCTCGGCCATCGGTCCGGACTCGTAGGCGCAGCGGCCCGCTGTGGTGGCGTGCCGCATGGCCAGTGCCATCTTCATCGGGTCCTTCGCCTCGACGAGGGCGGTGTTGACGAGGGTGGCCGCGGCTCCCATGCCCATGGCCTGGGCGACGTGGTGGGCGGTGCCGAGGCCGCCTTCGACGATGACGGGGATGCTCAGGACGTCGATGATCTCCTGGATGGGGCCGGGGTCGACGATGCCGCGCCCGGAGGCGACGGGGGCCGCCATGACGCGCAGCGCCGAACAGCCCGCGTCCTGGAGGGCCAGGGCGGTGCTCAGGTCGGGCAGGATGAAGGGCAGCAGCGACCAGCCCTTCGCCCTCAGTTCGTGGGCGGCTTCGATGGTCTGGCGGTTGTCGGGCATGTTGTTGTCGCCGCGTACGTCCAGCTTCAGGATGTCGATGCCCCAGGAGTCGCGCAGGACGTCGGCCGTGCGCAGGGCGCCGTCCTTGGAGCGGGCGAACGAGGTGGTGCCGATCCAGGTGAACCGGTCGAGGTCGAGGGCGGCGTCCAGGTCGGACAGCAGGAGGCTGCTGCGGCGGTTGTCCGGGTCGACGGTGGTGATGAAGATGTCGGCTTCGGTCACCGTGAGGACGTCCCGCACCACGGAGACGGAATCGTACTGCTCGATTCCGACGATCAGGCGGGAACGGAACTCGCGGGTGCCGATCCTGAGCCAGGGTTCCCGGTGGTCGATGGAGGCCGGTCGCTGAATGGTCATGGAGTATCCCATCGGAGTGGATGGCAGAATGCCGCGAGCAACGGGTTTCTTCATGCTGCCGAAACATTGGACATCGAACTCGGCGGGCCTGTCAGCCGTTCCTGTCCGCTGTCTTTCCATCCTGTTTTCCGGGGGATGTTTCCGCCGTACCTTTTTGTCAGGAGGCCGGTGCGAGGATGTAGCCCCTGCCCCGGGCGGTCTGGAGCGCCAGGCCCAGCGGCTGGATGCGCCGGCGGATGCGCATGATGTGCAGGTCCAGTGCGTTGCGGCTGATGCACGCCTGGCGTTCGCCCAGGCGGTCCAGTAGTTCCTCACGGCCCACGAGCGCTCGGAAGGAGCCGGTCAGGCTGTCCAGTAAGGCTGTTTCCACAGGTGAGACCGCTACTACGCGGTCGCGGTACTTCAGCGCACCGCTCGGGTCGACGGTCGGTACGGTGAAGGGGTAGGACTTGGCGCGCAGGGCTGTCATCCGTGCGCGTAAGTCGTCGTTGCTGATGGGCGCCCGTGCCCAGTCCTCGCGTGTGTCGGAGCAGATCGGGGCGGGGCCGCCGCCCTCCACGATGAGCAGGCGCAGGAGGCCTTCTTCCATGCATTGGCGTCTTCTGGCCGATTCCGCAGGCCAGCGCAGAAGTTTGACGTCGACTTGATCCTGTCGCACGAGGAATCGACCCCCGGTCTCGTGATCCGTCATTGGGACTCATGGGAGGACATCGTTCGCGGTCGGCTTCCAGTAATTGCGCTGGAGCGGCGCGAGCGTATCGTGCGCATGAATCGCATGGCTGATCCGAGAACGTATGTCGAGTCCTGCCCCACTGAATTCGGTGCGTTTCTCAAGGGTTTGTGCAGTGGTTGTGGAGTGGATCTCGGCGGGGTGGGTTCCGGTACGGGTGCGGTGGGCGGGAGTTGCCCGGTCAGCGGGGTCCCGGCGGGTTCTTCGCGGCTTCCGGGAGTGTCAGGCACTCCTCCAGGAAGGCGAGGACCCGCAGATGATAGGCGCGGGCCGTCCGGCCGAGGCTGATGTTGTGGCCCGCGCCGGGGAGCCGTTCGCTCCGGGACAGCGGGGATCCGAGGCGGCCGAGCATGGCCCGTACGGTCTCCGGGTCGCTGCGCCACCACCGTTCGTGCTCGGCGAAGGTGAACCGCACCGGCACCCGCACGTGCCGTGCCAGCCGGGCGTACGTCTGGGGCCAGTCCAGTATTTCGCGGGCCTCCCGCTCGGGGACGGGCGTGATCAGGGTGTCGGCGGAGCGGAAGGTGCCGGGCGGGTAGAGGGCGAGGGGTCCCCAGTGCATGCGGTGGGAGAGGCGGCCGCCGCGTGCGGCGAGTTGTTTCGCGGCGGGGGCCCATCGGTCGCCGATGCCGGAGACGTCCGCGCCGAGGAGTCCTTTGTCCGTCCACCGTGAGGCCGTGTGCAGGGCGGTGGCACCGCCCAGGGAGTGTCCGACGAGGAGGACTCCGGCGCCGGCGGGGTGGCGGAGCCGGTAGTCGTCCAGGGCGGCGCGGAGGGTGTCCGCCTGCTCGGACAGGGCCGCGCCGCCGGGGAGTCGCGCGGCGGACCGGCCGTAGCCGGGGCGGTCGACGGCGAGTGCCGTGTATCCGCAGGACGCGGCGAGGGTCAGCAGCGAGGTGGCCGGGTCGGCGCGGCCGTCGAAGTATCCGGCCCGCATTCCGCCGCCGTGCAGGGCCACCAGGAGGGCGCGGGGTTCGCGGGCGGGTTCGGCGAGCAGTCCGGAGAGGGTGACGCCGTTGCCGTGCAGGGTGACCGTACGGACCGGGGGTGTGCCGGTGGCGGGTGCGGGCACGGAGGAGTTCGCCGCCTCTTGCTCGTGGTCCACGAGGTCTCCTGTGCTGCGTCGGGGGCCGGTCGTGCGGGCGGGCCGCGAACGGCAGCGACCGCCGACGCCACGGGGGAGGGGCGCCGGCGGTCGCCGTTCATGGGGTGCGGCTGTGCCGCCTACACGGCTACGGGGGCGATGTCCTCGGCCGCCTTCTCGTCCTGCCGCGGCTTGGGCAGGTTGTTGGTGAGCATGATCAGCGCGCCGGCCAGCAGCAGGATGCCGACGGTCCACCACACGGCGACGGCGTAGCCGTGGACCGCCGCCTGGTTCGCGATGCCGGAGCCGCCGCTGTGGGAGGCCAGGTAGGCGGCGGCGGTGCTGGCCGCGATGGTGTTGAGCAGGGCGGTGCCGATGGAGCCGCCGAGCTGCTGCGAGGCGTTGATCATCGCGGACGCGACACCGGTCTCGTGGTCCTCGACGCCGTGGGTGGCCAGGCTCATCGCCGGGGTGAAGGCCATGCCGAGGCCGATGCCGAACAGCAGCTGGCCGGGCAGGACGAGCAGCGGGTAGGAGGAGTCGACGTCCAGCTGGGTCAGGATCAGCATGCCGAGTGCGGCGACGAGGAAGCCGGGGCCCATGATCCAGCGCGGGGCCGTCTTCGGCATCATGCGGCTGGCGATCTGGCCCGCCCCGATGAGCATGCCGGCCACCATGGGCAGGAACGCCACACCCGAGGCGAGGGCGCCGTAGCCGCGGATCTCCTGGAAGTAGTAGGTCAGGAAGAGCAGCAGGCCGAACATGGTGATCACGGCGAGTGCCTGGGAGGCGAAGACACCGGCCCGGTTGCGCTCGGTCACGATCCGCAGCGGCAGGAGCGGTGCGCTGCTCCGCTTCTCGACGACCACGAACAGGGTCAGCAGGACGACGCACGCCACGAAGAGGGCCAGCGTGGGGGTGGCGGTCCAGCCTTCGCTGTCGGCGAGCGTGAATCCGTAGACGAGGGCGACGATTCCGGCGACGGAGAGCAGGGTGCCGGCGATGTCGAGCTTCTCGCGGGGCGGGCGGCTGCCCTCGTCGCGGACGACGGAGACGGCGCCGGCCACCACGACCACGGCGAAGGCGATGTTCACGAAGAGGGACCAGCGCCAGTTGAGGTACTCGGTCAGCACGCCGCCGAGGATCAGGCCGACGGCGGAGCCGCTTCCGGCGATCGCGCTGAACACCCCGAAGGCCTTGGCCCGCTCCTTGGGTTCGGCGAACGTGACCGCCAGCAGGGACAGGCCGGCCGGTGCCAGCAGGGCGCCGAACGCGCCTTGCAGGGCCCGCGCGGTCAGCAGCATCCCGGAGTTGACCGCCAGGCCGCCGATGGCGGACGCCACTCCGAAGCCGATGACGCCGATGAGGAAGGCGCGCTTGCGGCCGATGGTGTCGCTGATCCGGCCGCCCAGGAGCAGTAATCCGCCGAAGGCGAGCATGTAGGCGGTGATGACCCATTGCCGGTTGCTGTCGGAGATGTCGAGTGCCCGCTGTGCGGAGGGCAGCGCGATGTTCACGATGGTGCTGTCCACGGACACCATCAGCTGGGCGAGGGCGATGTAGACCAGGGCCTGCCAGCGCCGGGCGTCCGGGGTGGCGGCGCCGGACTCACGGGGCGCGGTGATGTGCTCTTCAGCCATGACGAGTTCTCACTTCTGTGACGGCAGGCCGATGGCCCTGACACATTTGTTGTGTCGACCAATGTTGTACGGCATAACGATATGGCCTGAACGTTGGTCGGTGCAACACTGTCCCGTAGACTCGTCCGCATGACCCTGTACGGACGCCTGGTCGAACTGGATGTCTGGCTGCTCTCCGGCGCCGCTCTGCGGGCCCAGCGGCTGCTCTGCGAATACCTCGACACCACCGGTCTGCGGATGCAGCACTACCGCGTGATGGCGGGCCTGGCCGAACTCGGCGAGTGCACCCAGGCCGACCTGGGGCGGGCCCTCGGCCTGGACGCGGGAAACATGGTCGCGCTCCTGGGAGACCTGGAGGGCCGCGGGGCCGTCACCCGTAAAACGGACCCCGCCAACCGTCGCCGCAACCTCGTCAGGAGTACCGAGGAGGGCCGGAAGCTGTTCGAGGAGATGGACCGGGCCGTCGAACAGGCCAACGAGACCATGTTCGCGGCCTTCTCCCCCGCTGAGCGCGAGGACTTCCACAAGGTGCTGGTGCGCCTCGCGCAGGGCGACCAGTGATTTCGCGGGTGTCGGGCCCACGGGCCGTCCGCGGTGGGACGGCCCGGTAGGCCTGCCGGGTCTCAGGCCCCGTACGGGCGCTTCTCGCGGGCCTCGCGCAGCGAGACGCCCCACCACACCAGCTGGTCGAGGAGGGCCTTGGCGGCCGTGCTCGCCGCGGTGGGCTCCACGAGGGCTCCCGACTCGTCGAACTGCCCCCACACGTTGTGGAAGCTCACGCAGTCGCGCACGGTGACCGCGTGCAGCTCGGCGAAGACGGGGCGCAGGTGCTCCACCGACCGCAGGCCGCCGGCCAGGCCGCCGTACGAGACGAAGCCGAGCGGCTTGGCCTGCCACGGGGTGGAGTGCCAGTCGATGAGGTTCTTGAGCGAGGCCGGGTAGCTGTGGTTGTACTCCGGCGTCACCACGACGAAGGCCTCGGCGGCGGCCAGGCGGGGCGACACCCGGGCCAGTTCCGCGGCCACCTCGTCACTGGGCGAGTGCGACATCTGGTGCGGCAGCGCGTGCTCGTCGAGGTCGATCAGGTCGACCTCCACGTCCGCGCGCTGCTCGGTCTGGGTGAGGAACCATCGTGCGACGGTCGGGCCGAACCGGCCCTCCCGGACGCTGCTGTTGATCACGGCGAGGCGCAGAGGTGCGGCGGACATATATCTCCTCTAGTACCGGCCGGGCGGAGACGGCCTGGGGCCTTTCCGCCCGAGTCTGAACGTTGAACCAAGGCTGAAGTCAAGTCCGGCCCGGGGAGCTCACTGCGAGCGTGCGGCCCGTTCCCTGCTCCCGGCCCCAGCCCCGGGCGCCGCTGTGGCGCAGCGCGCGTTCGAGGCGGTGCCAGTTGGGTGCGCGGCGGCGGGACGGGCGAAGGGGCTGGGGCTGGGCCGCGGCGGACCGGGCCATCAACACCACGACGAGAGCGGCGAGTTCCTCGGGAGTAGCGTAGCCGCGGATTACCCGGATGTCCGACATGGTTCTCCGTCACAGAGGGGGGTTGCCGTGCTTGCGGGAGGGCAGTTCGGCGTGCTTGTCGCGCAGCATCGCGAGCGATCCGATGAGGGTCTCGCGGGTCGTCCGGGGGTCGATGACGTCGTCCACGAGGCCGCGTTCGGCCGCGTAGTACGGATGCATGAGCTGGGAGCGGTACTCCTCGATCTTCTGCCGCCGCATCGCCTCGGGGTCGTCGGCGCTGTTGATCTCGCGGCGGAAGATGACGTTGGCCGCGCCCTCCGCCCCCATGACCGCGATCTCGTTGCCGGGCCAGGCAAAAGACAGGTCGGTTCCGATGGACCTTGAGTCCATCACGATGTAGGCACCACCGTATGCCTTGCGAACCACGACCGAGACTCTAGGAACGGTGGCGTTGCAGTAGGCGTAGAGCAGCTTCGCGCCGTGCCGGATGATGCCGTTGTGCTCCTGTTCGATGCCGGGCAGGAAGCCGGGTACGTCGATGAGTGTGACCAGCGGGATGTTGAAGGCGTCGCAGAACTGGACGAAGCGGGCCGCCTTCTCGCTGGCCCGGATGTCCAGTACCCCGGCGGTGGTGGCCGGCTGGTTGGCGACGATGCCGACGACCTCGCCGCCGAGGCGGGCCAGGACGCAGAGGCTGTTGCCCGCCCAGCCGGAGTGGATCTCGAAGAAGTCCCCGTTGTCGACGATCTCCTCGATGACGGCGCGCATGTCGTAGACCCGGCCGGGGTCGGCGGGGACCAGGTCGAGCAGTGCGTCGCTCCGCCGGTCGTGCGGGTCGTCGGACAGGACGGTCGGGGCGAGTTCACGGTTGTTGGAGGGCAGCAGTCCGATGAGGTAGCGGACCTCGGCGATGCAGGTCTCCTCGTCG
This sequence comes from Streptomyces sp. Mut1, assembly GCF_030719295.1. Taxonomy (NCBI): domain Bacteria; kingdom Bacillati; phylum Actinomycetota; class Actinomycetes; order Kitasatosporales; family Streptomycetaceae; genus Streptomyces; species Streptomyces castrisilvae. Next base: position 307,736 of record NZ_CP120998.1, on the reverse strand, counting down.
TCGTACGCGAAGTGCGCGACGCCCGAGGTCTCCGCGTGCACGTCGGCGCCGCCGAGGCCGTTCTGCGTGATCTCCTCGCCCGTGACCGCCTTGACGACGTCCGGACCGGTGATGAACATCTGCGAGGTCTCACGGACCATGAACACGAAGTCGGTGAGGGCGGGACTGTAGGCCGCGCCGCCCGCACACGGACCGAGCATCACGCTGATCTGCGGGATGACACCCGACGCCCTGGTATTGCGCTGGAAGATCCCCCCGTACCCGGCGAGCGCCGAGACGCCCTCCTGGATACGGGCACCCGCGCCGTCGTTCAGCGAGACCAGCGGCGCACCGGCCGAGATCGCCATGTCCATGATCTTGTGGATCTTCGTCGCGTGGGCCTCACCCAGCGCACCACCGAAGATCCGAAAATCATGCGCGTACACGAACACCGTCCGGCCATCCACCGTGCCCCACCCGGTGATCACACCATCGGTGTACGGCTTCTTCGCCTCCAGGCCGAAACCCGTCGCCCGATGCCGGCGCAACTGCTCCACCTCATGAAACGAACCCTCATCGAGCAGCAGCGCGATGCGCTCACGCGCCGTCAGCTTGCCCTTGGCGTGCTGCCGGTCGGTGGCGGCCGGGTCCGGGCCGTGCCGGGCCTCGTCCTTGATCAGCCGGAGTTCCTCCAGGCGCTCGTACAGCGTCCATTCGGTACGCCGGGCCGGAGTCGTGTCGGTTACGGACATCGGTGCGTCACTCTCCTCTGGATGGTTTCTCGACCCGGGCCCGACCGTCTCTCAAGCCGCTGAGCCCGGCGAGCAGCCCGGCCACGGCGACGGCGGTGACGAGCAGGAACGCCGCGCGGTCGTCGGACCGGCCGACGGCCAGCGCCGCGGCCAGGGCCGGCACGACGACGGCGGCGACCTGCACGGCACTCTGGTAGAGACCGATGGCGGCCGCCCGGTCGACGGCGGCCAGCCGGGAGGTGGCCTGGGTGTTCAGCGCGGCGAAGGCCAGCACGAACCCCGCGCCGACCAGCAGCAGGGCCGGCAGCACGTCGGTGACGTAGCGCTCCGGGACCGGGTGGCGCAGGCAGAGCGCCGCGCCCAGGACCGGGCCCAGCGCCCCCAGCGTGATCAGCCGGGCGGTGCCGTAACGGGCGATCAGCTTCCGGGACAGCAGTGCCGTGACGGCCAGTGGCACGCTGGCGGGCAGGAGTGCCAGGGCGGTGCGCGGCGGGGACCAGCCGAGGCCGGTCTGCAGCCGGGCCGTCAGGATCAGCAGCAGCCCCAGGTTCACGCCGTTCAGCGCGGCGGCCCCGGCCATCGAGCGGAGCAGCGTGCGGTTGCGCAGCAGCCGGCCCTGGATCAGCGGCCGGGGCGCGGTGCGCTCCGCGGCGACGAGGAGCGCGCCCAGCACCACGGCCAGCGTCAGCGGGCCGGCCGCGCGCGCGTCGAGCCAGCCGTGGGCCGGCACCGAGACGATGCCCTGCACCAGGCACACCAGGGCCCCGGTCAGGGCGAGCGCACCGGGCACGTCGAAGTGGCGCGGGGTGCCCGGGGGCGGGGCGGAGGGCGCGGGGCCGCGCGGGATCAGGCGTACGGCGAAGGCGAACAGGACCAGGACGATGGGGGCCGGGAAGGCGACGGTCCAGCGCCAGCTGACCGCGGTCAGCAGACCCGACAGCACCAGGCCCGCGGCGAACCCGGAACCGCCGAAGAGGGTGTAGACGGACACCGCGCGCTCGCGGCTCCGCCCCGCCGGGAACTCCGAGGCGATGATCGCGAGGCCGGTGGGCGCGGTCAGCGCGGCGAAGAAGCCCTTCAGTATCCGGGTGGCCACCAGCACGGCGGGTTCGTCGGTCAGCCCGCCCGCCAGGGACGCCGCGGCGAAGCCGAGCAGCGCCCACAGATAGACGCGGCGCCGGCCGAGGAGTTCCACGAGCCGGCCGCCGAAGAGGATGAGCCCGCCGAAGCCGACGGCGAAGCCGGTGATCAGCCACTGCGCCCCGGTCAGCGACAGGCCGAGCGCCTTGCCCGCCGCCGGCATGGCCACGATCATCGCCGACACTTCGAGGGCGTCGATGAGCATGTTCCCGGCCAGGACGAACAGCAGCCCCCACAGCCGGGGGCTCCACCGCTCCCCTGCGGCGGGCGGGGAGCCGAAGGAATCCTGAGTGCGTGTCATGGGCATCGTCCGAGCTCCTTCACTCCGTCCGGCTCCCGTTCCGTCCCTGCCTCCGCTCAGCCCAGGAGGGTGCCTCCGGTGGCGTCGAGGAACGCCCCGGTGACCCAGCGGGCGTCGTCGCTCGCCAGGAACGCCACCACGTCGGCGACGTCCCTCGGCTCGCCCACCCGGCCGAACGCAGACAGCTGCCCCATCTGCTCGACGGCCTCCGGGATGTCGAAGACCGGGTTGTCGTTGCGCGTGATGCCGGGCGCGACGCTGTTGATGGTGATGCCGCGCGGCGCGAGGTACTTGGCGAAGTGCAGCGCCAGCTGTTCGACGGCGCCCTTCGTCATCGCGTAGGCGATCTCCTCCGGGTTGGCGAAGTGGGTCAGCCCGGACGTGATGTTGATGACCCGGCCGCCGTCGGTCAGGTTCTTCAGGGCCCGCTGGATCGCGAAGAACGGCGCCTTGGCGTTGACCGCGAAGAGCCGGTCGAACTGCTCGGGTGTCGTGGCGTCGGCCGCGACCCCGCCGCCCATGATCCCGGCGTTGTTGACGAGGATGTCCAGGTCGACGGTGCCGGTACGTTCCTTCAGGCCCTGCTCCAGGCCGAGGAAGAGTTCGTGGACGTCGCCGGGCACGCCCAGCTCCGCCCGGACGGCGAAGGCCCTGCCGCCGTCCTTCTCGATCGTGGCGACGACGTCGTCCGCCGCCCGGCCGCCGCTGGAGCTGTGTACGACGACGAGTGCGCCTTCCCTGGCCAGCCGCAGGGCGATGGCCCGGCCGATGCCCCGGCTGGAACCGGTCACCAGCGCCGTCTTGCCCGTGAACCTGTTCATACCTGCGTCTCTCCCATGTGAGGTGGTGTGTGAGGGTGCGCCGACGGCCGGGCCGCCGGGTGCGGCCGGGGGCGGGGACTGGGTGCGGGCGGGGGTGCGATGCGGCGTGCGGGTGAGGTCGTACGCGGTCCCGCTCGCCGCCGGTTCGCCGAACCAGCGCCGCAGGGCCGCGCCGAGCCCGGCCGGCTCCACCTCGCCGCTGCCGCCCCGGGGCCGCTCCTCGTCGGCCCACACGACGTATCCGTCCGGCCGGATCAGCACGGTGGCCCCCGGGTCGGGGACGGCCGCCGGCGTACCGTCCGTGACGAGGTCGACCCGGTCGCTCCAGGGGGCCAGGGCCCGCCGCAGCCCGGCCGCCCGGTCCGGCGCGTCGGTGTGCGGCCGCAGCAGGCCCCGGGAGCCGTGCCCCTGGTGGCCGTGGGCCAGGCGGCGGCCCAGGAGTTCGTGGGTACCGGGGCCGGTGTCGTACCGGATATCGAGGCCGGAGATCATCGCGGCGAGGTGGGCGCGCACCGGTTCCCGCCGTACGAGTTCGGCGACGACCTCCCGTACCGCCTCCACCTCGGCGCCGCCCAGGAGCAGCAGGGCCTGGGCCTTGATGTTGCCGAGGGCCCGGGAGCCGACCGCGTGCCGCTCCGTGTGGTAGCTGTCGAGCAGGCCTTCGGGGGCCCGCCCGGTCACCTGGAGGGCGAGTTTCCAGCCGAGGTTGGCGGCGTCCTGGAGCCCGAGGTTGAGGGCCTGGCCGCCGATGGGCATCTGCTGGTGGGCGGCGTCGCCCGCGAACAGCACCCGCCCCTGCCGGTAGTGGGCCACCTGCCGGGCGGCGTCCGCGAAGGAGTTCACCCACAGGGCGTCGCCGTGCCCGATGTCCTCCCCGGTGACCCGCTGCCAGAGGTCGCGGATCTCGGCGAATCCGGGCGCCCCTGACCGCTCCCGGGCCGGGGTGCCGAACTCGTGCGCCATCACCCGGGTCACGCCCTGCGGGTTGCGGGCCGCGATGGCCAGTCCCCGGGGCAGCCGCTGGAAGCGCCGGGCGGGGATGTCGATACCGGCGACGTCGGCGCGGATCAGCTCCCGGCGTGCGGGCTCGCCGGGGAAGGCCGCTCCGGTCAGCCGGCGGACGGTGCTGTCCTCGCCGTCGCACGCGACGAGGTACCGGGCGCTGACCGGTCCTCGCGGGCCCGCCGTCTCGGCCGTCACATGGTCCGGGTGTGCGGTCAGCCCGGTCACCTCGTGGCCGGGCCGCAGGTCGGCGCCCAGGGACAGCGCCCACTCGCGCAGGGCGGCCTCGGTGCTGGTCTGCGGGATCTTCCACTGCCCCGGATACGGGGACGGCAGGGTCAGGTCGAGCGGGATGCCGCCGAAGTGGCCCATGACGTCGTTGGGCAGGGGCCCCAGCCGGTCCAGAAGGCCGCGGCTGTCGAGGATCTCCATCGTGCGGGCGTGCAGCGTGGACGCCCGCGACTCCGTTCCGGGCTCCGCCCGGCGCTCCAGCACCACCACCTGCGCCCCGCCGAGCCTGAGTTCGCCCGCGAGGAGCAGCCCGACCGGTCCCGCTCCGACGACGACGACATCGCAGTCCAGGGCGGCCACGGTCAGCTCTTGCTCTCGGCGTGGCTGTCGCTCTCGGCGTACTCCTTGGCGTAACCGAGCGTGGCGCGGCTGTTGGTGCTCAGGGCGCCGTGCACATAGGCGCGGGCGTCCTCGACGGTCGCCTCCTCGCCCAGGACACGGGCGATGTTGGCCGTGTTGAGCACCACGGTGTGCTGGGAGACGGCGGTGACGCCGCCGTCATCCTCCTCGGTGAAGGTCCAGCAGCCGGTGTGCAGGGTCATGAGCGCGGGCAGCGTGATCTGCTTGTACGCGATCTTCTGGTGCGGGAAGGCCACCCGGTAGGACTTGGTGGTGTGCACGGAGCCGTCCCGGGCGCGGGTGTCCATCTCCAGGGTCTGGAGCCCGGGAGCGTCCTCGCCGAAGCGGACGGAGGCCACGTGCGGCAGCCGCTCGGCCCACAGGCCGGCTTCGTTGATGAAGTCGAAGGCGTCCTTGGCCGGTCCGTCGATCCGCACGCTGTCCTCGAAGGAGAAGGTCAGTTCCTTCGACGCGTGCGCGAGTTCGACGTTGGTCCTGAGCGCGGCCAGTTCCGAGCGGGAGTTGCGGTCGACGGCCTCCTCGATCCACTTCAGGCCGTCCGGGTCGTCGTCGATGGCCCGGTAGTCGTGCAGGAGCCGGACGCGGGAGTCCCCGCCGGGGAGCGGTTCGATGATCCAGGTGCCGCCCATGGCCGCGACGGGCGGGGTGGAGACCTCCTGGCGGAATTCGATGCGCAGCCCCTCGGGGTCGAGGGTGCGGCGGGACGTCCAGTTCTTCGCGGTGCCGTTGGCGGTGGCCCAGATCCGGATGCGCTCGTCGGTGCCGGTCCGTTCGGCGACGTCGACGTGGATGGTGGGCGGGAATATCCGTGGCCAGTTCTCCACCTCCGCGATCAGGCGGTAGACGTCGGCCGCGGGCGCGGCCACGGTGATCTCGTGCTCGACGTGCTGGGTCGTCATGACGTGTCTCCTAGCGAGGGTTGCTCGGGAGGGATCAGAAGTTGCCGAGTCCGCCGCAGACGTTGAGCGCCTGGGCCGTGATCGATGCCGCGGTGTCCGAGGTCAGGTAGCCGACGAGGCCGGCCACTTCCTCGGGGGTCGAGTAGCGGCCGAGCGGGATCTTCGCGGAGAAGCGCTTCATGATCGCGGCCTCGTCGGTGTCGTACGCCGCCGCGTAGCCCTGGCGCACCCGCTGGGCCATGGGGGTCTCGACGTAGCCGGGGCAGACGGCGTTGACGGTGATACCGGTCGGGGCGAGTTCGTTGCCGAGCGCCTTGGTGAAGCCGACCACGCCGTGTTTGGAGGCCGAGTAGGGCGCTCCGAGGACGACGCCCTGCTTGCCGGCGGTGGAGGCGATGTTGATGATGCGGCCCCGGCTCTTGTCCCGCATGCCGCCCGCGTTCAGCACGGCGCGGGTCATCCGGAAGACGCTGTTGAGGTTGGTGTCGATGACATCGGCCCACAGCTCGTCGTCGATGTCGGCGGTGACGCCGCCGCCGCTGCGGCCCGCGTTGTTCACCAGGACGTCGACGGTGCCGTAGCGCTGCACGGCGGCGCGCACGAACTCCTCGACGCCCTCCGGGGACCGGACGTCGAGCGTCGCGCCGTCGACGTCGAGGCCCTCCTCCCGCAGCTCCTTGACGGTGGAGGCCACGTTCTCGGCGTTGCGGGCCCCGATGTAGACCCGGTGGCCCTGGCCGGCCAGCAGCCGGGCGACGGCGAGACCGATTCCGCTGGTGGCGCCGGTGACGACGGCGACCCTGGTGTCCTGAGTGTCCTGTGACATGGCTGCTCCCGTGAACGGTGGATGAGGTGCGTGCGGTACGCGAGAGGTGCGGCGGGGGTCAGGCCGCGGCGTCCTCGGCCAGGTGCTCGTTGACGGCTCCGACCAGGGCGCGCGGGGTCGTCGCGTCGGCCAGGATGGAGTCGGAGATCGTGATGCCGTAGGTGCGTTCGATCCGGCTGCTGGTCTCCAGCAGTGCCAGGGAGTCGTAGCCGAGGTCCTCGAACTCCTGGTCCAGGATGTCGGTGTCGAGGTCCACGTCCTCCGCGGCGCCGGAGCCTTCGAGCAGGATTCGCTTGAGGTCCTCGATCGTGAACGGCTGAGTGCTCACCGTCTGTCCTGCCTTCCTTCTGAGGGTTCGTGCCGGTTGTGTACGGGAGAGAGGTCGTGCCGTGTCCGGCCGGATCAGCCGGTGGGGGCGGTGCGCAGCAGCACCGCGGAGTTGAAGCCGCCGTGGCCGCGGGCCAGCACCAGCGCGGTGTTCACCCGGGCGGGCCGGGCGTCGCCGGTGACGAGGTCAAGGCCGAGGGCCGGGTCGGGTTCGGTGTTGGTGCTGGGCGGGATCAGCCCGGATTCCATCGCCAGCAGCGCGGTGGCCAGGTCGAGCGGTGCCGCCCCGGAGTAGAGGCGGCCGGTCATCGTCTTCGGCGCGGTGACGGCGACCGCGCGCGGCCCGAAGACCGTGTTGATCGCGTCGGCCTCGGCCCGGTCCAGTTCCGGTACGGCCGCCGCGTCGGCGAAGACCACGTCGACGTCGCCGGGCGCGGTGCCGGCGTCGGCCAGGGCCAGTTCGATGGCCTTGCGCAGGCCGGGTTCGGCGCCGCTGCCGGGCTTCGGGTCGAACGTGGCGCCGTATCCGGCGACCTCGCCGTAGATCCGGGCGCCGCGGCGGCGCGCCTTGTCGGCCTGTTCCAGGATGAGCATCGCGCCGCCCTCGCCCGCGACGTGGCCGGCGGCCCGGGGGTCGAACGGCAGGTAGGCGCGGGCGGGGTCCTCGACGGTGCTCAGGCGTCCGCTCGCGAGCTGGGCGACCCAGCCCCAGGGGCAGACGGAGGCGTCGATGCTGCCGGAGACGATCATCCCGGTGCCCTTGCGGATCTGGCGGCGCGCGTGCGCGACGGCGTCGAGGCCGCCCGCCTGGTCGCTCACCAGGACACCGCTGGGCCCCTTCATGCCGTTGCGGATGGAGATCTGGCCGCTGTTGACGGCGTAGAACCAGGCGAAGGACTGGTAGGCGCTGACGTGCTGGCTGCCCTTGCTCCACAGCTTCCGCAGCTCGTTCTGGCCGAACTCGAAGCCGCCCGACGAGCTGGCCGTGACGACGCCCATCTCGAAGCCCTCGGCCTCCTGGGGCTTGATTCCGGCGTCGGCCAGGGCCCAGTCGGTGGCGACCAGGGCGAGCCGGGTCATCCGGTCCGTCTGCGGGAGCAGCCGGCTCGGCAGGTGTTCCTTCGCGTCGAAGCCGGGCACCTCGCCGGCCAGCTTCGCCGGGTAGCCCGAGCCGTCGAACCGGGTGAGGGGTCCGATTCCGCTCCGCCCCTCGCGGGTGGCCTCCCAGAAGTCCTCCTTGCCCAGGCCGTTGGGGGCGGCGACGCCCAGACCGGTGATCACGACCGATGTCGTCATCGCGTGCTCCCTTCGACCCGCGCCAGCACCATGGCGCTCTGGAATCCGCCGAATCCGCTGCCCACGGTGAGCACCGTGTCCGTGCGGTGGTCCCGCGCGGTGAGCGGCACGTAGTCGAGGTCGCACTCGGGGTCGGCTGTGTGCAGGTTGGCCGTGGGGGGAACGACGTTGTTCTCCATGGCCAGGGCGCAGGCGGCGATCTCGATGGATCCGATCGCGCCCAGCGAGTGCCCCACCATCGACTTGATGGAGCTGACCGGGGTGCGGTAGGCGTGGTCGCCGAGGCTCTTCTTGAACGCGGCGGTCTCGTGCCGGTCGTTCTGCTTGGTGCCGGAGCCGTGCGCGTTGATGTAGTCGATACGGTCACCGGCGATCCGGGCCTCGTCCAGGGCCACCCTGATGGCCTCGGCCATCTCCTCGCCGTCGGGGCGCAGCCCGGTCATGTGGAAGGCGTTGCAGCGGGAGGCGTAGCCGGAGATCTCGGCGTAGATGTGCGCGCCCCGCCGCCGGGCGCTCTCCAGTTCCTCCAGGACGAACACCGCGGACCCCTCGCCCAGGACGAATCCGTTGCGGGTGCCGTCGAAGGGCCGGGAGGCCTGCTCGGGGGCGTCGTCGCGCGGGGTGGTCGCCTTGATCGCGTCGAAGCACGCCATCGTGATCGGGGAGATCGGGGCGTCGGAGGCTCCGGCGATCATGACGTCCACCGAGCCCTCGCGCAGCAGCTCGACGGCGTATCCGACGGAGTCCAGGCCGGAGGTGCAGCCGGTCGACACGACGGTGCTGGGGCCCTGCGCGCCCACGGCCCAGGCGACCTCGGCGGCGAAGGAGCTGGGGACGAAGTAGTTGTAGAGGTGGGGGATGGCGTACTCGTGGTCGACCAGGTCCAGCCGGCCCTCGTCGCTGACGACGCGGTACTCCTCGTCGAGCCCCATGGTCGCGCCGACCGCGCTGCCGATCGTGACGCCGAGCCGGTACGGGTCCATGGCGCCCACGTCGAGGCCGCTGTCGGCGACCGCTTCCCGGGTGGCGACGATCGCGAGCTGCGCCGCCCGGTCCATGCGCCGGATCTCCTGGGGGCTCAGGCCGCTCGCCTCGGCGTCGAAGTCGATCTCGGCGGCCACCCGGGACCGGAACGGCGCGGGGTCGAAGAAGGTGATGCCGCGGGTGGCGGTGCGGCCCTCGCTGAGCAGGCTCCAGAAGTCCTTGACCCCGACGCCGCCGGGGGCGAGGACGCCGATGCCGGTGATGACCACCCTGCGCCCGGTCACGCGGAACCATCCCAGTGGTAGAAGCGGGTCGCCATCGCGTCGGCGGGCGAGCGCCAGGTGGCGGGGTCGTAGGCCTCGATGAACGGCTTGAGGTCGTCGCTGATGGCGATGAACCGGGGGTCGGTCTTGGCCTGTTCGATCAGCCGGCCGCCGTTGTCCTCGTCGAATTCCTGGAGGTGGAAGTACAGGCCGCGGTAGGAGAACAGCTGGCGGCGCCGGGTGCCCATGAGGTGCGGCATCTCCGTCTTGTCGAAGGCCTCGAACAGACCGGCTACATCGGGTCCGGAACCCGGGTCCATCCGCGCGACGATCAAGGTGCTGTGCATGGTCTCTTCTCTCTTCTCTGGGGTGTACGGGGGTCAGCGCGCCGGTCCGAACCAGCGCTCCAGGGCCATCGGGAGGTCGCTGTGGCTTCCCGGTGCGGCCCAGGCCACGTAGCCGTCGGGGCGGATGAGAACGGCGGTGGTGCCGTCCAGTGATCCGTCGTCCGGCAGGGCCTTCGGTTCGGCGGTCACCACGTCCACGCGGTCCGTCCAGCCGGCCGCGCGGCGGCGCAGTTCGGTGTTGTCCGTGAGGTCGAGGAGGACGCCGCGGGCGCCGTGCAGGGCCTCGGTGCTGCTGCCGGGGCTGGTGATGCCGGTCAGCCGCAGGTCCGGCATCCGGCGGCCGAGCAGGGGGTGGGTGCCGGCGGCGATGCCGTAGCGGATCTCCAGTCCGCTGACCATGGCGGCCAGGTGGCGGCCGACCGGTTCGTAGGCGATGAGTTCCTTGAAGACGTCCCGCAGGGGCTGGACCTCGGCGCCGCTGAGGAACAGCAGGCCCTGGGCCCGGGTGTTCATCAGGAGGCGCTTGCCCACGGGGTGGCGTTCGTCGTGGTAGGTGTCCAGGAACGCGTCGTCCATCCGGCCCCGGACGACGGCCGCGAGCTTCCAGCCGAGGTTGACGGCGTCCTGGATGCTGGTGTTCATGCCCTGGCCGCCGGCCGGCAGGTGGATGTGCGCGGAGTCGCCGGCCAGCAGGACGCGGCCCTGCCGGTAGTGGGTGGCCTGGCGGGTGGCGTCCCCGAAGGAGCTGACCCAGACCGGTTCGCCGTGGGAGATGTCGTCCCCGGTCAGCCGCTTCCAGGCGGCGGCCACCTCGTCGTACGACGGCGGGGTCTCGCGCCGCTGGGGCGGTGTTCCGCGCTCGCACACGATCAGCCGGGTGACGCCGCCCGGGAGCGGTCCCACCATGACCATGCCGCCGGGCAGTGTCTCGCCGATCATGCGGGGCGACAGGTCGAGCCCCTTCACGTCGGCGAGGAACATCTCCATCGTCGAGGCGGTGCCGGGGAATTCGAATCCGGCTTCCTTGCGGACCAGGCTGCGCCCGCCGTCGCATCCCACGAGGTAGGGCGCGGTCAGCCGGTGGACGCCTTCGGGGCCGCGTACCTCCGCCTCGACGTGGTCTCCGGCGTCCTTGACGGAGAGCAGTTCGTGGCTGCGCCGTATGTCGCCGCCTAGGGAGGTGACCCACTCCTCCAGCACGGTTTCGGTGTGTGACTGGGGGATGGTCTTGGCGGCCTGGTGGGCGCCGTCCAGGATGGAGAAGTCGATCGGCAGGCCGCCGAAGTGTCCCTGGTCGCTGACCTCGATGTCACCGAACCGGGAGAGCAGACCGCGCTGGTCGAAGACCTCCATCGTGCGGGCGGTGAAGCCCAGTCCCCGTGATTCCCCGGTCCGCCGGGCGAGCTTTTCGAGGACGACGACGTCGACCCCGGCCAGCCGCAGTTCACCGGCGAGCATCATTCCGGCCGGTCCGGCTCCGACGACGATCACTTGAGTGTCCATGCACCCTCCTTGTTCGGTCCTGCGCGGGACGATCCGGAAAAGACGAACGGCCCAGGTCCGAGGACCTGGGCCGTTCCGGGAAGCCGTGAAGTCAGCGGGTCACGGCACCCGCGAGGACGTACCTCTTGCCGCCTATGCCGCGGACGCCGGGCATCGTGATGGCCTCCAGGCACTCCTTGGGGCGGCTGCTCTTCATGAAGCCCACATGGGCGTCCTCGTCGACCCACTCGGCCCAGTTGAGGACGCGGGTGCCGTCGAGGCTGATGTGGAAGTGGGAGGCGACCAGGCCGGGGAACGGGGTGCCGAGCGGCCCGTCGATGAGGTTGTCGATCGAGCGCCGCTGCCGGTCCCGGCCGTCCACGTCGAAGACGGGGGGCACCAGCATGGTGGGGACGCTGCCGGGTTCCAGGACCCGGCCCCGGTAGAGCTTGTAGCGGACCGGCTCGGTGGTGTTCTCGTCCGGTTCGCCTAGGCCGCCGTCCCGTACGAACGCGCGGTAGGCGTCGTCGGAGGTCCACTGGGCGTACGTGAGCACGTTCTCGCCCTCGGTGCTGGTGAAGACGCTCACGGAGAGGAAGCCCTCGGGCAGCGAACCGTTTCTGTACGGGGCCAGGACCCGTTCCGCCTCCGCGCGCTGGTGTCCGGGGCCCCCGACGTACAGCGGGGTCACGAGCGCGACTCCGGTATCCGTGCGGGCGACGTCCGGAAAGGGACTGGGGGCATCGGCCATGGGCTTCTCCTTCGTGCCGTCACTGTCGGACCGTCATCACTGCCGGGCCGTCAACCATGATGGCAAAAGCCGGAGTCCAATGATCCGATTTGTACCCTGTCAGCCATTCATCAGGAGCCGATGGCGCGATACAGGTGGTAGCGGGTGAAGCCGATGGGGCGGACGCCCGGGGTCCGGGTGGCCAGGCGCAGCGACCGGTGCCGGGTGGCGCCCTCCAGGAACGCGATGTGCTCCTCGTCGCTCGTCCACTCGGCGAAGTTGATGACGCGGGTGCCGTCGACGCTGAGGTGGAAGTGGGAGGCGATCAGTCCGCGCTGGTCGGTACGGGGTGACTTCTCGATGTTCTCCGTGACGGAGGAGACGATGTGCTCCTGGCGTTCGCGGCCGTCGACGTCGAAGCTGGCGATGACCACCGAGGCGGCCGGCCCGGTCCCGGGGGCGAGCGGCACGCTCCGGTGCAGGCGGTACTCGACCGGCTCGACCCGTGCGGCCGGCGTGGGCAGGGCGCGGATGAAGGGGCGGTAGCCGTCGGGGTGCGCGCACTGGGCGTACGTCATCGCGGTGAAGTCGTCGCTGCCGGTGCTCAGGTAGCAGGAGAAGGAGAGGATGTCCGCGGGCCGGGACGCCTCTTCCCAGGCGTCCGCGATCTCGTCGAGAACGGCGCGGCCCTGCTCCTGACCGGCCACGTGCCAGTAGGTCATGAAGACGGCGTGCGCGTCCCCGCGGTCGATGACGGGTGCGGCCGCCTGCTGGGTCCGGGTCCTGGTCATGGTCGTCTCCTGTCTCGTGGGGTGGCCGGGCTCAGCCGGTGGGCTCGCCGAAGCAGTGGTGCAGGGCGGTGGAGAGGTCGCCGGATCCGGCCACCCAGGCCACGTAGCCGTCGGGGCGCACCAGTACGGCGTCGGCGTCGACCGTCTCGCCGGCCGGTCCGGTGCCGTCGGGGCGGGCGGAGCGTACGACGTCCACCCGGGGCGCCCAGCGGCCGGCGGTGCGCGCGGGTGCGGGGTCGGTGCCCAGGGACAGCAGGACGCCGCGGGCGGGGTGGAGCAGCCGGGTGCTGCGGGTCTTCTCCCCGTCGTCCAGGACCAGCGGGATGTCCGGCAGCCGCCGCCCGAGCAGCGGGTGGTCGCCGGGTCCGACGTCGTAGCGGATCTCCAGGCCGCTGACGAGCCCCGCCAGCAGCAGTGCGGCCTCCTCGCCGCCGAAGACCTGGGTGAGGACGTCGCGCAGGGGCTGCATCTCGGGTCCGCCGAGGAACAGTGAGGCCTGGGCCCGGGTGTTGCGCAGCAGTTCGGCGCCGACCGGGTGGCGTTCCGTGTGGTAGCTGTCCAGGAGTGTTCCGGGTACGCGGCCGGTGACGACGGCGCCCAGTTTCCAGCCGAGGTTGACGGCGTCCTGGATGCTGACGTTCATGCCCTGGCCGCTGGCGGGCAGGTGGACGTGCGCGGCGTCCCCGGCGAGCAGGACCCGGCCCTTGCGGTACGCGGACGCCTGTCTGGCCGCGTCCCCGAAGGAGCTGACCCAGACGGGTGTGGCGCCGGTGATGTCGTCGCCGCTGACCCGTTTCCAGGCGTCGGCCACTTCGCTGAAGGCCGGGGGCCCGGTGCGTTCCCGCGGCGCCCTGCCGTGCTCGGAGACGACGATCCGGACCATTCCGCCGCCCAGGGGTGCGGCGAGCAGCATGCCTCCGGGGCGGCGCTCGCCGGACCATTTCGGCGGGAGCCGGAGGTCCTTCACATCGGCGAGCAGCAGTTCGGCGGTGGCGTCGGTGCCGGGGAAGTCGAAGCCGCCGGCCCGGCGGACGGTGCTGCGGCCGCCGTCGCACCCGACGAGGTAGGACGCGGTCAGCCCGGCCTCGCCGTCGGGGCCGTCGGCCCATACCTCGACCCGGTCGCCGTTGTCGGTGAAGCGGGTCAGCCGGTGGCCGCGCCGGATGTCGGCGCCGAGCTCCGCCGCCCACTCCCCCAGCGCGGCGACGGTACGGGCCTGGGAGATGCCGGTGACACTGGCGTGGCGTCCGTCGCCGGTCGCGAAGTCGACCGGGACGCTGCCGAAGTGGCCGCCGGGGGAACGTTTCAGCTCACCGAACCTCGGCAGCAGCCCGCGCTGGTCGAACACCTCCAGGGTGCGGGCGGTGAATCCCATGCCGCGCGACTCGGCGGTCGGCCCGCTCTCCTGTTCCAGGACCACGACCTCGGCACCGGCCAGCCGTAGTTCGGCGGCCAGCATGAGCCCCGCGGGTCCCGCTCCTGCCACGACGACGTCGGTGTCCCGCTGTGCGGACTGCCCCTGCATGCCGTCTCACCCCTTGCTCTCGTGTGCGTTCTCGCGTGCGGCCGCGCCGGGGCCCTTCTCGGTGACGGTGATCGCGCCGGTCGGGCAGCAGTCTGCGATGGACCGCAGCAGCTCCGTCCGTTCGTCGCCTCCGTCGCCGGGCAGTGGCACGGCGAGTCCTTCGTCGTCCAGGAGGAACAGGTCCTGTGCCATCGACTCGCACAGCCCCGTCCCGAGGCACAGCGTGCGGTCGATCCGGGCGGAGGCGCTCATGACGGCCGCCCGGGGCCGTTGGGGGCACGCACGTCAGGCCTCCCGGGATGCCCGCGCGGCGGCCTTCGGCGACGCGGCGACGGGCAGCGCGACCAGGCGGCGGATCGCCCAGTTGTCGATGTACCGCACGGAGTCCCGGGGCGCGTCGAGGACCAGTTCCGGGAAGCGGTCGATGAGGGCGGGGATGGCGATGGCGCCCTCCAGACGGGCCAGTGCCGCGCCCAGGCAGTTGTGCAGCCCGTGCCCGAAGCCGACGTGCCGGTGGCCCTGGCGCCCGAGGTCCAGCAGCTCGGGCCGTTCGAAGCGGCGCGGGTCGCGGTTGGCCGCCAGGAGTCCGACGATCACCGGGGCACCTGCGGGCAGGACGGTGCCGGCGAGTTCCACCTCCTGTGTGGTGACCCGGAACAGGGCGGTGCTCAGCGCCCCGTCGTAGCGCAGGAGTTCCTCGACGGCCGGTTCGGCCAGCTCGGGCCGGGCCCGCAGCAGCTCGGCCTGGCCGGGGTGGTCGAGCAGCGAGAGGACGGCGTTGCCGATGAAGCCGCGCACGGTGTCGCTGCCGCCCATGATGATGGCGGCGACGAGGCCGATCAGCTCGTCCTCGGTCAGCTCCTCGTCGTCGTCCACGCCCCGGATCAGGGCGGAGGTCAGGTCGTCGGCGGGCTTGCTGCGCTTGTCGGCGACCAGTTCGGCCGCGTACTCGCAGATCCGGCCGAACGCCTCGGGCACCTTGTGCATGAGCGCGGGGTCGGACGGGAACGCCTCGTTGAGCGCGCTGACCAGTTCGCGGTGGCGTTCGATGCGCATGCCGAGGATCTCGCCCAGGACGCCGGCGGACACCTCGCCCGCGTAGTCGTCCATGACGTCGAAGGTGTCGCGGCGCGCGCAGTCGGCGAGGACCCGGTCGACCTGTTCCTGGACGGTCGTGCGCCACTGTTCCACCCGCCGGGTGGTGAAGGCCCCCATCGCCCGCCGCCGCAGCTTGGTGTGGTGCGGCGGGTCGACCACGGAGATGCCACGCCCCAGGATGGTGCCCTCGGCGGCGACCAGGCCGGCGGCGCGGAACTCGTCGTTGGCCCAGGTGGAGGCCTCCGCGCTGTAGCGCTGGTCGGCGAGTACGGCCTTGACGTCGTCGTAGCGGGTCACGAGCCAGGTTCTTACGTCGCCGGCCGGGAAGCGGAACTCGTGGACCGGGGAGTTCTCCCGCAGCCAGGCGAGGGTGGTGTGCGGGTCCTGGTAGTAGGCGGGCGAGAACAGGGCGGCGGGTGGTTGCGCCGGTGTCGGCGTCGACAGCGTCATGGCTGGTCCTCTCCGGGGGCGGGCTGCGGGGTCAGAGCGCGTTCCAGACATCGGCCGCGGGCGCGAAGAAGCCGCGCAGCGGGGGCGGGAAGACCCCGGCGTCGGCGGCGGTCCCGACGAGCCGGTGCACGTAGCGGGCCAGCCGTTCGACGCCCGCGGCTCCCAGGGCGTCGTAGGGGCGGCGGTCGAGCCGGGTCGTCTCCGCCTCCACTTCGTCCCTGAGCGCCGTGCCGCGCGGGGTGATCCTGCCCTCCGCGTCGACCAGTCCGCGGTCGGCGAGGCGCTCCCGTCCGGCCGACCACTCGGCCTCCGTCCAGCCGCGCATGGGCATGACGATCTCCTTGGCCATGCCGTGGCTGCTGGCGCAGTCGATCACGAGCGAGTCGACGCCGGTCAGTTCGAAGTGGCCGAGGACGGCGACGTGTCCGTCGCCCCGGTGCTCGCGCAGCATCGTCGCCGCGTGCCACAGGGCCGTGTGGGGGCGTTCCGGCAGGTCGAGCGCGGAGTTCGCCGCGTACAGCGGGCGTCCGGGCAGCGCACCCGCCTCGGCCGCGGCGGTCGCGAGCTTCGCCGCCTCCGACAGCTCCGCGGAGCGCACGGTCTCGGTCCCCAGCAGGCGTTCGAGGGCGGCGGCGACGGCGTTCTCGCGGGCCCGCAGGGCCTGTCCGGGCGATATGAGATCCCAGAGCGCGGGAATTCTTTCGGCGACGAGACGGGGGGCGAAGGAGTTGAATACAGCAGTCACCACAGCGGGGTCCACGATGCCCAGTGCGGACGCGCGGCCGGCAAGGTAGACGCTCGAATGATCATCGATGCCGAACGGCCCGACTTCGGTGGCCAAATCGCTTGTGAAATAGGGAATTGAATGAAGCGCGTTCACTGCCTGAGCGCAATGACGCGCGTATCCGTGATTTCTGTCCTGCTGATCCATGAAGCCCTCAAGGCTGGGTGTCGTGGTCGGCATGAAAACCGCTGGAGTCTGGCATGAATACCGCTTGAGCGAATGCAGACGGGCACGCAATGGGTGTGCCGGAAGGGAAGGAAGCCACCGCGCGGAAGGCGCGGGTGGCAATAAGGGAGCGGAGCCTTGCGCCGGCTGCCCTGGATCGGACACCGATCCGGATTTGCGCAGACCAGTGGCCCGCGAGAAGTGTGACAGTTGCCCGTGACAGATGTCAACAACAGTTTTCCGGTGGGCCAGTTGGTTGATCTGTAGTGAGTCCCGAGGGAAGTGATGCGACGCACACGAGGCCTTCTTGACACGTCCGAGTCGGCGGGCGCGACAATTGATGGGCATATGGCCGACACCGTACCGGCGAAGTAAATGCCCTCTTCGCCCGATTTGGTTATGGCGTGATTACTCCCACGCCCACATGGGGACATCTCAGCAAGGTGACGAGCCGGAAGGCATGGGCACGTTCCGGCCGTCACGAGGACGCCGACCGTAAGAACAGGACGCTCGGTCTACAGGGGATGCGAGGCCAAAATCGTGCAGCATCAGCAGGATTACTCGGAAGCATCACAACGATCCAAGAGTCATCACTACGCACCCGAAGCGGAATCGTCGCTGGATTCTCCGGCGGAAAGACTGAGCGCAAAGTTGCGGGACGTCAAAGAGGTCTACCGGGACAGCGAGGAGGAGCTGGCCGTCCTGAGCGGAGGGCCGGTGGAGCGTGTCAGCGGCACCCAGCCGGTGGGCCTGCGCCTCGACGACCGGATGCTGACGCTGCGTTCGCAGGTCACCGATCTCCTGTGCTCCTGGGCCGGGCTCGTGGTCTCCGAGCGCGGGCTTCCGCCCGTGCCCGGTACGGAGGTCCCGACGCTCCTCCGCTTCCTGGCCGGCCATGTCCGGTGGCTGGCCGAACACCCGGCGGCCCAGGACCTGGACGCCGAACTGACCGCACTCCTCGAATCGGCACGCTCACTGCTCGGCCCCCGGTCCTACGAGGTCTCCCTCGGCCTGTGCTGCCACAGCGGCTGTACGGCCCGGCTGCACGCCACGCTGTCGGGTACCCGTGACTCGGTCTACTCCCAGGTCGCCTGCGACGCCGGGCACACGGTGCCGCCCAGGGAGTGGCTGCTGCTGTCCGGCCGGACCCGGCAGGACACCGACCGGACGGGCGGTGCGGCGTGACGGCCGAAGGGCGCCGGCGCACCGTACCGACCGAACTGGCCGCGCTGGCCGCGGGCGTCAGCCCGGCGACCATCCGCAAGTGGGTGAGCCGGGGGAAGATCACCCGCTTCGGCAGCCCGCAGCGCGCCGAATACGATCTGGACGAGCTGTACGAGCTTCTGTCCCGCTCCCCCAGGCGCCCGCGCGGCGACTGATCGGGCGACTGTTCCGGCGGCTGACCCGGTGGCGCGGCAACGACCGGGAAGCACGGATCCGGCACCGGTGCGGTCATGACCGGACGGCCCACGCCGAGGTCACGGCCACGGCCTGCGACGGGGTGAGACGGGGGTCGCAGAACGAGGTGTAGCGCTCGCCGACGGAGGTCAGATCGGCCTCGGTGTCGGCGCATTCGGTGACGTCGTCGGGCGTCGTCTCCAGGTGCAGGCCACCGGGGACGCCGCCCGCGTCGCGTACGGCCACCACGAAGCGCGAGACCTCCTGCGCGACGGTCTCCACGATCCGGGTCTTGTGGCCGCCGGGCGCGGTGACGGTATTGCCGTGCACCGGGTCGGTGAGCCAGATGGCGGGGTGTCCGGCCTCGCGCACCGCCTCGACCAGGCGCGGCAGCCGGCCGGCGACCTTGTCGGCGCCCATCCGGGCGATCAGGGTGAGCCGGCCCGGTTCGCGCCAGGCGTCGAGCCGCTCGCACAGGGCCACCAGTTCCCCGGGTTCCATGGTGGGGCCCACCTTGCAGGCCACCGGGTTGGCGACCTGGGACAGCATGGCGACGTGCGCGCCGTCGAGCTGGCGGGTGCGCTCCCCGATCCAGGGCCAGTGCGTGGAGCCGAGGAAGAGCCGCCCCTCGTCGTCGGTGCGCAGCAGGGGCATCTCGTAGTCGAGCAGCAGCGCCTCGTGGCTCGTCCACACCTGGGGGCCCACGGCGTGGTGCCCGGCGCCGCGCTCGCGCCAGCCCAGGTGTTCGACGGCGTCGCCCGCGGCCATGTAGCCGGTGAGGATGCGCAGCGGGTCGAGCCGGCGGCTCTCGGAGTCCGCCTCGGGTCCGTTGACCATGTGGCCGCGGAACACGGGGAGTTCGACGCCGCCGACGACCTCGGTGGGCTGGGACCGGGGCTTGGCGAACTGCCCCGCGATGCGGCCCGCGCGCAGTACGGGTCTGCCGGCGATCAGTCCGAGGACTCCGGCGAGCAGGTCGAGCACAGCCACCTTCCGGGCGACGTGTTCGGGCCCGCACTGCTGGGGGTCCTCGGCGCAGTCGCCGGACTGCACCACCAGGGCCCTGCCCGAGGCCACGGTGGAGAGCAGCGTCCGCAAGGTGCCCACGTCGTCGGGCCGTACGAGGGCGGGGCGCGCCGCGAGTGTCTCCCTGACCCGGTTCAGCTGGAGCAGATCGGTCCATGCGGGCTGTTGCAGTGCGCCGCGGACGCTGATCTCACGGATCACGTCCTTCACGACGTCCTTCATTGCGTACTCCGATCCAACGGTGCTCTCGCTCGTGTCAGGGGACGTCGTCAAGCCGGGATGCCCGTACGCCTGACCTCGGGAGGTAGTCGAGGGGTCATCGGGAGTATCGGGCAAGCGACTTGAGACCCGGTCGAGTTCCTGTCGTGATCGGCACGCGGCGCACCGGGGGCGTCAGTCGATGCCGCGTACGACGTGCGGCTCGGCCATGTCGTCCTCGTCGATGCCCGCGAGCAGCAGTGGCGGGACGGTGCGGGAGCCTGTCCTGAGGGTCTTCGTGGGGCCGCGAGGACCCTCAGGACAGGCCCCGGGGGTGAATCGCGCCGCCTCGTGGACGAACAGAGCGTCCTGTTCCTTGGTGTCGTGCACGTGGTCCTCCGCTCTCAGCAGGTCGGTGGAGCGTCAGCGGTGGAGCATCTCCACGCGCCGTCCGCTCCTCGAACCGGTCACGGCGCGGTGGATCTCGGGCGCCGCCGTCGACCGGTTGAGCGTGATGTAGTGCAGTCCCGGTGCGCCTTCGGCGAGCAGCCGCTCGGCCATGGCGGTGGCGTACTCGACGCCGATGCGGTATCCGTGCGCCGGGTTGTCACGGGCGGCGTTCAGGCGGTGCGCCAGGTCCTCGGGGAAGGCCGCGCCGCTCAGTTCCGCGAAGCGGCTGATCTGGCGGGCGTCGGTGGCGGGCATGATCTCGGGGATGATCGGGATGTCGCAGCCGGCGGCGGCGACGCGGTCGCGCAGTCGCAGATAGTCCTCTACGTGGAAGAACATCTGGGTCAGGGCGTAGTCGGCGCCGGCCCGGCACTTGGCGACGAAGTGCCTGATGTCGCTCTCCCAGTCGGGCGAGCGGGGGTGCCGTTCGGGGAAGGCCGCCACCCCGATGCTGAAGTCGCCCAGTTCCCGGACGAGCGAGACCAGTTCGTGGGCGTGCCGGAAGCCGTCCGGGTGCGGGATCCACGGTGCGTTCGGATCGCCCGGCGGGTCCCCGCGCAGGACGAGGACGTCGCGTACGCCCGCGTCGGCGTACTGGCCGATGATGTGGCGCAGCTGGGCCACGGAGTGGCCGACCGCGGTGAGGTGGGCGACCGGGCGCAGCGTCGTTTCGGCGACGATCCGTTTGGTCACCTCGATGGTCCGGTCGCGCGAGGAGCCGCCCGCTCCGTAGGTGACGGAGACGAAGTCGGGTGCGATGCGCTCGATCCGGCGGATCGCCTGCCACAGGCCGTACATACCGGCTTCGGTCTTCGGTGGGAAGAACTCGAAGGAGAACGAGGGGTCGGGCCGGGCGAGGGTGTCACGCAGCGTTGTCACGTCCGGCCTCTCCGGCCTTGATGGTTCCGGTCACCGCCATCAGCACGGGGACTCCTTCCATCGCTTCGGATCCTCCACCATGCGGCCCCTCGCATGAGGGTCCCTCGTGAAACGCTCGAACCCGCGTCGAGGCGGCCGCCCCGCAGTTCAAGATCAACTTCTGTGAGAGCCGTTCTCCCGAACGGCGCCATGACGCGAAAACCGGCTGTCGGAGCCTCGGACGATCCTCTGCCGAGGCCGGACCGTGGACCACTGTCGAGCGTCCCCGCTCCGGACCGGACCACCACTCCCCCGCCCGGAGCGGGGTGGCGCACATCAGGCCCTGTGCCTCTCCCCCGTACGAATCGGACACGCGCCGCCATGTCGAAGCACCCCTCGGCACCGCGATGCGCTCTTCGCCAGGGCCGCGAACCAGCGACCGTCCGAGGGGGACAGCCGCTGGTCGTGGGCGCCTCGACCGAGCCCGTCGGGTGGTGCGGTTCCGGGGCCCGAGAGGGGGCGAGGCTCGGGTGAGGTACGTGGCGCGGCCTGCTCCGGGTCCGCGCGGCCGCTGCTGTCGCTCGATGCTCGGCGAGGGGCCTGGGACCGATGCTCCTGAGGGACGTGGTGCTGCCGGCCGGCCCGTATCGGTACCGACGAGCGGATTGAGGTCGAGCGTCATCGAATGCGGACGGCCGGCACGTCGTTGCGGACGGAGGGGGCACGGCTCGCTCCCGGGCCCCTCCGCCGAACGCCGACCGCTTGACGGACGGACACTTCTCGTGCGGCTCGTATCCGTTGCCGGTTGTGCGGCGTGGAGCCTCCGGCGTACGTCGTGTCCGCGCGGTGAATCCACCGGTGAGCCGCTCTTCTGTCGGCGCCGGGGTGACACGTTGTGGCGACCGTGAGAGGTCTCGAATGGGAGGATTCTCGGCCGTTGATCCTGCATTGGCGAGAGCGCGGACGGCATTGATTCAGGGGGCCTGGGAGCGCGTGAGCGTCATCGATGGATCGCTCGGGGGCCGCCCTCCGATGGGGTGGATCGCTGCTCGGGGTCTGGCGGTACGTGGAGCTGAGGCGCCGTCTCGTAGGGCTCGGGCTGCGGCGCGTGCGGTGCGCGAGGGTGGGCGCGCTGTAGGGGAGATGGTGCGCCATGGGCGGGTTGGATGAGGCCTCATAGGGGAGAGCTTGCGAGTGCGCTGTCCGGAGTGAGGACGTCCGGGGTGCGTGATGGTGGCGCCTTACGTCTTGCCACAGATGCGACCTGATGGCTGAGGACGCGGAGGCGGTGTCGCTGATTCCGGAGGCCGGAAGGGGTGCCCGAGACGGGATACTTCCACTGTGTCATGGGCCTGGGAAGTACGTCACTCAACGAGATCCATGACCATGCCCCAACCCCGTGGCCGCATACTCCTGCCACTCCCCCGACAGGTCATGGACTGGTGACGACGCCTGCTTCTCCCAACGGATGACCGTCCTGGTGGGCCGCCATACCAGAGGCCAGACACCGGGTGGGGAATCAGCAGCGAGTGACCGAGGCTGATACGTGAAGGCAGCCACCAGTCCATGTTTGCCAACGGGGGCGCCTCAGTCAGATGTGCATCTCTTTGCCCCTCGTTCATGCAGGTTCTGGAGGTACTGGTGATGGTGCGGAATCGACGCTAGAGTGCATAGGTCAGGGCGGTCAAAATGGTCACTGACCTGGGAAAACAAACAATACCGCAAACATCGGTGCAAGCTTGCGTACAACTAGGAGGCAGTGCGTGAACCATGGCCTGCTCTCCCGCATCGATGACGGTTTTGCCAGCTGGTTGGATAAGGGTGTGGCAACACACCGTTCAGAAGGCTTCCAGATCCACTTGGTTCAACGCGTATGTCTACGCCGTGACAGAAGCCTGCATGCTGGCTGGCACTCGCACCCATACACACGCGGGGGCACCAACCGCTCCATCAGCAGAGTCTCAGGCGTTCGTGCATGCGAGCACGGACGTCAATACCAAAACCGGTCTCTTAACAGGACGGGCAGTCGGCATCCGGGTAGGCATGGCACCACAGTTGCGTGCACCCATGCATGCCCGTCGCCCAGCCAGTTCGTTGACCTGTGCCCAAACACAGGTACAGGCACGGTTGCAGGCAAGGTCCTCAGCAGGCTTGCAACGACGCATGCATATCCGCCTGCCCGCCAGTCACCACACCAGCCGAACCACAGAACTCCAAGCGGGCCGGCCAGTGAGTCAGGACATCACCCGGGCTACCCAGATGCGGGCAAGTCCCTCAGTCGGCTGCCAAGCCTGTCGTCCGGTCAGCCAGCTTGCGGCCCCGCAGACCAGCACACACGCCGCCCCGCCTGCCGCCCTCATGGCCTGATGCCCGACCTGTACGCACATCCCGCAGCAAGCTTCCGTGCAGTCATCACTGCGAACAGGCTTTGAGGCAGATACCCACACCCGCGTGCAAGGGAGACAAGCAGCAGGCCGTCCCACCCCCAGGCCTGCACGCAACAGGGTCTGACGCACGGCCGGGGAACAACTGGGTCGGGCAATGCGCCGACAAGCCAGCCGGCAACTTGGTCTCTCAGTAACCCCGTAGCCACGTACGCAGGTGCGCATGGCGGGGGAGTGGCCGACCACTCCCCGGGTGGGCCCTTACATCTGCCCGGCCGTGGGCCACGATGCCGATACCTGGGTGTGTGGGTCCATGAATGTCATGATCTTCGTGCTAACTTGGGCTCCGCCCTCTCTCACTGCTTTCCTGGAGGTGACTTTCCTTGCTGAGGTGCCAACTGGCTCCCTCGCCGGGCAGTCAACGTCTTGGAATGCGATGCGAACGGCACGTACACAAGCGGCCTTCACAACTTCGGGCCACGTGGTGTCACTTGCCGGACTCCCAACCCGAAGTATCCGTATGAGCTGCGACGACGGGGGAACACGAGGGCGACTCGGTGCCGTGGAGGGCAGGTTCGGGCCCTACCGGACACCGTCTCCGACCGCCTCGGAGCGCAGAATCGTTCTGAGCGAAGTTTGACCACCCGTACCAGCTCAAAAGGGGCGCTTCGCGCCCTGTTTTCGGGCCTGAACCAGAGTGAGAGGACCCATGGCCAGCCCCTTCGAAGCGCCTGACGCTCATGCGCAGCCCCACGGCATCCCCTGGGAGTCGCTGTCGCACATCTTCATGTTCGGCAACGGCAAGGGGGGCGTCGGCAAGTCGTCCATCTCCGCTAACGCCGCGGGCAAGGCCGCTCGCAGCGGACTGCGCACCCTCATCATCGACTGCAACGCGCAGGGCAACATCGCGCGCGAGCTCGGGTACAAGCGGGCCGAGTGGAACGACGGGGGAGCGGGGCTGATCGAGTCGCTGCGCACCGGCGCACCGCTGACTCCGGTCGAGAACGTGCGGGAGAACCTGGATGTCGTCCTGGGCGGTCCCGCGCTCGGCGACGAGTTCGGAATCTTCTTCCACACGCTTCTCGCCAAGGAAGGCCCGCAGGCGTATCTGCGGCTGCTGACGTGCCTGCTGCCGATCGCGCACCGGTACCAGATCATCGTGCTCGACACCCCGCCGGAGAACCCGTCGCTCCAGCGTCTCGCCCTGGCGGCCGCGCGTTGGCTGGTCATCCCGGTCAAGAGCGACGGGGGCGCGGAGGACGGTCTCGCACAGATCGGGCTCGAGTTCTCCTACGTCAAGTTCGTCAGCCACATCAATCCGCACATCGCGCTGCTCGGCGTACTGCTGTTCGACACCGGGCGCAACTACAGCGGTATCCACGCCGATGTGCGGCTCCAGGTGCAGAAGGTGCTGGGTGCGGAGGCCCACATGTTCAAGCACCTCATCGGGCACACGGAGTCGGTGGCCAGGCTGGTGCGGAAGCGCGGTCTGCTTGTCCACGAGCTGGCGGAACAGCGGGCGAACGGCGACCGGTCCGTCCCCGGGGCCGTGACGGGGCTCGACTCGGACTACGAAGGATTCACCGAAGAGATGTTCGCAAGGGCCCTGGAGCTCAGGAAGGACGCCGCGGCATGACACCGCCGAAGAACAAGAGGACCGAAGCCCAGGACGACGAGCAGAGCATGTCGGACGAAGGCGTCGGCAACCTGTTCAGCGGGGGAGCAGCGCCGTCCGGCGCGCTCGCCGGCTGGGCCACGCCGCAGAGCCCCGCACCCGCCGCCACGTCGCCGCAGCCCGTCCCGGCCGCCGCACGCCCCGTCGTCGTACCGCAGCCCAGCCGTGAGCTCGCCGAGGAGCCCGCACCGGCGGTCGCGGACGCGGACACGGCGAAGCCGGTGGGGTTCTACGTGTCGACCAATGTGGCCACCCGCTTCCGCAAGCTGCGCAAGAGCAGCGACCTGACGCACACCCAGATCGTGTTCCTCGCGGTGGAGGCCGCCGTCGAGAAGGGGCTCGCCCAGGTGGTCGGGGACGCCCGCCGCGCGCCCAAGTTCCAGTCGAAGCTGTTCGCGGTTGCCCCGGACAACACGGACCTGCGCGGGCTCGGACCCGTACAGCTCCAGTACAAGCCGACGCGTGCGCAGCGCGGGGTCATCGACGGCCTGGTGAGCGAGGCCGGGCTGCCGGACCACACCAAGTTCCTGGCGGTCGTGCTCGACCAGTACCTGCCGGGGCGCCGGGACGTCTGAGCCCCGGCACACGGGGCTCAAGGAGCGGTCCAGCCGGGCTCGAAGACCAGCCCGGGGCGGGTGCAGAGTCCCACGGGGCTGAACGGGGCGGGGCTGAACGGGACCCACGCCTGCGGTTCAGTCCCGTGGCCATAAAACCGCAGGTCAAAGCATTTCCTGCCCACCACAACGGGTCTGACGGGGCTGAACCTCGTAGTTATCAGCTACTCAAGAATATGGGAACACGTGTACGCGCGCGTACGACGTCTGATTCTCTATGCTGGGGATAACTACACGGTTCAGCCCCGTCAGACCCGTTGTTTTGCAGGCCAATGCTTTGACCTGCGGTTTTGTGTGCGGGGCTGAACGGGACCGAACGGGATCGAGCCCGCACGGGACTGAACCAGCCCCGGAGCCGGCCGCCCGGCCAGGGGTGCTACGGGACTGACGGGACTCAGTTTTCCCGACACGTGAGTCTTCCTCGGTTGCGGCCACCGAAGGTGGGCTACGCTCTGCTCGGCTAACTCAAAAGCTCAGTCCCTTCAGTCCCGTAGTCCCGTGGTTTTGCCGGCGCAGGCCTCATGGAGGCGCGCGGAACTACGGCCCGCACACGAAAAGCCCGACAAAGGACCCGAAGTTGCTCGACCAGGCCTCGACCTTCCCGCCGGTCCCCGCCGGGCGGTCCGTCGGCGCGCAGCGCCCGGACCCCGCGCGAGGACGCTCATGAGCGCCGAGCCCGTGCGCTTCGACGCAGAAGCCGCAGCCAGGCAGATTCATCAGCACAGCCTCGACATCGCTCTCCAGGAGCAGCCGAACCTTCCCGCGCAGCAGAACGAAACACCTCCAGCCCGGCCCACCGGGCTGTTGCCGGGCTCCCTCACCGACCGCGGCAACGCGAAGCTGTTCGCCCGTCTCTACAGGGACCGCTTCCGGTACGTCATCGGCATGGGCTGGCACTCCTGGGACACCTACCGCTGGAAGCTGACCGGTGGCGAGGAGGCCGCCGTCTGGGCGGCCGGCGAGATGGCCGAGCAGTACGCCACCCATGACCCGAGCGGCCGTTTCACGGACCGGCAACTGGCCGGGCACAGCCGCCACTCCGAGTCGACCGCCGGGGTCAAGGCCCTCCTCTTCCAGGCCCAGGCCGCGCCGAGCCTGCGCCTGGACCCGGACGTCCTGGACGGCGACATCTACGCCCTGTGCACCCCGGCCGGCGTGGTGGACCTGCGTACCGGAGAACTGCGCAAGCCCGATCCCCTCACGGACATGCACTCGCGCGCCACCACCGTCGCCCCGCTCAAGATGCCGGTCCCGCGGTGGGACAGCTTTCTGCGGGACACCTTCGGCGGCGACGACAAGGGCCTGGAGACCACACGCTTTCTGCACCTGCTGCTCGGCTACTCCGTCACCGGGGACGTCGGCGCGCAGGTCCTGCCGTTCCTGTACGGCTCCGGAGCCAACGGCAAGTCCGTGCTCCTGGAGGTCATGACGCAGATCCTCGGCGACTACGCGAACGCCGCACCGCCCGGATTCCTCATGGAGAAGGGCAAGTTCACCGAGCACTCCACCGAGCTGACCGAGCTGCACGGGCGCCGCATCGTCGTCTGCTCCGAACTCAAGCCCAACGACAAGTTCAACGAGGCCCGGGTCAAGCTGCTCACCGGAGGCGACACCATCACCGCCCGGCGCATGCGGCAGAACTTCTTCACCTTCACCCCGACCCACAAGCTCTGGCTGCTCGGCAACCACCGCCCCGAGGTCGGCACCGGCGGCCACGCGTTCTGGCGCCGGATGCGCATCATTCCCTTCGAGCGGCGTGTTCCCGACGAGCGCAAGATCGACAACCTGGCCGCCGAGCTCGTCGCCGACGAGGGTCCCGGCATCCTGCAGTGGCTCATCGAGGGCGCCCAGCGCTATCTGGCCACCCGGGACTCGCTGGCGGGACCCGCCTCCGTGCGGGTCGCCACGGCCGCGTACGAGACCACCGAGGACCACGTCGGACGGTTCGTCACCGAACGCTGTACCAAGGGCGAGGGCGAAGGACCCAACCCCGACCTCCGCGTCGAACAGAAGCTGCTGTACGAGACGTACTGCCGCTGGTGCTCGGACGAAGGCATCCGCGCCTCCACACCGCGTGCCTTCGCCAGCCGCATCCGTCAGGAACTCGGTCTGGCGTCACCTGCGGAAATGATCAAGAATAATGCGACGAAGCTCTATCCGGGCATCGCGCTGCTCCCGGAGTGCGCGGTCGAGGGGGGCGCACGATGACCGACTGCGCCCTGCCCGCGATTCTCGGGCACCCGTACGATGGAGGCGGACGTTCCGGACGGCGCACCGCCGTTTGGGGCACCAGCCCCGCGAACGACACACCACCAGGCCGACCCGCGGCCGCCCACACGCAGGAGGGCCGATGAGCGCACTGCCCCAGGAAGGCGATGTCGCCCAGGAGGTCGAGATCGTGTGGCTGGAGGACCCGATGGGCCTCGACTACGTCCGACAGGCCCTGGACAAGGTCAACACCCGTAAGGGCAAGCCCCGGTACGAGCGCGACGGCCGTCTCATCGGCTACTCCAACCTCGCGCCGAAGGCACCCCGGAGCCTGGGCAGCGGCCTGTTCGCCCGCCGTACGTTCTACCTTCTGCCGCACGACCGCCCCAACCGGCCCGACGACCCCGAGTGCCCGTACAAGGTCGGCTCGCCGCTCGAAGCGGTCGACCCGCGCACGGTCGCGCCGGGCGAGGTCGGGGAGAAGACCAACCGTTCGCAGGGCACCGCGGAGACGGTTCCGGCCCGTTCCTGAACCGGCCTACGACGCGGCGGGGGCCCGGCCCGGCGGGCAGCCCGGTCACCGAGGCCGCACGGGGCCCGTCAGGGTCGAGGTGAAGACGGCCTCGCCGTCCTGCCGGCCCACGACTTCCACAGTCATCAGCTCGTTGTGCTCCGCCGAGATCCGGGTCACCTCGACCCAGCAGGGGCGGTCGAGCTCGGCGTAGCGGTGGAAGACCGTGGCCGCGCTCGCGGGGGACATCACCTGGGGCGCGACCAGGGTGCACGCCGCCTGACGCGCCGCTTCGAGCAACACCATGCCGGGCAGATGGTCACCGGAGTGGTCGAAGAAGATCGGGTGGTTCAGATCCGGGGTCAGCAGCCAGCGCGATGAATCGTCGGTCGGGGTGAGCGCCACGTCGGCCGCGGAGTGACGGCCCACGGCGGCCGGCGCCATGGGGGCACGGTCCGGCCCGGTCCACGGCACCGCGGAGTCGTCGCGCTGCGGACGGCCCGCGCGCAGACGGTTGTAGACGCGCGGGGCGATGGCGGAGAAGTGCGACGTTCCGTGCGCGACGAGGGCGCCGTCCCGGTGGATGGTGAACTCCATGTGGAACTGGCTGACGGTGCGCCCGCTGTAGGCGCTGTCCGCACATCTCACGTCCAGCACGAAGTCGGTCGGGCGGGGGCCTATGTTCAGATTTTCCAGATACGTCGTGTAATTGAGGTTCCACATCACGAAGTGGTGGCCGAGCGGTATGCCCATTTCGGCGTGCGCCAGGAACATACCGGCCTGGCGGAATGTCTCGGCCACTTGGAGCGGGTCGTGGCTGCGTCCGTCCAGGCTGTTGAAAAGCGTGTGAGCGCGCGGCCACTGCCCGGTCAGCGTGAAGCACAGCCCTTCCTGGTCGGTGCAGCCGGTGAGGAACACCTCGGCCAGGGAGGCGCGGTGTACGTACTCCTTGGGAACTGTCGTAGTGAGCTTGGGCATATCGGGCAGTTCGGTATTGCTACTCGCAATGGACAGAGCCATGGGGACCCCCGTCTTGAACGTGCGGTGCGGTCAGCGACGACGCCTATAAGATACGGACCTACCGGTTTTCTTAACGTGAGACCGAAAGTAAAATCTTTGCAAAGTGCGGCCTGTTTAGTTGAGTCCGTCATTCCGCTTTACGGGCCGTTCACAGTGCCAAATCGGGGCGAAAAGTAGGGAGAACCGGACTTAAGGGGTGTGCGTCGCTCCGTCGGGGCATGGAAATGCGACAACACAGAAACCGGTTGTGTGCGATGTTTTCCCGCGGGGTACCCAGGGTGAACGTCAGGCCGTCAGACAGACAGGGAGTTCGCTGGATGAACGCACCACTCTGTACGCTCCGCCTCGCCGCGGTCAACATCGACGGAGTCCTGCTCAACGACACGTTCAGCCCGGTCCTGCACCAGCTCGTGGTCGAGTGGGGCGGTACCTACACCGCCGAGCTGGAGCAGCGCCTGCTGTCGCAGTCGCAGAGCGCGGCGGCGCGGGCCATGGCCGGGGCCACCGGCACGGACGCGAGCGAACAGGAAGTGCTCCGGGCCTACTTCGCGGCCCGCGAGCGCTATGTGCGCGAGCATCCGGTGCGACCCGTCGACGGCGCCGTGCCGCTGCTGAAGCGGTTACGGGCACTGGGCCTGGACCTCGTCTGCTACGGCGGCCTGGGGGCGGACCACTTCGAACGCCATCTGGGCGAGAGCGCCTCGTGGTTCACCGCCCCCGGGTACATCTGCACCAACGACTTCAGACCCGGGATCCGTGAGATCGCCGAGGACTGCTTCGGTCTCCGCCGCGAGCAGGTGCTCTTCATCGATGACGCGGCCTCGTTCGCGGTCCGGGCCCGCGAGCTGGACGTCCCCTTCATCGGCCACCCCAGCTCCTTCGAGCACGGCTTCCAGCCGGCCCTGATGCGTGCGGCCGGCACCCGGCACATGGTCGGCTCGCCGGACGAGATCGACGAGGCCCTGGTGCGCAGGCTCGACCGGGAGGCCGGGGAGGGCACCGTCTGGCAGGACGCGGCACGGCCGCGGGGCGCGGAGGTGTGCATATGAAGGGCACCGCTCCGATCCTGGAGGGAAAGATCGCGATCGTCCATGGCGCCAGCAGTGGTATCGGGGCCGCCGCGGGGCGGGTGTTCGCCCGGCACGGCGCTGTCGTCGTGCTGACGGCCCGTCGGGAGGACCGGCTGCGCGAACTCGCGGACGAACTTCGCGGCACGGGCGCCGAGGTGACCCACCAGGTCCTGGACGTGCGTGACGGGGAGGCCGTGCGGCGCGTGGTGGAGAACACCGTGGAGCGGCACGGACGGCTGGACGTGGCCTTCAACAACGCGGGCGTCGGCCTCCCGAGGACCCCGATGCACCTCATCGGAGACGATGTGTACGAACATGTCGTCGGTACGAACGTGACGGGGGTGTGGAACTGCATGCGCCACGAGATCGCGGCCATGCTGGAGGGCAAGGGCGGGGCGATCGTCAACACCAGTAGTGTCGGCGGGCTGGTCGCCTCCGGCACCGGGGCCCCCTACATCGCGTCCAAGCACGCGGTGATCGGGCTGACCAAGGCGGCCGCCGTCGAGTACGCGGCGCAGGGCATCCGCGTCAACGCGATCGCTCCGGGGCTGACCCGCTCCGAGATGACCGCCGAATGGTTCGCGAACTCACCGGAGACCGAGGCGCGGGCCCACCGGTCCGCACCGCAGAAGCGGGCCGCGGAGCCGGAAGAGGTGGCGGAGACGGCCGCCTGGCTGTGCAGTGACCTGGCGAGCTTCGTGACGGGCGTGACGGTGCCGGTGGACGGAGGCCGGACCGCCTGGTAACCCCCGGAACATGGCACCGCTCCCCCTGAAGTACCCCCAGGGGGAGCGGCTTACAGGGCTGGAAACGGGTAAGGTACCTCCCGTTCGGTTTTGTTCGCCATCGGAGGAGGGGCATGGCACGGCAAGAGCGTGCGATACGTACCCGCCGCGCTGTTATAGAGGGCGCCGCCGGGGTGTTCGCCGAACGGGGTTACGCAGCGGCCACCATGGCCGAGATCCTTGAGCGTGCCGGTGTGACCAAGGGCGCTCTCTACTTCCACTTCGACTCCAAGGAAGCCCTGGCGCGCGGCGTCATAGACGCGCAGGTCGACCCCGCGCGGTGGGCGCCGCGTGATCTGAGACTGCAGGAGTGGGTCGACGTCGGGATGACGCTGGCCCACCGGATTCCTCGCGATGTCATCCTGCTCGCCGGTATCCGCCTCTCGGCCGACATGCAGGGCCGCGCCCGGTTCGGCAGCGCGTGGCCCGCCTGGTCCGGCCTGATCGCCAAGCTTGTCACCGAGGCGAAGGAACGCGGCGAGGCGCTGCCGCACGTGAACCCCGAGGAGACCGCGCAGTGTTTCGTCGGCGCGTGGATCGGGACGCAGACGATGTCCGAGGTGGAGTCCGGCTGGAAGGATCTCCACCAGCGCATCTCCGTGCTGTACAACCACGTACTGCCCGCCATCGCCACTCCTGCGGCGCTGATCAGACTGGACACCGCGCCGGACCGCGGTGCCCGGGTCCTGGCCGAGCTCGACGAAGAGACCGACAGGCCGTTCGTGTCCGCCGGCACGTAGCAGGCGGACCGCACTCGAGAATCCCTCGATTCCGGCTGCTGCCGACCGCACCGTGATCCGGTGCGGTCGGCAGCGGTATCAGCGGGAAACAGTGGACCGCACGGCGACCGCATGTGCGTGTACCTGCTCTTCCTTGCCATTCCGCCGCTGCGCGCGCGTCCGTGACCTGTGACGGACGTGTCAGACCTTCATAAACCAACCAGGCATGCGGTTTGCTATTGTTTTCGAGTCAGGACACCGCTGTCCGCGGAGACCGGAGTGGGGGACTCGGCGCGCCGCTCGGGGCGGGAATGAGGAGGAACCCATGGTCCAGCAGGAGCGGGCGGCCCGCACCCGGCGTGCTCTCATCATCGCGGCCGCGGAGGTCTTCGCCGACGACGGGTACGCCCTGGCCTCGCTTCCTGCCATCAGCAAGCGGGCCGGTGTGAGCACCGGTGCCCTCCACTTCCACTTCTCGAGCAAGGACGCGCTGGCTGCCGCGGTCGAGAACACCGCGGAACTCGGCCTGCGGAACCTGGTCAACGAGTGCCACGAGTCCTCGGGCACCTTGCTCCAGTGCCTGGCGTGCACCGTGACGCGCCTGCTCGAAGCCGTCAGCGAGGACCCCGTGACCCGGGCGGGCCTCCGGCTGGGCGGCGATCCTTCCCGGAAGAGCGGAGGCGGAGTCGTCGTCTGGTGGTACGAGTGGGTCAGCGATCTGCTGGCACGGGCGAGAGAGACCGGCGAACTCCCGGACGAGGTCTCCCCGGAGGGCGCGGCCACCGTCATCTCCGCGGCCGTCGCGGGTGTGGTGCTGCTCGGCGGCACCCGTGATCCGGAGCAGCCGCCGTACGCACACATGGTCCCGTTCCGTGAATTCCTCCTGTCCTGGCTGTCCGCCCCGCCGCCGGACGGGCACCCCGGGCCGGGCTCCGGGCTGCGGGCGGGGACGGCCGCCTCCGGCTGACGGGCGGCAGGGTCCTGCCCGCCTCAAGTCGTACTCCAGCCGCGCGCCGCATCCTTGGTCCGCTGATCCGGGCCGTTGGAGAGGGGGCCAGCAGGGATGTCCTCGCACCAGGCACATGTGGCCGAATACGCGATCTCGGTGGCGGCTCCCGTCGGCGTGGTCTACGGCCTGCTCGCGGACCCGCTCCGATGGCCCGTGCTGTTTCCGTCGTACATCCATACGGAGCGCATAGACGGTGACGGCTCCCGTGAACTGCTGCACCTGTGGGACATGACGAGCGACGGCCTGCGCGCCCTGCATGTGCGCCGGCGCCTGCACCCGCATGCCAGAACCATCGAGACCGAGCGGATCGATCCCGTGACGCAGCGGGTCATCGGGTGCGGCGTATGGCGGGTGACGTCCGACGCCAACGGCGGCAGTGTGCTGAGCCTGCGAAGGGAACTGGGCGTATCTCCCTTCCCGCTGCCCTGGGCCGACGCGGCCGCGCAGGATCTCGATACGGAGGTCAGGGCCCGGCTGGACGAGGTCAAGGCGGTGGCCGAGCGCTGGGAGCGGCTGGACGAACTGCTGCTCGCCTTCTCGGACAGCGTCCGCACCACCGGGCCGCCGGAACTGGTCTACGACTTTCTCCAACGCGTCGAGGACTGGCCCGACCTCGTGCCGCACATCGAGTGGACCGAAGTCAGCACGGACGCCCCGGGCGTGCAGATCGTCGACATCGACAGCACTGCCTGGGACGGCGGCGACACCGTCACATCGGGCGCCGTCCGGCTCTGTTTCCCGGCCGCCGGATGCATCGTCCACAAGGACGTGGTGGCGCCCCAGATCCTCGCGGGGCACACCGTCCGGTGGACCCTGCTGCCGGACAGTACGGGTCTCACGGTGGTCTGTACGCACTGGGTGATGCTCAGGGAAGAGGCCCTCGCCTCGTTCCTCGGCGCCGAAGCCACCCTCACCGACGCGCGCCACGAGGTGCGTACGGGGCTGGGGGAGGCCTCCGCCGAGATCCTCGGGCTGGCCAAGTGGCATGCGGAGAGCGCCCTGCGCCACGTGGGGTGACCGACCGCACCGGCAGGACCGACGAGGAGGAAGGCCGATGGGTGTGAGCGGGCAGGGATCGCTCCTGCGGGACGAGCGGGCGGTCGCGCCGGCCGTCGTGCCGCCCTTCCACGCGGCGGCGGCGCTGCCGGCCGCCGCGATCCAGCGCGCCTGGCGGCTTGAGGCGTTGCTCGGGGACCCGCGCGACCGGGCCAATCCGTACGGCCACCACGCCTTGGCCCACCAGGGCGGACGGCGGCTGCTGTCCGCGCTCGCCGGCATCGTCGAAGCGGAGATCCGCCCGGCCGGCAAGGGCGGGCACTTCACCGGTGGCGATGTGATGGCCGCGGCCCTGCGCCCGCTGTTCCGCCGCGACCTGGAGCACGGTCACGCCGCCGTCACCACGGTCCTGTCCGCCGAAGGGCCCGACGGGCCGCTGCCGGACCGGAGCGTGGAACTGGCCCGGCTGCTCGGGCCCGTGGCACTGGCCGCCGCGGCCGGAACCGCGCTGCGTGCGGCGGTGCGCGCCGTCGCCGAAGGGGAGCGGCGGACACCGGGGCTCTCGCGCTGGCGTGCCTCGCTCGCCCGGAGCTTCGCCGACCTGCTCGCGTGCGAGAGCCTGACGGCCGTGGCGCTGCGGTCACTGAGCCGTTCGCCCGGTACGGGACGGGCGTTGCGCGCGGCGGCGGGCTGTGTCGTGCCCGCCCTGGCCGCCGAGATCCTGGACGAGGCCGTGCTCACCCTGGGCGAGTGCGGCCATGGGCCCGACAGCCCCGCGCTGCGGTGGTGCCTGCGGACGGCGGCCGGGGTGTCCCGGGTGCGCGAGGCGAGCGGGACGGCCGATTGCAGGGCCCAGCTGATCCGCGCGCTGCCGTCGTCGGCGGGCCCCGGTGGCGGCCGCGCCGCGAACCGCCCCGGCACGGTGCGGGGGGACGCGGTGGCCGGCGGCGAGGTGCCGCCCGTGGACTGGGAGGCAGAGCTGCATGGTGTCCTCGACGCCGCGGCGGCCCGTGGCGGCCCCGGCGCGGCCGGAGCGGCTTCCGGGCAGGTCCGGGCGGCGCGGCGGCTGCTCGCCGAGCGCAGACTGCTGACCGGGCCAGAGCGGGGAGTGCCCGGGGCGGGCGCGGCCGCGGCCGAGCGGTACGCCCAACTCCTCATGGTCTGCGTGGTGCTGGCGGTCGGCCGGGACGCGGCCGCGTACGGCGGCAGCCGCTTCCTCGCCTCCGGGGGCTGGGCGCCGGTCGCGCTCGCCCGTGGCGTCCAGCGTCTCGGCCTGCCACCGGTCGGCCCCTTCGAAGCGGCGCAGGCGGGTGTCGAGGCGGAGCTGGCCCGGCGCGACCGGCTGAGTGCCGACACCGACCTCCATGCCACCAGGATTCTGTGGTGACCGCCGCCGCCGGGGGTGGGGCGCCGGTGTACGTGAACTGCCCCGACGGCCCCTGGGACGTAGTGCAGGACCGTTTCAGCAGTGCGGGGCGCGTGGTCGTGCACACCACGTGGGGGGTGTGGGCGCCGGCCGCGCTGCTCGACCCCGAGCTGCGCCGGATGCTGGGCCGGGACTGGCCCCGTTACCGGCAGTTCCCCGGTACCGGGCAGCGGCTCGGGTTCGCCGCCTCGCGCTATGTCATGAAGTACACCGTGGCCGCGGCGCTGGAGGTTCCCGTCCAGGCCATCGACTTCACCTTCCGGCCCGGCGGACGGCCCGGGGTGCGCGGCTGGGACGAGCTCTCGCTGAGCCTGGCGCACACCGACGAACTGCTCGTCGTTGCGGTGAGCGGCACGGGGGCGATCGGCGTGGACATCGAACGGGCCGACCGGTCCATTCCCTTCGATCTGATGGGCGAGGAGATGTGCACTCCCCGCGAGGCCCGCCGGCTGGCCGTGATGCCCGCCGAGCGACAGCGCGCCGAGCTGCTGCGGCTGTGGACCCTGAAGGAGGCGTACACCAAGGCGCTCGGCTACGGCCTGCGCCACAGCTTCTCCCGGGTGGGCTTCGACGAGGACGCCGAAGGGCGCACCAGGCTGGCCGCGCCCGCACCCGACGCCGACGCCTGGACCTTCGACACCCACCGGGTCCAGGACCGGTATCTGGTGAGCGAGGCCCACCGCGGTGCGCCGCCCGTCCGGGCGGCGGACCCGTCCGCGGCCACCGGCACGTCCACCGCCCAGGACGAGGGCGCGCGGGACCGGGGATGAACGGTGGACGCCCGAACCCGGGCGGCGTCCTGTGCGTGACCCATACGGCGTCCGCGACGACGCCGGACGGCTCGCATGTGCTGGAGCTGCACGGGGCGCTGACACAGGCCGAGGCCGACCGGCTGGCGGCCCGGCTCGTCGAGCGCCATCACGCCTTCTCCGTCCTGTTCACGAGCCGGACCGACAGCCACCACACGCTGACGCTCGTCCCGCGTGACACCGCCCGTGGCCGGACGCCGCTGTCGCCCGAACTGCTCGCCGATGTCCTGCTGCTGCCGGGGGGCGCGCGGACCGTGCCGCTTTCGGGCACCCAGAGCGCACGGGTGCGGGCCGCCGTCCGCGCGCCGGACGATCCGGGCCGACACATCGAGCAGGTGGCCCTGCGCTGGACGGGCCCGCTGGACCCGCACCGCTTCGTGGCGGCCTGGCAGTCGGTGGCGGCCCGTGAGGTGGTGCTGCGCAGCGCGTTCGACTGGGTGGCAACCCCCCGGCTGGTGCTGCACGACCACGCGGACATCGAGGTCGCCCACCGCTCCCGTACGGCGTTCCGGTCCTGGAACGAGCTGCTGGCGGACGACCGGGCCCAGGGCTTCCCGCTGAACCGGGCGGGGCTGCTGCGGCTGACGCTGTTCGAGGACGCCCCGCCCGAAGCCGACGGGTCCGGACCGTCCACCCGCGTCCTGCTGACGTACCACCGGGCGCTGCTGGACGAGCGTGCCGTGCACGTCCTCCTGCGGGCCTTCTACCGCGCCTATCTGGCGGGCGGGGCGCTGCCCGGAGGGGAACGGCGCCCCGATGTCCGCGACCACGCCCGCTGGCTGGCCGCGCAGTCCCCGGACGCCGCACGCGCCTACTGGTCCCGGGCTGCCCCGCCGCCGGACGCCGCGGACGGCCCCGGCCGGCCGAGCGGCCCCACGCGGCAGAGCGGGGACGCCCGGATACGGCGCCGGCTCAGCCCCGCGCAGGTGCTGCGGCTGAGGTCCTGGGCGACCGCCCGGGGCGCGGGGGAGTGCAGCGCGCTGCACCTGGTGTGGGCGCTGCTGCTGCACCGGGCCACCGAGTCCCCCGTCCGCCCGGGGCATGTGACCTTCGGTGTGCGTCTTTCGGGGCGGGACGTCGCGTTGTCGGGGGCGGCCGATGTGCCGGGCCTGCTGGGCGGCTGCGCACCGCTGACGGTGACCGTGGACCCGGCGGAGCCGCTGGAGGTGCTGATGCTCCGGTTGCGCGACGCCGGACTGGACATGGCCAACTACCCCTGGGTCAGCGAGGAGTTGCTGAGCCAGTGGACCGGCCGCGAGGTGCGGGCGGCGGACACCACGGTCGATTTCGACAGCAGGCCGCCGATGGTTCCGGCCGTGCGCGCGGAACTGGAGGCCCAGGGCATCCGGGTCGACGTGCCGCGCCTTGTCGGCGGCAGCGGCGCCGCGGTCACGCTCGTGGCGCGCCACGAGCCCGACGGGAGCCTTGGTCTGACCTCGCTGTACGACCGGGCGGTGCTGCGGGACGACGACGCCGCGCTGTTGCTTTCGCAGTGTGTGCGGATGCTGCGTGCGCTGGCGGAGTTCACCGACGCGGGCACCACCGTCGCGCAGCTCGTCCAGGTGCTGGACGGTCTGGACGTGCCGCGTGCGGCGGTGCGGCCGCCCCGGGCGCGGGTGCCCCGGGCGCCGTCCCTGACCACGCTGCGGCGCGGTGAGCCCGGCGCGGACGTCATCTGCCTGATCGCGCAGGAGGGTGTGGTGGCCGGCGCCTACGACCGCTTCGCCCGCCTGCACGAAGGTCCTGAGCGCATTGTCGAACTGCGCTGCCAGGGCCCGCCGCTCGCCCTGCCGTCCGCTCTCGTGGAGGCCGTGCGCGGGGGCGGACTGCTGCTGTGCGGGTGCGGGCCGGGCGCGGTGACGGCGTACGAGATCGCGCGCACCGTCGCGCCCGGCCGGGTCCCGGTCGTGGTGATGGCGGGCACGGGGAGCGCCGAGGCGAGCGCGGACGCCCTCGCGGCCGCTCTGCGGTCGGTGGTGACGGGCCGGACCTAGGGCGTTTCGTTCGGATCGGGCCGGACCCCGCGAGCCCGGCCCGATCCAGACGAAACGCCCTGGAGGTCGGGTGCGTGCGGCCGGATGCCGGCGGGGCGAGAACGCCCGTCGGGCGTATCGAACGAGTCTGAGGAGGCCGTCATGAGGGACCTGGACATCAGCGAGTACGGGGCGGGTGACCTGTTGCGCGTCGAGCGGGGGCGGGCCGACGCCGAGGAGGTGGCGGCGCTCACCGTCCTGCTGCTCGGCCTGCGCGCCCGGGGCCGTCAGCGGGACGGCGAGCGGCTGGAGCCGGAGTGGCCCCGGTGGCCGGAGCCGCGGGCGGCCTACCGGGCGCCCGGCAGCTGGCGGTGACGGACATGGTCTACGTACTGGGGGAAAGGACTGACATGGCTGTGGCGACGGCCTCCGGGCTCACGGAGCAGGGGACGGGAGACGGCGGTGGGCGGGTGGCCGAACTGCACGCGATCCGCGAGCAGGCGCTGCGCGGGCCGAGCGACCGGGCGACGGAAGCGCAGCACGCCAAGGGCAAGCTGACGGCGCGTGAGCGCATTGCCCTGCTGCTGGATGAGGGTTCGTTTCATGAGGTGGAGCAGTTGCGCCGGCATCGGGCGACGGGTTTTGGTCTGGAGGGGAAGAAGCCGTATACCGATGGTGTGATCACCGGGTGGGGCACGGTGGATGGCCGGACGGTGTTCGTGTACGCGCATGATTTCCGGATCTTCGGTGGTGCGCTGGGTGAGGCCCATGCGACGAAGATCCATAAGATCATGGACATGGCGATCTCGGCCGGTGCGCCGCTGGTCTCGCTGAACGACGGTGCGGGTGCCCGTATCCAGGAGGGTGTCTCGGCGCTTGCCGGGTACGGGGGGATCTTCCAGCGCAATACCAGGGCGTCGGGTGTCATTCCGCAGATCAGCGTGATGCTCGGTCCGTGTGCGGGCGGCGCGGCGTACAGTCCGGCCCTGACGGACTTCGTGTTCATGGTCCGTGAGACCTCGCAGATGTTCATCACCGGTCCGGACGTCGTCAAGGCGGTCACGGGCGAGGAGATCACCCAGAACGGCCTCGGCGGGGCCGACGTGCACGCGGAGACCTCGGGCGTCGCGCACTTCGCGTACGACGACGAGGAGACCTGCATCGCCGAGGTCCGCTACCTGCTGTCGTTGCTTCCGCAGAACAACCGTCAGAGCCCGCCCCCGGTGACCACGGACGACCCGGCGGACCGCCGTGGCGAGGGGCTGTACGATCTGGTGCCGGCCGAGGGCAACCGTCCGTACGACATGCACAAGGTGATCGAGGAGCTCGTCGACGACGGGGACTACCTGGAGATCCACGAGCGCTGGGCCCGCAACATCATCTGCGCGCTGGCCCGGATGGACGGCCAGGTCGTCGGGATCGTCGCCAACCAGCCCCAGGCCCTCGCGGGCGTGCTGGACATCGAGGCATCCGAGAAGGCCGCACGCTTCGTACAGATGTGCGATGCCTTCAACATCCCCATCATCACTCTTCTGGACGTCCCCGGCTTCCTGCCCGGCGTCGACCAGGAGCACGGTGGAATCATCCGCCACGGCGCGAAGCTGCTCTACGCCTACTGCAACGCGACGGTGCCCAGGATCTCCCTGATCCTGCGCAAGGCCTACGGCGGCGCCTACATCGTCATGGACAGCCAGTCCATCGGCGCCGACCTCACCTACGCCTGGCCCACCAACGAGATCGCCGTCATGGGCGCCGAAGGCGCCGCCAACGTCATCTTCCGCCGCCAGATCGCCGAGGCCCAGGACCCCGAAGCCATGCGCACCCGCATGGTCAAGGAGTACAAGACCGAGCTGATGCACCCGTACTACGCAGCCGAACGCGGACTCGTGGACGACGTCATCGACCCCGCCGAAACCCGTCGGGTGCTCATCCGCTCCCTGGCGATGCTGTGCTCCAAGCACGCCGACCTGCCATCCCGAAAACACGGCAACCCGCCCCAGTAATACAGGGTCAAACGTCACCCGAAACCCCTTTTGTCTCAAGGGGGTTGGGCGTTACGGGTCGATTGACAAACCGCCTGTGCTGTTTTTTAATGTGAGCCTTGTGCACACAGGACGGGAAGTCAGGGAGGCGAGCTGCGTGGACATAGATGCTCTGGGTGCGCTGGAGGTGCGTGAGAACGGGGTGTCCATCACCCCTACCGCGCCGAAGCCACGTCAGGTTCTCGCTCTGTTGGCTCTGCACGCCGACCAGGTGGTGCCCGTGTCGGTCCTTGTCGAGGAGTTGTGGGGGGACAAGCCGCCGCGCAGCGCCCGCACGACTCTCCAGACCTACGTGCTCCAGGTGCGCGACCTCATCGCTGTGGCCCTCCTCAAGGACCCCGCCGACCGTCCTGCACGCACCTCCAAGGACGTCCTGGTGACCGCCCCCGGCGGTTACATGCTCGTCAGCGGCGACGGGGTCAGCGACGTACGGGAGTTCGACCGGCTCGCCGGCATCGGATACCGCGCCATGGACGCGGGCGACTACCCCAGGGCCGCCGAAACCCTGCGGCAGGCGCTGGAGCTGTGGACCGGATCGCCCTTCTCCGGGGTGCAGACGGGCGGGCAGTTGGGCATGGAGGTCAAGCGGCTGGAGGAGACCCGGCTGTGCGCCCTCGACCAGCGCATCGACGCGGACCTGAGGCTGGGGCGCCACCGCGAACTGCTGGCCGAGCTGACGGTTCTGGTGAGCCGTTACCGCACCCACGAGAACCTGCACGCCCAGTTCATGATCGCGCTGCACCGGTCGGGACGCCGGGGCGAGGCCCTCGGGCTCTACCGGCGGCTGCGCAACACCCTGGTGCACGAACTGGGCATCGAGCCGTCGGCCAGGCTCGCGCGGTTGCACAAGTCCCTGCTGGCGACCCCGGTCGACGACGGGCGCAACCCCCTCAACGGCTCCGTGCTGCCGCTGGGCGGAGCGGGAGCCGTGCCGATCAGCTGACGCAGCGCAATGATTCCGCTACAGGTCGGCTCTTTCCGGCGGAAGAGCCATGGGAAATGAAAGACCGAGAGCTTGCGTAAACCGAATTATTTGAAGTCCGCTACAGAGTCGCTGGAGAAAAACACTCGGTGGGTCCTGACCCGATAGCTTGCTTCCCAGCGCAGCTTTCTGGCCACTCAAGGCCATGGGCGAGCGGACGCCAACGGGGAGGGCGGAATGAGGGTTCAGCTTCTGGGGCCGTTGTCGGCCGAGGTCAACGGCGGGTCGATCGTCCCGACGGCCGGCAAGCCCCGCCAGATCCTGGCGTTGCTTGCGCTTTATCCAAGCCGAGTGGTGCCGGTACCCACGCTGATGGAGGAGATCTGGGCCTCGAATCCGCCGCAGAGTGCACTCACCACCTTGCAGACCTATATTCTCCAGCTGCGCCGAAGACTCGGCACGGCAATGGGTCCGGATTCGCGTGACGGCGTGAAGGATGTGCTGGCCACTCGGCACGGCGGTTACTTACTGCAGATACCGGAATTGAATATAGATGTCCGGGTCTACGAGAAACTGGCGCGTGAGGGGCAGATCGCCTTCGAGGAGGGTGACAACGCACTGGCCGCCGAGCGTCTTCGCTCCGCCCTCGACCTGTGGCGCGGTCAGACGCTCGTGGACGTACGGCTCGGCCCGGTCCTTGAGATAGAGGCCATGCGGCTGGAGGAGAGCCGTCTGGTGGCGGTGGAGCGTCGGATCGACGCGGACCTGAGGATGGGCCGGCACACGGAACTCATCGCCGAACTCATGGAGCTGACCGCCCGTCACCCACGCCACGAGGGGCTTCACTCACAGGTCATGGTCGCCCTCTACCGCTCCGGCCGGCAGAGTTCCGCACTTGATGTGTACCGGCGGCTCCGCACGCGGCTCATCGAGGAACTGGGCGTCGAGCCCTCGCCGCAACTGCAGCGGCTGCACCAGGCGATGCTGGCGGTCGACCCGCTGCTCGATGTGCTGTCGGGACCCCGGCGGACGTCGACGTTCGATCTGTTCGCCGCCTGAGACCGGACGCGCCCCGACCCGGGCCCGTCCCGTCGGGGGAGGACATGGAGGGCCCGGGTCCGGATCGCGCACCGGGCCGGGGTGCCCGGTTCCGTTCATCCTGGGCGACAGTAGTCGTGTACGGCTGGAGCGATACCGGAAACGACGAAAAGGTCACATCATATGCCGCACCGGGAGAATGCGACCCTCTGGGCCGTGAGCGACCTGCACGCCGCGTTCTCGGACAACCGGACGCTCGTGGAGCGGATGCTGCGCCCGGAATCGGACGACGACTGGCTGGTGGTCGCCGGCGACTGCGGCGAGATGGCCCACGACATCGAGTGGGTGCTGAACCTGCTCAGCGGCCGCTATGCCAAAGTGCTCTGGACACCGGGCAATCACGAGCTCTGGACTCCCCGCGAGGACCCGCTCCAGCTGAAGGGCGTGGAGCGCTACGACCACCTCGTGGAGATGTGCCGCGGCCTCGGGGTGGTCACCCCCGAGGACCCGTACCCCGTGTGGACCGGTCCCGGCGGCCCGGTGACGGTGGCACCGCTCTTCCTGCTGTACGACTACAGCTTCCGGGTGCCCGAGGCCGCCGGCAAACAGGAGTCACTGGACCTGGCGTACAAGTCCGGGGTCGTGTGCAGCGACGAGTTCATGCTCCACCCGGACCCGTATCCGACCCGCGACGCCTGGTGCCGGGCCCGGGTGAAGGCGACGGAGGCCCGGCTCGCCGAGGCCGACCCGGCTCTTCCGCTCGTCCTCGTCAACCACTATCCGCTGGTACGGCAGCCGACCGACATCCTGCGCTACCCGGAGTTCGCGCAG
The DNA here is from genome assembly GCF_030719295.1 of Streptomyces sp. Mut1. Classification (NCBI taxonomy): domain Bacteria; kingdom Bacillati; phylum Actinomycetota; class Actinomycetes; order Kitasatosporales; family Streptomycetaceae; genus Streptomyces; species Streptomyces castrisilvae. The sequence goes on along the minus strand of NZ_CP120998.1, from coordinate 265,161 downwards.
TGGTGCGGCACCGAGCTGACGGCCGACTGGCACACCCGCTTCTCCGTGCACACCGTGGTCTACGGGCACCTGCACATCCCGCGCACGACCTGGTACGACGGCGTGCGCTTCGAGGAGGTCTCGGTCGGCTACCCACGGGAGTGGCGTCGTCCGGGCCATCCGGAGGTCGGACCGCGCCGGATCCTGCCCCGGAGCTGACCGACCGCTTCGGCCAGCCGATGTCGTCATCGGACTTCTCCGGCCCCGACGCTGTCACCAGGCACTTCATCAGCGACTCCCCCTGTGAGGACATGCGCTCGGCACGGCTGCTCGACATTCTGCCTCGAAATGCTCGGTATCCACTCGGGGCCCGGTCGAGGGGGACTTGAGCAGCGCCGAAGGGCCGCGTGAGCCCTGCCGGAGACCGGGTCGCGGAGTCTGGCAAACGTTTGCCCGGATGTTGTCAGCGGCCGTAGGCTCGATGTCCGACCGAGGCCCCGGCCCGCCCGTTCGTTCTCCGCGGCCGCTCCTCTCGTGTACGCGTCCCTGACCGCTGCTCTCCGAGGAATTGGTCCATGCTGCGACAGCCCGCATTCGGAAGCCGGTTGAAGAAGATCCGCCTGGCCCGCGGCCTGTCCCAGACGGCCCTGGCCGGCGAAGGCATGTCCACCGGGTACCTCTCCCGGCTGGAATCCGGGGGACGCCAGCCCACCGAGCGCGCGGTGGCCTATCTCGCCGAGCGGCTCGGCCTGCAGCCCTCCGAATTCGAGGAGCCGGCGGCGGGTTCGCTCGCGCACGCGCTCACGCTGGCCACCTCCACCGGCTCCGGCACCGCCATCGACGTCCTGCGCGAGGCGTACGCGGCCGAGAGCCACGAGGCGCCCGCCCTGCGCTGGCAGGCCCTGTGGCTGCTCGCCCAGTCCCACCGGCTGAAGGGCGACCACGTGGGGGAGCGCGCCCACCTGGAGGACCTGGTCCGCCTGGGCGACGAGGTCGCGCTGCCCGAGCTGCGGGTGCGCGGCCTGACCCGGCTGGCCCGCTGCTTACGGTCCGTCGGCGAGATCCAGGCCGCCCTTGTCATGAGTGAGGACGCCCACCGGCTGGCCTGCGAGGCGGACTTGGGCGTCGAGGACCGGGCCGCCGTGCTGCTCGCCCTGGCGTCCGTGGAGACGGAGGCGGGCCGGCTGCCCGACGCGCGCGTCCACGCCGACGAACTGGCGGAGCTGGTCGAAGGGCGCTCGGACACCCTGTGGGCGGAGGCGCTGTGGACGGTGGCCGCCGTACGCGTGCGGCAGGGCGATCACGCGGGGGCGCAGCACATCCTGGAACTGGCGCTGGCCGGATTCTCCAGTGCCGTGGACCTGACCCTGTGGGTCCGGCTGCGGATCGCGGCCGGACGGCTGTATCTGCAGCGGTCTCCGGCCGACCCGGCGGCGGCGGAGCGCCGCATCACCGAGGCGGAAGCAGCCCTGGTGTTCGTCCGCACGGAGGCGCTGGACCAGGAAATGGCGGGCCTCAAGGCGGACTTGGCGTTCGTCACCGGCCGCTACGACGACGCCCGTACGCTGCTGGCCGGGCTGGCCAGGGACGAGCTGATGACGTACCGCGACCGGGTGCGTTTCGATGTCCTGCGCTACCAGCTGAGTGTGCTGGAGGGGGACGAGAGCGGCGTCCAGGGCCTTGGCGCACTGGCCGAAGAGGCGCAGGCCAGCGGGAACATCGACCTGGCCGCCGAGATCTGGCGCATTCTCGCCGAGGCGCTCACCCAGCTGCGTGCCGCGCCCGTGCTGCCGTCGCCCCGCCTCGTCCAGGAGCCGGACAGCGCCTGACCCCCGCCGGTCCCGGCCGGTCCCGGCTGATCTCCGCCGGTCCCCGCTGATTCCGGCTGACCCCTTCTGAACTCCGCTCCGTCCCGCTGTGACGCGGGGCGGGGTGCCGAGTGCTGCCCGCCGCCCGTCACGCGCCGGCCACGGGCCAGCCGATGTCGCCGTTCGGAGCGACGGGCCAGCCGATGTCGCCGGTCGGGGAGTCGGTGGTGGCCGAGGCGGCGGGCCGGCCGATGTCCGCCGCGGAGTCCGTGGTGGACGGGGCGACGGGCCAGCCGATGTCGGCCGCGGAGACGCCTGCCGCGGTGAACAGGGCGGCGGTGAGCGTGGCGGTGACGACCAGTCCGCGGGCGAGACCCTTCATGACTGACTCCTCTGTGACTCGGTTCTGCCGGTGTGTGCAACTCCTTGGCAAGAAGATTGACAACTGTGCCTTGGATTCCGCTCGGGATGTGCTCAAGAATCCCTGGAGCCCGGCAAACCGATAGCTGGAGCGCCCTCCCGGCATTCGCCGTGACCTGTCCCGCTTTCCGCATGTGACCTGCGGAGACAGTCGAATTACGGCTCCGCGGGCAACGGGAGACCTGCTGACTTCCCCTTGATGAGCCGCCCATGACGTGCTGTGCCGGAACGCCCGGACTAGAGCGCTGCTGGAGCGTGGATTGCCAAGTTCTCCATTCTGTAGGCAATGTATTGCCAACCATATTGGCAATGTCTGGCACAGGGGAGGGCCTGGAGATGATCCACCTCAACACGGCAGGTCAGGGCCGTATGCCTGACCCGGTCCGCACGGTCCTCACCGAATGCGTGCGTGTGGAGGACCGCTTCGGGCCTCACGAACTTGAGGAACGGGTCGGCGACCTCGTCCACGGCGAGGTCCACCAGCGGCTCGAACGCCTGCTCAACACCCCCGACGGGCACACCGAACTGTTCACGGGCGGCGCGGCGGGGTTCGACGCGCTTGTGTCCGGTCTCGCGCTCGGCAAACGCGACCGGGTCTGGACCACCCCCTACGAGAGCGCCGCCCACCTCGCCACGCTCCGCTCGGTGCGCGACCGCACCCGCTGCCGGCTCGAGGTCGTCCCGCTGCGCCCCGACGGGGACCTGGACCTCGACTGGATGAGCGCGCACATCGACGACTCCGTGGCGCTGGTCTCGGTGCCCCACGTCCCGGCGAACCGGGGCATCGTCAACCCGGTCGAGGCCATCGGCCGCCTGCTCGCCCCGCACCGCTGCCTGTACGCCGTCGACGCGGCGTACTCACTGGGCCAGCTGCCCGTCGACATCGCGGACATCGGCTGCCACCTGCTGACCGGCGACGGCTGGCGGTTCCTGCGCGGCCCGCGCTCGGTGGGCTTCGCCTACGTGTCGGCGAGGCTGCGCGACGCGCTGTCCCGGGCGGAGGTGGCCGACGAGGCGCCGCGGGCGGCCGCCCTCGCCTCTCCCGTACCGACGACCGCCGCGGTCGCCGCGTTCGCCTCCGTCCTGTCCCACCGCGCCGCACGGCCGGCCCCCTCGTACGAGGGTCTGATCCCCGCGCTGCGCGGGGCCGTCGCCGGGGTGGCGGGCGTCGAACTGCTCGCACCCGGCCGGCACCCTTCGGCGATGCTCGCCTTCCACCACCCGGAGCTGTCCGCCGCGCTCATCCGGCGCGGTCTCGCGGAGCGGGGGGTGGCGGTGCGCAAGACGGTGGCCGACGAGACGCCGCTGCTCGCGCGGCACGCGACCGCCACCACGGCCCTGTGCGTCTCGCTGGACGAGGGCACGACGCAGCAGGACATCGATGACTTCGCCGAGGCCCTGGCCGCGGTGGTGGCCGAGATCAGGCCGCTCCGCGCCGTCCCGAGGACCGACCCCGCTCGCATCGCCCTCGTCGGCAGCTGAGCGTACGCACCCGGCCGGGCCTCCCCGGCCGGGCCTCCCCGGCCGGGCCTCCCCGGCCGGGCCTCCCCGGCCGGGTCGAGCACCCTTCGAACCGTTCTCAAGCGCCGCGGACGACGGTGGGAGGCGCGACCGCCGTGCGCACCTTCGGGTGACCGGCGGCTGCTCCAGTACTCCGAGCTGCCGCGGAACGTGCGGGGTGAGCCCGCGCACGCCCACCGTCCGACCACGCACCCCTCTGGAGAGCCATGTCCCGTCGCCTGTTCACCTCCGAGTCCGTGACCGAGGGCCACCCCGACAAGATCGCTGACCAGATCAGTGACGCCATCCTCGACGAGCTGCTGCGGCAGGACCCGTCCTCGCGCGTAGCCGTCGAGACGCTCATCACCACGGGTCAGGTCCATATCGCCGGCGAGGTGACGACCCGTGCCTACGCCGACGTCCCGACCCTCGTGCGCGAGAAGATCCTGGACATCGGTTACGACTCCTCCGCCAAGGGTTTCGACGGCGCCTCCTGCGGCGTCTCCGTGTCCATCGGGGCCCAGTCCCCGGACATCGCGCAGGGCATCGACACCGCGTACGAGAAGCGGGTCGAGGGCGATGAGGACGAGCTCGACCAGCAGGGCGCCGGCGACCAGGGCCTGATGTTCGGGTACGCCACCAACGAGACCCCGAATCTGATGCCCCTGCCGATCGAGCTGGCCCACCGCCTGTCCCGCCGGCTCACCGAGGTGCGCAAGGACGGCACCGTCCCCTACCTGCGCCCCGACGGCAAGACGCAGGTCACCATTGAGTACGACGGCACCCGTCCGGTCCGCCTGGACACCGTCGTCGTCTCCTCGCAGCACGCCGCCGGCATCGACCTGGACGAACTGCTCGTGCCCGACATCCGCCGGCACGTCGTGGAGGCCGTCCTCGCGCAGCTCGCCGAGGACGACATCAAGCTGGAGACCGACGACTACCGGCTCCTGGTGAACCCGACCGGACGCTTCGAGATCGGCGGCCCGATGGGCGACGCCGGCCTCACCGGCCGCAAGATCATCATCGACACCTACGGCGGCTACGCCCGGCACGGCGGCGGCGCCTTCTCCGGCAAGGACCCGTCGAAGGTGGACCGCTCCGCCGCCTACGCGATGCGCTGGGTGGCCAAGAACGTCGTCGCCGCCGGGCTCGCCGCCCGCTGCGAGGTCCAGGTCGCCTACGCGATCGGCAAGGCCGAGCCGGTCGGCCTGTTCGTGGAGACCTTCGGCACGGGCACGGTGGACCAGGAGCGGATCGAGAAGGCCGTCTCCGAGGTGTTCGACCTGCGTCCGGCGGCGATCATCCGCGACCTCGACCTGCTCCGCCCGATCTACGCCCAGACCGCCGCGTACGGCCACTTCGGCCGGGAGCTGCCGGACTTCGCCTGGGAACGCACCGACCGGGCCGCCGCCCTCAATGCCGCCGCAGGGGCCTGACCGGCCGCTCGGGCCACGTCTTCGCCGCGGCCCGGCTCCGGGCCGCCCGACAGGAGTTCAGGAGTTAATGTGCGTATCGCGGTGACAGGCTCCATCGCCACGGACCATCTGATGGCCTTTCCCGGCCGGTTCGCGGACCAGCTGATCCCCGATCAGCTCGCCCATGTCTCGCTCTCCTTCCTGGTCGACGGGCTCGATGTGCGCCGGGGCGGGGTCGCGGCCAACATCGCCTTCGGTCTGGGCAGCCTCGGCCTGCGTCCGCTGCTGGTCGGGGCCGTGGGCACCGACTTCGCCGAGTACGAGGTCTGGCTCAAGGAGCACGGCGTCGACACCGGAGCCGTGCGGGTCTCCGCCGAGCGGCAGACCGCCCGTTTCATGTGCATCACCGACGAGGACGCCAACCAGATCGCCTCGTTCTACGCCGGTGCCATGGAAGAGGCCCGCGACATCGACCTGTGGCAGCTGGTCGGCGCCTGGGACCGGCCCGACCTGGTCCTGGTCTGCCCGAACGACCCGGCGGCGATGGTCCGGCACACCGCGGAGTGCCGCCAGCTCGGCCTTCCCTTCGCCGCCGACCCCTCCCAGCAGCTCGCCCGCCTCGACGGCGACCAGATACGCGAGCTGGTCTCCGGTGCGCGGTGGCTGCTCACGAACGAGTACGAGGCCGCCCTGCTGCTGGAGCGCACCGGCTGGACCCGCGACGACGTGCTCGAACGCGTCGACACCTGGGTCACCACCCTGGGCGGCGACGGCGCCCGGATCGACAGCGGGAACGAGGCGACGCGTACGGTCGCGGCCGTGCCCGGCACGGAGGTCACCGACCCGACCGGTGGCGGTGACGCGTTCCGCGCCGGCTTCTTCGCGGCCGTGAGCGCGAAGCTGCCGCTGGAGGCGGCGGCCCGGCTCGGCTGTGTGACCGCCGCCTCCGCCCTGGGCGCCGTCGGCTCGCAGGCGTACGGCCTCGACCGCGACGCCCTGCTCGCCACGGTCTCGCGGGCCTACGGGAGCGAGGCCGCCCAGGAGATCGCACCGGCTCTCCACGACATGCCGTGAGCGGTGACGCGGTACCCACCAGACTTTTCAGAACCCGAGGAGTAGCACGCATGCCCGTTCAGCCGAACGTCGCCTTCACCGACTTCAAGGTCGCCGACCTCTCACTCGCGGCTTTCGGCCGTAAGGAGATCACCCTCGCCGAGCACGAGATGCCCGGCCTGATGTCGATCCGCAAGGAGTACGCCGCCGCCCAGCCGCTGGCCGGTGCCCGGATCATGGGCTCGCTGCACATGACCGTGCAGACGGCGGTGCTGATCGAGACCCTGGTCGCGCTCGGCGCCGAGGTCCGCTGGGTGTCCTGCAACATCTTCTCCACCCAGGACCACGCGGCGGCCGCCATCGCGGTCGGCCCGGACGGCACCCCGGACGCCCCGGCGGGTGTCCCCGTCTTCGCCTGGAAGGGCGAGACGCTGGAGGAGTACTGGTGGTGCACGGAGCAGGCGCTGACCTGGCCCGGCCACACGGGTCCGAACATGATCCTGGACGACGGCGGCGATGCCACCCTCCTGGTCCACAAGGGCGTCGAGTACCGGAAGACGGGCGAGCTGCCCACCGCCGACAACGAGGAACTGGCCGTCGTCCGCGCCGTGCTGGAGAACAGCGGCCTGGACTGGACGGCCCTCGCCTCCGAGATCCGTGGGGTCACCGAGGAGACCACGACGGGTGTGCACCGGCTGTACGAGATGCACCGCGAGGGGGCGCTCCTGTTCCCGGCGATCAATGTGAACGACGCGGTGACGAAGTCGAAGTTCGACAACAAGTACGGCTGCCGTCACTCGCTGATCGACGGCATCAACCGGGCCACCGACGTGCTGATCGGCGGCAAGACGGCCGTGGTCTGCGGGTACGGCGATGTCGGTAAGGGCTGCGCGGAGTCCCTCCGGGGCCAGGGCGCCCGCGTGATCATCACCGAGATCGACCCGATCTGCGCGCTCCAGGCGGCGATGGACGGCTACCAGGTCGCCACCCTCGACGACGTGGTGGAGCAGGCGGACATCTTCGTCACCACGACGGGCAACAAGGACATCATCATGGCCGCGGACATGGCCCGGATGAAGCACCAGGCGATCGTCGGGAACATCGGCCACTTCGACAACGAGATCGACATGGCCGGCCTCGCCGCGATCGACGGCATCGTGAAGGACGAGGTGAAGCCGCAGGTCCACACCTGGACGTTCCAGGACGGCAAGGTCCTGATCGTGCTGTCCGAGGGCCGCCTGCTGAACCTGGGCAACGCCACCGGCCACCCCTCGTTCGTGATGTCCAACAGCTTCGCGGACCAGACCCTGGCCCAGATCGAGCTGTTCACCAAGCCCGAGGAGTACCCGACCGACGTCTACGTGCTCCCCAAGCACCTGGACGAGAAGGTCGCCCGCCTCCACCTCGACGCCCTCGGCGTCAAGCTGACGACGCTGCGCCCGGAGCAGGCCGCGTACATCGGTGTCGAGGTCGAGGGCCCGTACAAGCCCGACCACTACCGCTACTGACCCCGCACCCCATCGGACCGTCCGGCCGGCAGATCCTCGAACACGGAGGTGAGCCGGCCGGAGGCGTCCGCGAGGGCGGCCAGTGCGTCGCCGATGCGCCACTGGGACCGGTCGCGCGGGCCCACCGCGTTGGAGACGGCGCGCAGTTCCACGACCGGGCAGCCGGCCGCTGCCGCTGCCTCGGCGACCCCGAACCCCTCCATCGCCTCGGCGAGTGCGCCGGGGTGACGGGCCCGCAGCGCGGCGGCCCGCGCGGCGGTGCCGGTCGCGGTGGAGACGGTGAGGACCGCGCCCGTACCGGCCCGCGTCGCTTCGGCGACGCGGGCCACGAGCGTGGCGTCGGGCCGGTACGCGATGGTGCCGAAGCCCAGTTCGGTGACCGGCACGAAGTCGTCGGCCGTCTCGGCGCCCAGGTCGGCAGCGACGAGCTCGCTCGCCACGACGAGGGAACCGAGCGGTGCCTCGGGCTGGAAGCCGCCGCCGATCCCGGCGCTGACGACCAGGCCGTAGCCGGCGCCCCGGTGCGCCGCGGCGGTCAGCGCCACAGCGGTCGAGGCGGCCGCGGCGGCGGGCCCCACACCGGCGGCCAGCACGTCCACGCCGACGCCGCCCGTGGTCACCCGGTGCAGGGTGCGGGCGGCGAGCGGGGTGGGTACGGGCGGGGTGGCGGCGTCCCGGAAGACGCCCGCCACCGCGTCCTGTTCCGCGGCGACCGCGGTGACGACGAGGACCCGGAGGCCGGGTCCGTCCGGCGGGGAGGCGGTCACGGCTCAGTGCGGGCCGTGGCTGACGACGCCGGCGATGGCGATCTTGCGGTACGTGTCGCCGCGGCGGCGGGACAGCAGCGCGAACGACCCGGCGAGCGCCAGCAGTTCGAGCTCGTCCCACTGGCCGGTGACCGCTATCTGCACGGACTTGCCGTCGGACCTGGACAACGAGAAGTCGATCTCGTCGGAGCCCCGGACGAGCGTCGCCCGGTAGTGGCCGCGGTGCGGCTTGGACGTACGCCACTCGACCGGCGCGCCGCCGCCCGGCACGAACGCCCCCTGGCCGTCCAGGCACAGGATCGCGGGCTCGGCGGCCGTGACGCGGGTGCGCCCCCGGCCGGTGGCCGCGATCGGCAGAGCACGGCCACCGACGGTGACCGTGCCCTTGCGCATGCCACGCTCGAACGTCAGCGTCGCGGAGGAGCCCTTCACACCGTCGAGGACGAAGGCGCCGCCCTTCTTGTGGAGGCTGAGCGCGGTCTTCGCCATGCGTCAGTCCTTTCGTGCGGTGCGCGCGAACCCGGGGATCAGCACCGCGGCCACGACGACGTGCATGCACAGCAGCGCGACCTTGGAGCCGCCCCCGTCGCCGCTGCCGGCCGGGCCGAGCAGGGACAGCAGAAAGATGACCGAGGAGATCACCGTCCACAGGGTGCGGGCGTTGGGCGACTTGCGGTCGAGCAGCGTCACCACGCCGAGGGCGGCGAAGCCCACCACGAGCGTCACGCCGATGACCACCGGCAGACCGATCTCCTGGATGTCGCCGCCCTGGGCCTTCGCCTTGAGGCCGTCGTCGAGGGTGGCGTGCGCTATGAGCCAGACGATGACGGTCGCCACGGTGGCGACCAGGGGGTACACGATCCGTCCGCGGGCCTGCTGCCGGGTGGGGGAGGCGGTCGCTGTATTCGACATGCGTCTTCATCCTTACGCCGATGCGCGTGTCTCGGTCCGGAGGCGGACCTTCGCGAGAGTTCACGTTACGGGCAAGGGGTCGCCGCGTAGGAGGAGCTGGATCGTATCTGTAGGGAATCTCTTAGCGGTGGTTCCAGGAGCATGGAGCTGCGCTGCCCGGGGCTGTTGTGTTCGCGGGGTTAGCAGACCGTTCTCATGCCGGATTTCACGCTGAGGAGACGCACGGGTGGACGCAGGATTCAAACGCGAAATCGAACAGAAGGTCGCTGCCGGCGAACGCCTCAGCCGGGAGGACGGTATCGGTCTCTACGAGAGCGACGACCTGGCCTGGCTCGGCGGGCTGGCCCATCAGGTCCGTACGCGGAAGAACGGCAACGTCGTTCACTTCAACATCAACCGCCATCTCAACATGACCAACGTGTGCACGGCCTCGTGCGCGTACTGCTCGTTCCAGCGCAAGCCGGGCGAGATGGACGCGTACACCATGCGCATCGAGGAGGCCGTGAAGCTGGCCAAGGCGATGGAGAACGACCAGCTCACCGAGTTGCACCTGGTCAACGGCCTCCACCCGACGCTGCCCTGGCGCTATTACCCGCGCTCGATCCGGGCACTGAAGGAAGCGCTGCCGCCGACGGTCGCCGTCAAGGCGTTCACCGCCACCGAGATCCATCACTTCGAGAGCATCTCCGGGCTCCCGGCGAGCGAGATCCTGGACGAGCTGATCGACGCGGGCATGGAGTCGCTGACCGGCGGCGGTGCGGAGATCTTCGACTGGGAGATCCGCCAGCACATCGTGGACCACCGCACGCACTGGGAAGACTGGTCGCGCATCCACCGTCTCGCCCACGAGAAGGGGATCAAGACCCCCTGCACGATGCTCTACGGGCACATCGAGGAGCCCCGGCACCGCGTCGACCACGTGCTGCGGCTGCGTGAACTCCAGGACGAGACCGGCGGCTTCCAGGTCTTCATCCCGCTGCGCTACCAGCACGACTTCCATGACTCCATGGACGGCAAGGAACGCAACCGGCTGATGTCCAGGACGAAGATGGCGACGCCGACGGAGTCCCTGAAGACCTTCGCGGTCTCGCGGCTGCTCTTCGACAACGTGCCGCACGTCAAGGTCTTCTGGGTGATGCACGGCCTCCAGACCGCACAGCTCGCGCTCAACCACGGCGCCGACGACATCGACGGCTCCGTTGTCGAGTACAAGATCACGCACGACGCGGACAACTACGGCACTCCGGACAAGATGTCCCGCGAGAGCCTGCTCGACCTGATCCGCGACGCCGGGTTCCAGCCCGTGGAGCGCAACACGCTCTATCAGACCGTCCGCGAGTACGAGGGCCCGGATCCGGAGATCCGCGAGACCCCCCAGCCCATGCGGGTCTGACTCATGACCATCATCACGACAAGTATCGGCAGGTGTGCGCGATGACCGTACGGGACGAGGACCTCCGGGGCGATGCCCTTGAGGTCTGGATCGACCAGGACCTGTGCACGGGTGACGGGATCTGCTGTCAGTACGCGCCCGATGTCTTCGAGCTGGACATCGACGGGCTCGCCTACGTCAGGAACGCGGACGGCGATCTGCTCCAGGACACGGGTGCCACGGTCCTCGTGCCGACCATCGCCCTGCGCGACGTCACCGACTCGGTGAAGGAGTGCCCGGGGGAGTGCATCCATGTACGCCGGATCAGCGACGGCGTCGAGGTCCTCGGACCGGATTCGGCGGACGGCTGATGACGGCGGTCACCGGCTACGAGCCGGCCCTGCGCGCCCCGTCGGCCGAACTCGGCCGGCCGCGCGTCGGCCACATCGACTTCCTCAACTGCCTGCCCCTGTTCTGGGGGCTGGCCCGTACGGGAAGCCTGCTCGACCTCGACCTGCACAGGGACTCGCCGGAACGCCTCAGCGACGCCCTCGTCGCCGGAGAGCTGGACATCAGCCCGATCAGCGTCATGGAGTATCTGCGCCATGCCGACGACCTGGTCGTGCTGCCCGACATCGCGGTCGGCGCGGACGGGCCCGTGATGTCCTGTCTGCTGCTCAGTAAGGTGCCGCTGGAGGAGCTGGACGGCGTCCCGCTCGCCCGGACCACCTCCAGCCGCACCACCGTGCGCCTGGCCGAGCTGCTGCTCACCGAGTCCATCGGCGTCAAGCCGGAGTACTTCGACTGCCCGCCGGACCTGCCCACCATGATGGCCGGGGCCCCCGCGGCCGTGGTCATCGGCGACGCCGCGCTGCGCGCCTCGCTCCAGCAGGCCGACACCTTCGGGTTCCAGGTGTACGACCTGGCCGAGATGTGGCGGGAGTGGACCGGGCTGCCGTTCGTCTTCGCGGTGTTCGCGGCCCGGCGCGAGTTCGTCGCCGAGCACCCGGAGCTGGTCCGTGAGGTGCACTCCGGATTCCTGAAGTCGCGTGAGCTGTTCCTCGACGAGATCGACGTGGTCTGCCGGAAGGCGGCCCGCTGGGCGAAGTTCGACGTCGAGACGCTCAAGCGCTACTACCTGTCCGCGCTCGACTTCGACCTGGGGGAGCGGCAGCTCGCCGGACTGCGCGAGTTCGCCCGCCGGGTCGGCGGAGCCGACGCCGGCTTCGCGCCCGACCTGAGGATCCACCTGCTGGAGACCGGGCGCACCTCGTAGGAGCGCCGCGTCGATCCATCCGAAACAGAAAGGTGGCCCGATGGCCATCCCGACCAGTCATCTCACCGCTGCTCTGGACCGCGCCGCCACCGGAGGCCGCCTGACGCCCGAAGAGGCCCTGGAGCTCTATCGCCACGCACCCCTGCACGCACTCGGCCAGGCGGCCGACGCGGTGCGCCGCCGTCGCTACGCCGACCGGGAGAACCAGGCGACGTACATCATCGAGCGGAACATCAACTACACGAACGTGTGCGTCACGGCGTGCAAGTTCTGCGCGTTCTACGCCGCTCCGAAGGACACCGCCAAGGGCTGGTCCCGGGACCTGGACGACATCCTGCGCCGCTGCGCGGAGACGGTTGAGCTGGGCGGCACGCAGATCATGTTCCAGGGCGGCCACCACCCGGACTACGGCGTCGAGTACTACGAGAGCATGTTCTCCGCCATCAAGGAGCGCTTCCCCGAGCTGGTGATCCACTCGCTGGGCGCCTCCGAGGTGGCGCACATGGCGAAGGTCTCCAAGGTCCCGGTCGAGGAGGCGATCACCCGGATCCGCGACGCCGGACTCGACTCGTTCGCCGGGGCCGGCGCCGAGCTGCTGCCGGCCCGCGCCCGTACCGCCATCGCCCCGCTCAAGGAGTCCGGCGAACGCTGGCTGGAGATCATGGAGACCGCGCACGGGCTCGGTCTCGAATCGACCACCACCATGCTGATGGGCACGGGCGAGACGAACGCCGAGCGCATCGAGCACCTGCGCATGATCCGCGACGTGCAGGACCGCACCGGCGGCTTCCGCGCCTTCATCCCGTACACGTACCAGCCCGAGAACAACAAGCTGCGCGGGCGTACCCAGGCGACGTCGCTGGAGTACCTGCGGGTGATCGCCGTCGCACGGCTCTTCCTGGACAACGTGGCGCACATCCAGGGCTCGTGGCTGACCACGGGCAAGGAGATGGGCCAGATGACCCTGCACTACGGGGCCGACGACCTCGGCTCGGTGATGCTGGAGGAGAACGTCGTCTCCTCCGCGGGCGCCAAGCACCGCTCCAACCTGCCCGAGCTGCTCGAACTGATCCGCGGCGCCGACCGCGTACCGGCGCAGCGCAGCACCACGTACGAGATCCTGCGGGTGCACGACGACCCGGCGAACGACCCGGCCGACGAGCGGGTCGTCTCGCACATCTCCTCGATCGTGGATTCGGGTGACGGCGTCCGCCGCCGCTCCCTGAAGGTTCTGCCGGTCGGCTGAGGAGACGGGACGACGTGAAGGTATTTGTCACAGGCGGAGCCGGCTTCATCGGCTCGCAGTACGTGCGGGCGATGCTCGCGGGCGAGTACGCCGGTTACGAGGACGCCGAGGTCACCGTCTTCGACCTGCTCACCTATGCGGGCAACACGGCGAACCTGCCGATCGGGCACGAGCGGCTGACCTTCGTCCGGGGCGACATCCGCGACGCGGCCGCCCTGGAGGAGGTGCTGCCCGGACACGACGTGGTGGTGCACTTCGCCGCCGAGTCGCATGTGGACCGGTCGGTCGCCGGCGCGGTCCCGTTCGCCTCGACGAACGTGGTCGGCACCCAGCAGCTCCTGGACAGCTGCGCCCGGCACGACGTGGCGACCGTGCTGTGCGTGTCCACGGACGAGGTGTACGGCTCCATCGAGCGCGGCTCGTGGGACGAGAACGAGCCGCTCCAGCCCAACTCGCCCTACGCGGCGTCCAAGGCGGGCAGCGACCTGGTCGCCCTGGCCTGCCGGCGCACGCACGGGCTGGACATCCGGCTCACCCGGTGCTCCAACAACTACGGCCCGTACCAGAACGCCGAGAAGCTCATCCCGCTGTTCATCACCAACCTGCTGCGCGGCAAGCCCGTGCCGCTGTACGGCGACGGACGCAACGTGCGTGAGTGGCTGCACGTGGCCGACCACTGCGCGGCCCTGCAACTGGTCCTGACCGACGGGGAGCCGGGCGAGGTCTACAACATCGGCAGCGGCGTCGAGGTCACCAACGTCTCGATCGCCCGACGCCTGGTCGAGCTGTGCGGCGCCGACCCGTCCATGATCCGCCAGGTCGCCGACCGCAAGGGCCACGACCTGCGGTACTCGCTCGACTTCAGCAAGATCACGAAGCTGGGCTTCACCCCGTCGATCGAGTTCACGGCGGGCCTGGAGAGCACGGTGCAGTGGTACGCCGACCACCCGGACTGGTGGCCGGCCGAGACCGCCTGACCGGGCGGCACGAGGGCTGCGGCGGCCGCCGGATCGAGCGATCCGGCGGCCGCTGTGTGCGTGGGTGCCGGGGGTCACCTGGCCGCATTGCGGGTGACGCGGGCGTCAGGCCCAGAAGGCTTCGGTGACGACGATCTGTGGGTCGGCGTGGCGGCGCATGAAGGTGTAGATGAGCCAGCCGCGTCCGCCGGCCAGGTCCACGATATGAGGACCACCGGGGCTTGTGGAGGCCAGCGGCCGAACGGTCATCCAGTGCGGGAGCGAAGCATCGGCATCGATTCCCCGGAAGTACGGGTCTTCGGCGGTGACCAGTTCCGCACGGGCACTCATGACCAGGTCGCTGCCTTCGGCAGGCATGTTCTGGAAATCGTGCTGCGCCTGCTTCGTCCAGTCCATCTGCCAAGGCGGCCGGAGTGGTTCGTCGATCACTCTCCGGGCTTCCTGTCGGCGGCTTCATGCCGGAGGCGGCTGTACTCCTCCAGAAGCCGGGTGGACTCCTCGGGGTCCTCGGACTTGGCGGCGCGGGCTTCGAGGTCGCGAAGGTGTGAGTCGAGTACGGGATTTCGCGCGATGGCGTACTGCGTCCACCACAGGCGCATGAAGGCCGGCACGGGGGTGATGCTGAAGGCGTCGCCGATGACGCGCTTCCAGTGAGCCTCAAAGTCCGGGAGGAGCTGTGGAGTGTGTTCCTGAATGGCCAACCGGAGTGCTTGAGGGGTGCGCTCGGGCATGGGTGGAATCCGCAGGGGTTCCCCCTCGTACCCATCGAAGTGGAGTGCATGGGCGGGCATGGTTCGGGCTCCTTGGTATGGAGGGTGGGTCAGGCCACCTCGTGCGACTGGTGCCGACGAGCCATCTGCTCGAACCACTCGGCCGGCACCAAGTAGGCGACCGTCTTCCCCTTGCGGGTGATTGCGGCGGCCTCACCGGCGATCCGGGTTCGGTCCAGGATCTCGCCCATCCCTTTGCGCAGGTCGATGGTTGTGTACGTCTTCGTCTCCATGCGTTCAAGCGTATAACAACTATCATAGTTGACAGGTTCGTCACTAAGCGTGATTGGTTATGTCGCTTAGGCGGCACAGTGGCTGAACCCGGGGCCGTCAGCGCTTGGGGCGGTCTGATTTGGGGATCAGGCCCGCTCGTACGGCTCGGGCCTGGGCGCGGACTTTTTGGGCGGGGAGGGTGGGTTCCTGGTGGGTGGGGGTGCCTCGGCAGGTGCGGCATTTGCCGCCGGGTAGGGCTTCGGGGGTGCCGGGGGCTCGGCATTCGCTGCATTCGAGGGAGCGCAGGACGGTGTGGGGTTCGCGGGCTGGGGGCAGTTTGGTCTGGAGGCGTGTGGCGATGAGGGCGGCCGGGTGGTGGATGCGGTCGGGGAGGCCTGAGGTGAGGGCGTGTGTGATCTCGGCTTCGGTGGCGCCTCGGGTCAGCCATTCCGTCATTTGCGGTTCCAGGGTTACGCAGTCGCGGTGGGAGAGTGAGAGGGCGGGGGTGGTGCGGCCGAGTGCGGCGAGCAGGATGAACGCGCGGGAGCGGGTGGTGCGTTGGGTTTCTGTTGGTACGTCGCCTCGGCTGAAGGCGGCCCACCAGGTGTCGTCGCGGGCGGTGCGGGAGAAGAATGTCCGGGTCACCCAGATCAGGTTCTCGCCGCTGGCGACGCATTCGCTGCCCCGGCGCAGGTGGCCCTCTTCCTGGAGGCGGTTGAGGGTGGTGCGGATCGCGCACTGTCCGTACGGGAGGGCTTTGGCGAGGGTCTTCACGGAGATGTCGGCGCCGTCGCGCAGTGAGTCGATGTACGAGGCGATGGCGGCGTCGCGGGGGACGAGGTGGGTGAAGTCGGCGCCGGTGCGGGGGCGCTGGTCCGGCGCGGAGCGCTTGCCGTAACCGGGGTTGGCCATCGGGTGGTCGGGTGCGGAGGCACCACTAAACTGGCTGGCAGCCATCTGATCGGTACTCCATTGCTTTCGATCGAGGTGGTCAGGCCCTTGGCGGTGTTTCCTCACCGGCAGGGGCCGTCTTGTTCTGTGTCCTCGCTGAAGCTAGAGCGCGGCTACCTGGCGTCGCAACTCGAACGCGGAAAGTCAACCCTTGCGGGTCAGGAGGGTGGGTGGGTGGGTACAAGCCCATCCACCCATTCCACTCAAAGAGCGCTCGGGGCTCGGAGCTTGAGCCCCGAGGTCTTCGTCTCCAACTTGGCGGTCGGATTCTCGTCAAAGTGACATGCTGGGTACTTCACTGACACAAGGGAGTTTGGCTCATGCAGTGGACCGTCCATGGCGAGCGGCAGATCTACAACAACCCATGGGTGAACCTCTGGCTCGTGGACGTCCAGCAGCCTGACGGCCGGCGGTGGGAACACCATGTGGTCCGGATGCGGCACCTGGCCGTAGCGGCCGTGGTCGACGACCAGAAGCGTGTGCTGATGATGTGGCGGCACCGGTTCATCACCGACACCTGGGGCTGGGAGCTTCCGATGGGCCTCATCGAGGCCGACGAGACTCCGGAACAGGCGGCTGCCCGCGAGGTCGAGGAGGAGACCGGCTGGCGGGTGAAGGGCGTCAAGCCGCTGGTGTACGCGCAACCGGCGAACGGCATCACGGATTCCGAGCACTTCGTCTTTCGTGCCGAGACCGCCTCGTACACGGGCCCACCGACCGAGTTGAACGAGTCCGACCGAATCGAGTGGATTCCGATCTCGGAGATCCGGGGCATGATCGACCGCCGAGAGATCGTCAGCAGTGGCAGCCTGGTCGGTCTGCTGTATCTGCTCCTGGACGAGGCGACCAGCAGCTCGTAGAGGTCAGCCGAGGGCCTCACGCATGCGTTGCTCGAAGGCGAGGACGGGGGCTTCGCGTGCGAAGGGCAGCATCGACATGGCGAGTGGCTGTTCGCCGGCGGCGCGGGCCGGACCGGTCACGCCAGGCCGGCAGCGAGGTCACCGCTTCGACCTCGCCGCGCCAACAGCACGAGGGTCATCGAGGCGCGCACGCCCGGACCAGGAGCGTCCCCAGGGAGCCGGCATCCGGGTGGGGCAGTACCTCCGACCGGATGTCCACGAAGCCGTGGAGCTTGAGCACACCGGCCCACTGCTCCGCGCTGTACTGCCACCGGTACACCGTCAACTCCTTCTCGCGGCCTTCCAGCCACTTCCCGCCCATCTGCTGCGCCCCGAACTGACCGGCAATCGGCTCCCGGTGCGAGAAGGCGAAGACGCCGCCCGGGGACAGGCGGCGCAGGACGCGCGGGACGAGGGCGTCTGGATCGGTGAACCAGACCGCGCCCCATGTCGAGTAAATGGCATCCCACCACCTCAGATCACCGTCGAGGAAGGCGCAGGCCTCCGCGTGGACGAACTCCAGCCCGGGGACGTCGCTCCAGAACTCGCGGGCGCGGCGGACCTGAGCGGGCGAGAAGTCCACGCCGATGACTTCGACGCCGGCCCGGGTCAGGAAGGCCGCGTTCTCGCCCTCGGCCGGCCCCAGGTCGAGCGCGGTCTTCGGCTCGCCCAGGACCTCTGCCCCGGGCCCGGAGCCAGGGATGCCGGTCCAGTCGAAGCGGTCCGCCACCGGGCGCCGCTCGGCTTTCTCGCCTCGGTGAGGCTTGTACTTGTCCCAGTACTCGGCTGCGGTCATGGGGCCGGCGCTGGACATGTGAATCCTCCGGGGGAGAGACGAACTCCAGTGGCGCCACGCTACCGACGGCACCCCCGGGACGTACGTGAAAGTCAGAAACCATCATATATAGGCATAAAGAGTGCCCGGGTCCGCGTGAAGCGGTCCCGGGCACAAGGGATCAGCCCAGCCCTACGGCGTCAGTGGCAGCTCGCCCCGGGGTGACACGGCCCGCACTTCGCGAAGTCGGCTTCCCACAGCGGCCAGTCCACAGGGAAACCGTTGTCCGCGATGATGTGAGCGGTACGCTCCACGGAGCCGTCGTGCTTGAACTCGATCTCCGGGATGTGCTCCAGGAACCTGCCGCCGAAGTTCGTCTCGCAGAACTCCCGGTAGTTGCGGGTGTCGAGGATGAACACGTGGACCGCGATGTCCACGATCCGCCCGCAGCACATCTCCAGGCCCTGGCCGAACTTCTCCATGGCGGTGATGAGGTACGAGACGGCGCCGGCGAACAGACGCTCCGCCATGACCTTGTCGAACGGGTAGTCGCGCATGAGCAGAGTGACCTCACGGTCCCACACCTCCGGGGAGACGAAGGTCCTCGGGTCGCGGGTGACGGTGTACGTCTCCCGATCCCTTTCGATTAATGGTGTTGCCATGGGTGCCCTCCGATGTAGTCGGGTTGCGTGGCTCTACCTGCCCGGCCGCAGGACGGCGGCCTGGCCACCCGCTCGCCCCAGGCCGGGTACCTGGGTGACGCGGGAGCTATGAGGGCCGGCCGACGCGATACGCGCGGGGGCCGTGCCGAGTTGTCGGCCCGGCCGTCCCGGCTGCACGCGCGAGTGCGCAGCCGGGACGGAGTGGCCTCACTGGCGTGCCAGCACGGGGCTGGTCTGCTCCGGCGCGGCTGCGCCGCTGCGGTGAGGATGTCTGCGGAGCAGTACGCGGCAGTCCGTCGCGCGAGAGTAGTCACCGACCCGCGAGGCTGCCGTCTCTTCTGAGCGCAGCCGCTCGCAGTGTGCACACGCGGTCATGATGGACTCCTTCTGTCTGATCTTCGTTACGGGGGTAAGGGGCCTGACCGGGGCGCTCGCGGTGTCCACGAGCCCCAGGACCATGACCTTGCGAAGGTGCGTTATCCGGTCGCGCTCGGGTATCGCCGCTCTGCGAAGCGAACCACCGCAGGAACCATCACAGGATTGACTCCGTCCGTGGAGTCGCTGCATCCTCCAGGGCGGCCCGAAGCGCCGCTGTATCAGTGAGGAGCCTGTCGCCTGCCGGGCAGACCCGCCAATACGGGCCAGGCCCAGAGGTTCGTCTCGGCGGCGGGAACACGACGTGAGCGCCAGGCCCGAGGACCCGGGCACCGGGCACATCGGGGGGCTCCCACCTGGCCGCCGACCCGGGGGCGATGAAGAAATACATGCACCCCTCGTGCGGGTCCTGAAGAGCGGCGCCAACCAGGCTCCCGAGGATGGAGACCGCGTCATTGCCAACGCTGCGAGGCACGCGGACGGCGTCCCACGCCTCGCCGGCGCTTTCCAACCGGCAGTGCTTGATTGTGGGCGTGGACGGCACCTGAGCCTCCCGTAGCTGTGATCGTCCACTTAGGTTGGCTTGCGTCCCTTCTCATTCCGAGGGCTTTCAGAGGACTCTTCTCGGCACGAAAGAGGACTTTCATGCATTCTTCTGGGGCGTGAGTGGCTAGCCAGAGGGCCTGGTGTGAGACTGGCGCCATTGCCATGAGGGAGGACCACCGTGCCACCGAAGCCCAGCAACGTCCGTCTGAAGTCCGCTCGCCTCGCTGCCGGTTACCACTCGCAGCAAGCCCTCGCCGCAGCGCTTGGTGTCGGTGTTCGGCAGGTACGCCGGTGGGAGTCGGAGAATCCGCCATGGCCACACCCCGAACTCGGCGAAGCCCTCACACGGACCCTTGGCCAGGACCTCGATGCGCTGGGGTTCAGTCCTCCGGACGGGCGCGACCGCCGAGATGCAGGGCATCGTGGTCTGACAGGCGGCACGGTCGGCCTTGCCACCGTTCCTGCGCAAGCGACCGCCACCATGCAACCCGCGTCCGTCGCCCCCGACTTCGAGGCCGTGACCCGGTCGCATCGACGCCTGTACTGGTCCGTCGCCCCGGCAACCCTTCGCCCAGCCGCGATCGCGCATGCCGCCCTCGGATGTGCCCTTCTCCCGGAGACAGCTGGGCAAACGCGGCGTGCGGTGGCTGCCGCACTCGCGGAGACCTGGCTGCTGGCAGGCCGGATCGAGTTCTTCGACCTGTGCGAACCGGACCACGCGGGCAACACGCTTCTCCGCGCCCTCCAGGCAGCGGGCGAGGCCGACGATCCGCTGCTCGGTTCCGCTGTCCTTGCCCACATGGCTTTCATCCCCGCCTGGGCTGGCCGCCGGGATGATGCAGCAGAGCGAATGGTTGCCGCCCGGACCTACGCCCGCCGCGGCGCGCCGTCGGCGGAACTGCTGGCATGGCTGGACGCGGTCGAGGCCGAGTGCGAAACCCGGTGTGGGAACATTAGGACGGCTCTCCACCTGATTGGCCACGCCGAGGACGTGCTCGATGCAGGCACCGAACACCCATCGCCTGACTGGCTGGACTGGTTCAGCCCGGTGCGCCTGGGCGCCTTCAAGGGGAACACCCAATTGAAGGCCGGGCACCTGCCGCAGGCCCGGACAACTCTCCTCAGGGTTCTCGAAGAGTTGCCGGCCGCCGAGGGCAAGCAGCGCAGCGTGGTCTACGGGGACCTGGCAGCGGTCGAGGCGGCGGCGGGGAACCCCGATGGTGCCTGCGAGCACGCCCGCCGCGCCCTCGATCAGCTAGAGGCAACCTGGTACGCGACGGGCATGGACCGGGTGCGGGAGGTGCGGCGCGCGCTGGCCCCTCATCAGCACGAGCAATGCGTGCGTGACCTCGATGACCGGTTGTACGGGTGGTCGACGACGGTCAGCGCCCTCGCGCGTTGAACTCCGCGATCTTCGGCGAGAGTTCGAGGAGGGTTTCCAAACGGAAGGTGGGAAGGCTGAGGGCTTCGTCGGTGTTCCACTGGATCGTCGCCCATGGGCCACGGCGCACCAGCGCGGTGAGCATCCCAGCAGCTGCTCCGGGGCGCAGGTCGTTGTCCACGCGATCTCCGACGTAGAGGATTTCCCCGGGGTCGGCGGGCACTACCTCGGCCACGCGACGGAAGAAGGCCGGGTCGGGCTTGCTCGCGCCCCAGTCGTCGGAGGTCCCAATCAGGTCGACGTCCTCGGAGAACAGCTGGCGAAGGATGGCGCCGGCGCGGACAGTCTGGTTGCCCGCAATGCCGAGCCATAGGCCGTCGGCCCGCATGGCGTGCAGGGCGTCTCGGACATCTGGGTACAGGTCTTCTTCCCCGAAGTGCTCCGGCTTGCCGGCCTCAGCGCGGCGCTCCCGTTCGGCGTACAGGTCGAAGCCGGGCTGGAACTCCTGGAAGACATCTCGGTAGTCGCGGCCTTGGGCGATGACGGCCCCGAACATGGCGGCGAAGGTGTGCCGCGGGATGCCGAGCCAGTCGGCCCAGGTTCCGTACTCGCGGGTCTCGTCCACCAGGCACTCACCGACGTCGAATACGACTGCGCGAATCATGCGCCGAATCCTACGCAAGCCGGTTGTCAGCCCCGCGCCGCAGCCGTTCTTCATGCTCGGCCCCTCTGCCTGCCGCTACCGTGCGGCGGGGCGCTGGTTGGCGGCCGCAGCACGCACCTCGTCCCGCCCTGTACAGGGCAATGAGCCGACCACTCCGGGGATGCTCACTGGCGTCGGCGCGCATGACACGCCTCCGGGACACGAGTCCACATTGCTCTGGAAACCCGGGCCCGAGCGGGTGCCGGACGAGCCCGCCCAAGGAGCCGCTGCCGCTTTGGTGCCTTGTTCGGTGACAGGTTCCACTTTGATTTGGGACAGGGTCGAGTTCAAGCACGGCATGTCGGTACGGGAATGGCTGACTTCCACCGTGGTGTTCGCCCCGATCACCAGGTCGGCTCCCATGTCGTGAATGACCCTGGGCGTCACTCCGGACCCGGCCATCTACCGTGCCCTCCTGGACCAGGTTCAGCAGGGTGCTGCCCTCGCCGTCGCGGACTACCCCCGGCACTGGGACGAGGCCAATCTGACGCATCATCTGGCCCGGCCCTTGGTAGTTGGCCATCACCGGCCTCTACGTTCCGCAGCCGCTCGCCGGCGACCTCGCCGTGTCCCGCCGGGCACTCACCGCCGCCCGGCAGGCCGTGGCCGAGCTGCCGGACGAACTCGCGCAGCGCGTCGCCGGGTACGGCATTGACGCGTTCCTGCTGCTGACCGCCGCCACGACCGGCCCCGTCAACTCCGTGCATCTCACGGACCCCAAGCAGCACGCCGGCTCTTTCAGCCATCTCCCGGCGATCTTCCACCAGGCCGTTCCGGTCCTGCTGCACCTCACCGCAGCGTGGTCCCAGCCCGCACAGGTCCGCGCCCGTGCGGTCGTCTACCGGTCGACCGAGCGGCACCTGCCGCCCGGCCGTGTGCGGGACATGGTCGCATCGCTCAAGAACCTCACGCCTGGCCCTGGCGGATACGATGGCAGGCCCTGGCCGCTGCACCTCGCCGATGCCTGGCGGGCCGCCACCTCCGGTATGCCGGCCTCAGCTGCGGCCGCGCGGCTATGGCCGCACTACCTGCACCGCGTCTGTGACTGGCTCACCAGCGCGCAGCACGCCACCCCCCGGCAGCGAGCCCGGATGCTCTCCGCCGCCCACGACCGCCTACGCACCGATCTTTCCCCAGCAGCAGGAGCACCATGACCGCCATCCCGCCCACCACTTCCGGGTTCTCCGCGTTCGGCTTGGAGCCCTTCCCCTCAGTCCAGCCCGGCGATGATCTCCCGAGCGCGATCACCGACGCCCTCTCCCGGACCGGCACCGAACTGCTGGACGGTGACGTGGTGGTGGTCGCCAGCAAGGTCGTCTCGATCGCAGAGAAGCGCTACGTCGCCCTGGCCGACGTCACGCCCTTTGCCGAAGCCATGGCTCTGTCAGCCCGTACGGGCAAGCCGGCCACCGTGGTCCAGCTCATCCTGGACCACTCCACCGATTACTTCCTGGCCACCGAGCGCGGTCCGATCATCGCCTGGCATACCCTCGGCCACCAACTCACCTCCGCCGGGATCGACCGCGCCGGCACCGAAGGGGCGTGGTTGCTTCCCGAGGACCCCGACGCTTCCGCCCGCGCCCTGCGCGACGCACTGATCGCCCATTCCGGCGCGAACGTCGCGGTCGTCATCGCGGACTCCGACGGCCGCGCCGACCGTCGCGGCGCCACCTGCATCTCCATCGGCGCCGCCGGAGTCGCGCCGTTGCGACTCAGCGAGGACGGCGGGAAGCAACAGGAGGAGACCTTCACCGACATGATCGCCGCAGCAGCCGGGATCATCCTCGGCCAGCGCGGCCGCGGAGTCCCCGTCGTCATCCTGCGGGGCATCGGCTACGCCCCCTCGGACGTAGGAGTAGCGTCAATGCTGCACCGCACCCCCACCCGGTAACGCTGGGGTCGACAGCACCTGTACGAACGGCCCCGTCCGGCCACGTTCCGAGCCGGTGCGGGACGAGCCCGCCCAGTGAGCCGGCTCTCCTGGGCTGACGAGACCGCCCCGGTCGGCCGTCCCCCCCCAGTTGGTCAGAGGGGGATGATGCGGACCTGGCTGCCGCAGAGCTTGGTCATGTCGTCGCTGTCGGACGTCAGGAGTGCGACGGGTTTCGGCTGGCGCAGGGCGACCTCGGCGACCGTGGCGTCGATGGCGTACTTGTGCCCGTGCAGTCCGGCGTCCTTGAGCAACTCCGCTGCCGCTTTGGCGCCTTGCTCGGTGACCGGTTCCACCTTGATCCGGGACAGGGCCCAGTTCAGTCGAGGCATGTTGGTGCGGGAATGGCTGACTTCCACGATGGTGTTCGCCCCGATCACCAGATCGGCTCCCATGTCGTGGAAGACCTGAAGTATCGCGAGGAGCTTGCGGTCCTGCGCGATCCAGGCGGAGAGCCCCTCGGAGTCCAGGACGACGGTCTCGATGCGCTCGCTCACGCGGCGTTCGCGCTCTTGGAGGGGTCGGTGGTGCCGAAGATCCTTGTGCGGGCTTCGGTCAGCTCCTCGTCGCTGAATGATCCGTGCTCTTCCTCGTGGCGGCGGAGGTCATCACCGAGAAGCTGATGCCGGATCTGGCGGGCCACGGCTTCCGCCACATAGCCGGAGACGTTGTCCGTGAGCTTGCGGAGCTCCGCCACCTGGTCGCTGGGGAGCGTGACGGTGATGCGAGTCGTTGAGGACATACGGCAAGCATACTGCGGTATGCGTCAGGATGGCGCTCCAGCGGTGTGGTGTCAGAGGGTGGCCTGCGGGTGTGCGGGGCTGAGGTGGTGGACGGTGCTCCGGGCGGAGTGGTCGGTGAGCAGGTCCCGCAGTTCGCCGACGGCGGTGGTGAGGAGGTGGCCGTCGCGGGTGGCGTGGAGGGTTTCGAGGACGAAGGCGACGTGCGTGGAGTCTTCGGTGACGCGGGTGCGGTGGGCGTCGCGGTGGTTCCAGTGGCGGGTGAGGACGTCGGTGGTGTCCGTGTAGATGATCTCGCCGGTCCTGGGGTTCTCGATCGTGTCGGGTTCGCCGAGCGGGGTGAAGGTCTCGGTGCCCTCGGCGTAGCGGATCTCGACGTCGCCGGTGACGTGGTCGAGGTCGAAGGCGCCGGCGGGCAGGCCGTGGCGGACGGAAACGGTGTTGTAGGAGTCGACGGCCGGGTTGATCCGGGGCAGTGCGCCCTTCTTGGCGAGGCGGCGGCCGAGGGCATCGACGCTGGGGCGGATGCGGCGGGGGTTGGTACCGAAGGAGCGGTAGGCGGTGTGCCATGCCTCGACGCGCGGGTCGCTCTCGTCGGCGGGGGTCCAGGTGCCGGCGGCGAGCTGGGCCTCCAGGTCTTCCTGGGCGGTGGTGGTGGCGGGCCAGGGCTCGTGGCCGCGCAGGCCGGTGGCGGTGACGATGGCGATGAGGGTGTGGGGGAAGGCGTCGGCGACGGCGGGGCTGAGGCGGAAGGTGGTCATCGTGCGGGGGTATCCGTTCGAGGGGAGTGGGCCGGGGCGGCGACCGTCACGGTCCGCAGGGCATGGGCCTTGCGGGCACCGGGGCCACCGAGGAGGTCGGCGCATCCGTAGGCCAGGGAACCGCCCAGGGCAAGCAGCGGAGCGATCAGGGATGGTTCATCCCTTAGTATCAACAGAACGACTACACCGTACAGCGCACCGACCGGAAGTAGTCAACCGAACGACCGACGGGTGCAGTGCACTGATCCATCTCCTACGAGGGTGAGAGCGATGACGGAGACCGAGGCGGCGTTGCGGACGCTCGCGCACAACGTTCGCGCGGCCCGTACCCGCGCCGGGCTTTCCCTGGACGAACTCGGCCGCCGGGCCAAGGTCAGCAAGGGCGCCCTGGTCGCCCTGGAGAAGGCTCAGGGCAACCCGAACTTCGCCACCCTGGTCCGCCTCGCCGACACCCTCGGCGCCTCCGTCTCCGCGTTGATGGAAGGGCGCCCCGAACAGCGCGTGCGGGTGGTGAGCGCCGACACCGTCACGCCCCTGTGGAAGGGCGAGCGCGGCAGCGAGGCCCGGCTGATGCTGACCACCGGCGGACCCGCGGCCACCGAAGTCTGGCGCTGGACACTGCAACCCGGAGAGGAATACCCCAGCCACCCTCATCAGGCCGGCGTGACCGAGACCGTCAACGTCACCACGGGCGAGATGACCCTCGTCGTCGACGGCACCGAGTACACCGTCACCGCCGGGCAGACCGCCGCCTTCGACGCCGACGCCACCCACACCTACCGCGGCTCGGGCACCGAGACCTGCCATCTGATCATGACCGTCCACCTGCCCCCGGGCCCGGCGTAGCGTCCCGAGGGCCCCGGGCGGCCGGACAGCATTTTCGGACCGTGGCTACGTCTTGGACACGTCTCGTCGTCTGCTGCCTCCCGGATCCAAGTGTCGTGTGGGTACCTGCGGTGACCACTCCGTACCGCTCCGGCCGACGTGCAGTAGCGCGGCCTGCCACGGACTCAGCTCCAGGCGCCGTGGAGGTCCTCGGGGGTGAGAGAGGAGATGTCGGCGGTGCAGCCGTTGCGGGTGACGGCGAGCAGGGGGGTGGTGTCGTCGGCGCCGGGAAGCTGGGAGCGGTGGGTGATGAGGCGGGCGAGGTCGCGGTTGTCGAAAGGCTTGTTCTCCAGCCACTTGATCGAACCCACGAGGGTGATCTTCTTGGCGATGGGGGCGCGGTCGGCGCCGACGAGGTCGATCTCCGGGTCGTTGGTGCGGGTCCAGTAGCCGCCGATCACATTCGTGCTCGCGGGTAGTTGCCCGTCGTCGGAGCCGAGTCGCCACAGAGCTTCGCGGATGACGGGCTCGATGGCCCTGCCCCGCCAGGACGTCCAGCCGGCACGGATGGTGTCGAGGACGCGGTCGCCCCGGCCGCGTTCGATCGCGGGGATGCCCGGACCGATGAAGGAGAGCCAGAAGCGCAGGTAGGGGTCATCGATGCGATAGCGGGTCTCCCGGCTGGGTTTGGTGGAGAGGGGAAGCTCCGCGGTGACCATGCGACGCGAGGTGAGAAGCTCCAGTGAGCGGGATAGCGAGCTGGGGTTGAGGCCGCCGGCAGCTCTGCCGATCAGGGTGAAAGTGCGCTCGCCGTGGCCGATGGCGCCCAGGACGGTGCGGGCTTGCGCCTCGACGGGGAACTCGGCCGCCAGGGACCGTTCGCCGCTGACCAGGAGGGCGGAGGTCGGACTGCGCAGAGCCTGTTCGAGGTACTCCCACAACCCGGCGCCCTGCGGCCACTCCTCCAGGATGAGCGGGAGCCCGCCGGACACCAGATAGGCGTCGAAGGCGTCGGCGGGCGGCAGATCGAGCATCGAGGCGACCTCGGCGGGATTCAGCGGCGGCACGACCATTTCGGTGCCCCGCTGGTAGAAGGGCCGCCCGTAGGTGTTGAGCTGTTCCATCATTGCGATGTCGGAGCCGATGAGGACGAGCAGAACGGGCAGTTTCGACAGCGTCCGGTCGAATGCCTTCTGCAGCGCGCCCTCGAAGCTCGGGTCTTCGCGTACGAGGTAGGGCATCTCGTCAAGGACCACCACACTGGGGGAGTCGGTGGGCAGCGCGGAGGCGAGCATGGTCAGCGCGGCGTCCCAGGTCAGCGGGGCGGCGAAGTCCCTGAACCGCGCCACGTCGGGAAGTCGGGAAGAGGCCACCTCGGCGGCGAAACCCGCCAGATCCTCCTCACGGGAGCCGCCGACGGCAGTGAAGAACACATGCGGCAGGCCCGTCTGCTCCAGGAACTCCTCCACCAAGCGGGACTTGCCCACCCGGCGGCGCCCGCGGATGAGGACGGCCCGCCCCGGGCGCCCGCTGCGCCCGCCCGTCTTCACTGGCCGCAACAGGTCGTCCAGAAGTCTGAGCTCGGTGCGGCGTCCGATGAATCCGTTCATGGCGGTCCACCTCCATGATCTAGGCGTTCATTCATGTTACTTCCATTCATGATACTCTCATGAATGGAAGTAACATGCCTCACATAGAGTGACGCCAGTGTTTGGGGTGGTCCGATGGGGGAGTCCGGTGGCGATCGGTGATGGGACTTGAGCCCCGGGGCGGTGTGAGGAAGGGTCTGTGACCATGGAGTACTTCTGTTACCACCGAGACCGGCCGGGCTCCCTCGCGTTGCGCGAGGAGCTGGTGGAGGAGCACTGGTCCTACATGGACCGGTACGTGGAGGAACTGAGCGCTCGCGGCCCGACCTTCACCCACGATGGTGAGACGCTCACCGGAAGCGTCCACATCGTCGATCTGCCGGACGCCGCCGCTGCCCGCGCGTTCGCCTTCGACGAACCCAACTACCAGGCCGGAGCGTACCGGGACGTGCTGCTGCGCCGATGGCGCAACCTGCTGGGGCGCACCATGTGGGACTTTCCCGGTGACCGGAGCAGTGGCAGCCAGTACCTGGTCCTCGGCCTCGGCGAGGGCCCGGCGGCCGACCTCGACCTGCCGCCCGGCCGGGACGAACTGATCGCGTACGGGCCACTGCTGGCCGACGACGGTGACACCTGGCTCGGCACGGCGGCGCTGGTCCGGGCCCCGGACCCGGACGCGGCACGCGGCATCCTGACCCAGGACCGGTACGCGAACATCGAGGTCCACGCCTGGGAGTTCGGCGGGCGCCGCTGAACCAGGCCGCGGCTCACGCCCCCGTATCCACCAGCAGCTCGTGCACCCCGTAGTGGAGCATGTCCGAGCGGAGCGGGACCTCCTCGGCGCGGGTGGCCAGGTGTAGGGCCGGGAAGCGGTCGAAGAGCATGGGCAGGGCTGTGCGGAGGGTGGCGCGGGCGAGGTTCTGGCCTATGCACTGGTGCTCGCCGTGGCCGAAGGCCACGTGGCCCTGGGCTTCGGCCGTGATGTCCAGGCGGTCCGGGGCGTCGAAGTGTCCGGGGTCGCGGTTGGCGGCGGAGAGGGCGAGGACGACCGTGTCGCCCGCCTTGATGCGGGTGCCGTTCAGCTCGACGTCCTCCAGGGCGGCTCGGCTCGCCCCCAGGTGGGAGATCGTGAGGTAGCGCAGGAGCTGTTCCACCGCGTTGTCGGCCAGCTCGGGGCGGGCGCGCAGGAGGGCGAGCTGGTCGGGGTGGGCCAGGAGGGCGAACGTGCCGAGGGCCAGCATGTTGGCCGTGGTGTCGAAGCCGCCGCCGAGCAGGGCCCAGGCGATGTTGACGACCTCCTCGTCGGTGAGCCCGTCGTCGGCGGCGAGCTCGCCGAGCAGGTCCGTGCCGGGGTCGGCGCGCTTGGCCGCGACCAGGTCCTGGAGGGCTTCGGCGATGACCGTGCAGGCTTCGATCAGCTCCTCGACCGTGTAGTGCGTCCGGGACAGCACCGCCAGGTGGCCGGCCAGCGGTTCGCGCAGTGGTTCGGGCACGCCGAGCATCTCGCACATCACCCGGACCGTGAGCGGTTCCGCGAAGGTGCTCACCAGGTCGACCGGCCCGTCGGCGCCGGCCAGCGCGTCGAGGTACTCCTCCGTGAGGCGGGTGATCATCGGGGTCAGCGCGGCCACGCCCCGCATGGTGAACCGGCGGGTCAGCAGCCGCCGGTAGCGGGAGTGGTCGGGCTGGTCCATCTTGATGAACGCGCCGGGGGCGGCGGGCGGCGGGTCGTAGTCGGTCATCGGGAAGGGCGGCGGGATCGGCAGGGCGATCAGCTCGTTGCGGTGGCTGAAGCGGCGGTCGCTCAGGACGGCGCGCACATCGGCGAGCCCGGTGACCAGCCAGCCGGCGCCGTCGCCCGGACCCACGGTCAGTGCGAGCGGGGCGACCGGGCAGGTCTCGCGCAGCTCCGCGTACTCGGGGGGCGGGTCGAAGGGGCAGGTCCGCGCCGAGGGCAGGGTGACCGGCGGGTGCGCCACGGGCGCGGGGCCGGCGTCCGGGAGCTGGGTCATGTCGTCTCCAGGGACAGTGCGTGCAGTCGCTGTTCGATCGCGTCGGCGGCCCGCCTCGCGCCGCCCGCCGACCGGACGTGGTGCCGCATCCGCCGTACGCGCTCCCGCAGGGGGGCGTCGTCCGCGACGTCCAGTACGGCGTTGCGCAGGGCCTGTACGGAGGCGTCCTCGCGCCGCACCGCTCGGGCCAGGCCCAGTTCGGTCAGCCGCCGCGCGTTGACGTGCTGTTCGGGGTGGTGGGGTACGACGACCATGGGCACGCCGGCCCGCAGCCCCTCCTGGACGCTGCCCATGCCCGCCTGGCACAGCAGGACCGAGGTGTGCGGCAGGACCTCGGCCAGCGGGACCCAGGGGTGCGCCTCCACATGGGGCGGCAGCGGGCCCAGCTCCTCGGGGGAGACGCGTTTGCCGAGCGCGAGCACCAGGTGCCAGGGCTGGTCGGCGAAGGCCTCGACGCAGTCGCGGAAGAAGCCGGGGTGGTTGTTCACGGTGGTGCCGAGCGAGACGAGCAGCACCGGCCGCCCGTCCGCGGGCGGCTGCCAGGCCGTGCCGTCGTCCGCGGGGGCCGGCGGCTGTGTCGTCGGGCCGACGAACACATGGTGCCCGTCGAAGGTGTCGCCCGCGAACTGGAACTCCTTCGGCACGAACGCGACCGTGAACTCCTCGTGCCCGTTGAACAGTTCGGCCTGCTGGTCCTCGCGCAGGCCGCTGCCGGTCACGATGTCCTTGAGCCGGTCAGCGAAGGCGACGATCGCCGGGTGCGCCGGATCGATCCGCCCGGCGAACTCCTGGTGCTGCTCGGAGAGGTTGAAGTGCTCGTTCGAGATGAACGTCGGCGAGAGCTGCACGCTGGGCCGCCCCCAGCGGGCGGCCAGCAGCCGTCCGGTCAGCCACAGCGTGGTGTCGTAGGCGACGACGTCCGGCGGGCCGTCCGCGAAGCAGGCCTCGATCGACGGGAGCACGGCCGTGCTCCCGTCCAGCAGCTTCAGCGGGGCCCGCGCGCACTCGTCGGCGTCGATGACGTCCGGCGGCGGGTCGGAGGACAGCGGCGGGTCGTACAGGCGGGCCTCCGCTCCCGTGGCGCGGACCCGGTCCTGGAACTCCTCGGTGGTGAAGCAGGTCACCCGGTGGCCGCGGGCCACGAGTTCGGCGACCACCGGGAGCGCCGGGACCATGTGCCCGTACGCCGGGTAGGGCAGGAAGGCGAAGTGACGGGACGGCTCGGTCATGACGCGGCCGCCCGGGACTCGATCGTGTCGGCGGCCAGCTCCGGGCCCCGGCGGGCCGCGATGCTCGCGGACAGCTCCCGTACCCGCTCCCGGGCCGCCCGGTCCTCGGAGAGGTCCAGTACGGCGGCGCGCAGCGCCCGCGCGTCGAGTGCGTCCGGGGCGATGGACCGGCCCAGGCCCAGCTCCGCCACCCGCGCGGCCACCAGGTCCTGTTCGCCGGTACGGGGCACCACGACCGGCGGTACGCCGAAGGCGAGGGCCTCCATGGTGCTGCCCATGCCGGCGTGCGAGACGAAGGCCGACGCGTGTTCCAGGACGGAGAGCTGCGGCACCCAGGGGGCGGCCTCGACGTTCGGCGGGAGCGGACCGAGGTCGTCCGGTGTGACCAGGCCGCCGAGCGACATGACGACGTGCCAGGGCAGGTCGGCGAGCGCGGCGAGCGCGTCGCGGTAGAAGGCCGCCTGGTTCTCGTACCCGAAGCTGCCCAGCGCGACGAGCACCACCGGGCGCCCGTCGCCGGGCCGCTGCCAGGTGCCTTGCAGGGCGCGGTCACCGATGCAGGGGCCGACGAAGACGTGCCGCTCGTCGAACGTCTCGGTGCCCGGCTGGAACTCGGGCGCCACGAAGACGATGGTCCGCTCCTCGGCGGCGCCGGTGAACTCCTCGTTCGACAGGTCGCCCAGGCCGTGCGCGTCCAGCGTGGTGCGCAGCAGTTCCTGGGTGCGGGCCAGGGCCGGGTGGCCGGGGTCGGGCGCGGACATGGTCGCGGCGAGTCCGGCGTACGGGTTGCACTGCTCGCTGACGACGAACGTGGTCGCGGTCATCACGGAGGGCAGCTGCCACTTGCGGGCCAGCAGCCGGCCGGTGGCGTAGCCGAACCCGTCGTAGACCATCAGGTCCGGGCGGTCGTCGCCGAGCCGCTTCTCCGCCTCGGCGAGCGGGGCGAACGCCTCGGTGAGGTGCTTCTCCGCGGCCTCGGCCATGTCGTTGCCGGTGATCTTCGCCGGGATGGCGACGGTGTTCCACGACTTCGGTACGACCGACTCGTACGGGATCACCTCGGCGCCGGTCGCGGCGACCACGCCGGCGAACTGGTCGGCGACCACGTACGTCACCCGGTTGCCGCGGCGCACCAGTTCGGCGACGACCGGCAGCGTGGGGTTCACATGGCCGTGGGCCGCGTAGTTGAAGAAGGCGATGTGCCGGCCGCTCACCGAAGGCCCACCATTTCCCGCAGCTTCTCCGAGGACGTGTCCACCGGACTCGTGAGCCGCGTCTCCATGTGCTTCCTGGCGGTGTCCATGACGTACTCGCCGTAGCCGGACTTGGTGAGGCGCGAGCCGCGCCGGTAGCAGGCCTCGGCGTTGATGAAGCCGCGCCGCAGGGCGATCTCCTCGATGCAGGCGATGCGCACGCCCTGGCGGCGCTCCAGCACCTGGACGTACTGGCCCGCGTCCATGAGCGAGTCGTGGGTCCCGGTGTCCAGCCAGGCGAAGCCCCGGCCGAGATCGACCACGTTCGCCTTGCCGTCCCGCTGGTAGTGGCGGATGACGTCGGTGATCTCCAGTTCGCCGCGCGCCGACGGCACCAGGTTCTTGGCGATGTCCACGACGTGGTTGTCGAAGAAGTACAGGCCGGTGATGGCCCGGTCGGTGCGCGGGCGCACCGGTTTCTCCTCGATGCTGATCAGCCGGCCCCGCGCGTCGACCTCGCCCACGCCGTAGCGCTCGGGGTCGGAGACGTGGTAGCCGAACAGGACGCAGCCGTCCAGGTCGCGGCGGCTGTCGCGGAGGCAGTCGGACATGCCGGGCCCGTAGAAGATGTTGTCGCCGAGGATCAGCGCGACCGAGTCGTCGCCGATGAAGTCCGCGCCGATGACGAACGCCTCGGGCAGGCCGTTCGGCTCGTGCTGTACGGCGTAGCTGAGCCTGAGGCCCAGCTCGGAGCCGTCACCGAGCAGCCGCTGGAAGAGCGGCTGGTCCTCGGCCGTCGAGATGATGAGGATGTCCCGGACGTCCGCGAGCATGAGCACGGACAGCGGGTAGTAGATCATCGGCTTGTCGTAGACGGGGAGCAGTTGCTTGGAGACGGCGAGGGTGACGGGGTGCAGGCGCGTTCCGGCGCCCCCGGCGAGGATGATGCCCTTCATGGGTGAGTCACTTCCTTAGGTGGCGCGTGAGGGGTGCGTGGACGTTCGGGACGGCGCATCAGGCGTTCGACCGCGTCGGCTCCGCGCGAGGCGCCGCCCGCCTCGTGCACGTGCCGGCGCATGGCGGCCACGGCGGCGGCGATCCGGGGGCCGGTGGCGACCTCCTCGACCGCCGCGCGCAGCGCTGCCGGGTCGGCCGACTCCCGCATGAGGACGCGCCCCAGGTCGAGGCCGGCGGCCTGGCGGGCGATGACCCGCTGGTCGATGTGGTACGGCACGAGGACCATCGGGACCCCGTGGGCGAGCGACTCCATGACGCTGCCCATGCCGCCGTGCGTGATGAACGCGGCGGCGTGCCTGAGGACTTCGGGGTGGCGCAGCCACTGGTGGGTCTCCACATGGGCCGGCAGCGGGCCCAGCTCATCGGCGGTGACGCGGTGGCCGAGGGTCACCACCAGGTGCCACGGCGAGCCGGCCAGTGCCTCGACGCAGAAGCGCAGGAAGGCGGCCTGGTCGGGGGTGTAGGAGCTGCCCAGGGAGAGCAGCACGACCTTGCGGCCCTCGGGCGGCCGCCAGCCGCCGGGGTCCTGGGCGGTGTCGTCGGACGGGCCGGCGAGACAGGGCCCGATGAACGAGAACCGGTCGTCGAAGGTCTCCGCGGCCGGCTGGAACTCCTTCGGCAGGAAGACGATGTTGTCGCCGTGCTCCGCGCCGAAGCCGTCGAGCGGGGAGCCGTCGATGCGGTGGGCGTCGAGCAGCCGCCCCCTGCGCTCCACGAACGCGCCGATCGAGGGGTCGGCCGGGTCGATCGGCTCCGGTGGCGGCCCCGTCACCTCCTGGTTCTGCCGCTCGGACATCGAGAAGCCGGGGCCGGACGCGATGGTCGGGCACAGCTGGAGCACCGGGATGTCCCAGGCGCGGGCCAGCAGCCTGGCCCCTTCGGAGGCGGCGAGGTCATGGGCGATGACGTCGGGCCGGTCGCCGTCGAAGCGGGTCACCGCCGTCTCCAGCGGGGCGAGCGCCTCCTCGAAGAAGGCGAGGATGTTCTCCAGCGCCGAGCCGGTCGGCCCGTTCGCCCAGGGGAAGCGCGACGGGTAGACGACGGCCTCGGCGCCGCTGCCCCGGACCAGGTCGGCGAAGCGCTCCGTGACGAAGCAGGTGACCCGGTGTCCGCGGTCCACCAGCTCGGTCATCAGGGGCACGGCCGGCGCGATGTGCGCGTACGCGGGGAAGGTGCAGACGCCGATGTGTCCGCGCGGGCCGGGTGGCTGCCGGTGCGCGGGGCCGTCCTGGGCCGGCAGCGCGTTCACAGGAGCGCGCTCCGCACGGCGTCCACGACCAGGTCGATCGCGTGGTCGGGCAGCTGGGGGCCGATGGGCAGGCTCAGCACCTCATCGGCCAGCCGTTCGGTCCTCGGCAGGCCGGCGGCGGGTTCGAGGCCCTGTCCGGCATAGGCGGGCGTGTGGTGGACGGCCACCGGATAGTGGATCAGCGTCCCCACGCCCGCCTCCTCCAGCCGCTCGCGCAGGAACTCCCGGCGCGGGGTGCGCAGCACGTACTGGTGCCAGACCGGCTCGGCCCACGGCGCCTCCTCGGGGGTGGTGAGCCCGTCCAGGTCCGCGAGCGCCTCCGTGTAGCGGCGGGCGATCGTGCGGCGCCGCTCGTTCCAGGCGTCCAGGTGGGGGAGTTTCGTGGCGAGCACCGCGGCCTGGATCTCGTCGAGCCGGGAGTTGGCGCCCTTCTCCTGGTGCACGTACTTCTCGCGGGAGCCGTAGTTGCGCAGCAGCCGGATCCGGTCGGCCAGCTCGGGGTCATCGGTGACGACGGCGCCGCCGTCGCCCAGGGCGCCCAGGTTCTTGCCGGGGTAGAAGCTGAAGGCCGCGACGTGCCGGCTGCCGATGCGGCGGCCTTGGTGGCGGGCGCCGTGCGCCTGGGCCGCGTCCTCCAGCACGGCGAGGCCGTGCCGTTCGGCGAAGCGCTCCACCGCGTCCAGGTCGACCGGATGCCCGTACAGGTGCACCGGCATCACGGCGCGGGTGCGCGGGGTGCGGGCCGCCTCCAGCAGGTCCGTGTCGATCTGGAACGACCCCTCGCCCGGTTCCACGGGGACCGGGCGCGCCCCGGTGGACGAGACGGCGAGCCAGGTCCCGATGAAGGTGTGGGCGGGCACGATCACCTCGTCGCCCGGACCGATCCCGAGCGCCCTGAGCGCGAGTTCGAGGGCGGCCAGACCGCTGCCGGTCGCGACGCAGTGGGTGTTCTCGCAGTACGCGGCGTAGGCCGCCTCGAAGGCTTCCAGCTCGCGGCCCAGGATGTAGCGGCCGGAGCGCGACACCCGCAGCACGGCCGCGTCGATCTCCTCCTGGGTGCCGGTGGCCGCGTGCATGTCCCGCAGGTCGAAGAAGGGAACCTTGGTCACGCCTGCCTCCGGCTGTCTCGCAGGAACTCCTCGTACTCGCGGTAGTAGTCCGCCTCGTCGTAGTGGTGCGACGCCAGGACGAGGCAGACCCCGCCCGGGGTGAAGTCACTGAGGTCCCGCCACACCATCGGCCCGACGTACAGGGCGGTCCCGGGGGTGTCCAGGCGGTACGAGGACTGCTGGTGGCCGTCGTCGACGCGGATGGTGAAGCCGCCGTGGGCGGCGATGAAGAGCTGCTCCAGCTCGCGGTGCGCGTGCCCGCCCCGGGACGTACCGCCCGTCAGGTCGTGGAGGTAGTAGACACGCCGGATCGGGAATCCGGCCGTCCACTCCGACTCGGCGACCGAGATGCAGCCGCGTTCGTCCTTGTGCTGTTCGAGATCGATGAGCCGGCTGGGCTTGACCCTGCCGACGGGCGTCTCGGTGGTGCTCGCTGCCATGGCAGCCACTCCTCGTTCCTGTCCGGCGTGCGCTGGGCACGGCTGTGCCGGGTCCGGGTCCGCTACTGCGCGGTGGTTTCGGTACGCCGTCGAGCGGTCACCTCGGGCCCGTGTGCGACGGCGGCCCGTACGACATCGCTGATGATCCCGATGTCGTCGGCGCTGACCCCCGGGCCGGTGGGCAGTGCGAGCAGCTGCTCGCACAGCGCCTCGGCGTGGGGGAGCGGCACGGTCGACTCGTCGGCGTACGGCTGAAGTTGGTGCATGGCTTCCGGGAAGTAGGGCTGGGCGACGATGTTCTCCGCGCGCAGCACGTCGAGCAGCACGTCCCGGTGCAGGCCGGCGGCCTCCTCGTCCACGGTGACCATCATGTAGTGGTGGGTGTTGCGGTGCCGCGCGTCGTACTCCAGCGGCAGCACCCCCGGGACCGCGGCGAGCGCGGCCCGGTAGGTCTCGTAGTTGGCGCGGTTGTGCGCGACGGTGGACTCCAGCGCGTCGAGCGAGGTGAGGCCCATCGCGGCGGCGGCCTCGTTCAGCTTGCCGTTGGTGCCCACCTCCTCGACCCTGCCGCCCGCCCCGAAGCCGAAGTTGCGTACGGCCCGCATGCGGGCGGCCAGCGCGTCGTCGTCGGTGACGATCGCACCGCCCTCGAAGGAGTTGACGATCTTCGTGGCGTGGAAACTGAACACCTCCGCGTCTCCGAAGCCCCCGATCGGGGTGTCCTCGTGGGTGCAGCCCAGTGCGGGGGCCGCGTCGAAGTACAGCCGCAGCCCGTTCGTGTCGGCGATCTTCTCCAGCCGCCGTACGTCGCAGGCCTGTCCCCACAGATGGACGCCGATGATCGCCCGGGTCCGGGGCGTGATCAGTGCCTCGACCCGGTCCGGGTCGATCAGACCGGTCACCGGGTCGACGTCGCAGACCACCGGCCGCAGACCACGCCACCGCACGGCGTGTGCGGTGGCCGGGAAGGTCAGCGCCGGGACGATGACCTCGTCCCCGGGCTCGCCGCCGGTCGCCCGGTCCCCGACCAGCATCTGCAGGGCCACGGTCGCGTTGCACAGCGAGACGCAGTACCGCACGCCCGCGAGCTTCGCGACCCGCGCCTCGAACTCGTGCATGAGCGGGCCCATGTTGGACAGCCACTCGTTGTCCAGGACCTGGTTCATCCGGTCGAGGAAGAGCCGGCGGTCGCCCTGGTTGGGCCGGCCCACTCGCCGGTCCTCCAGGAAGGCGGGTCCGCCGCCGAAAAGTGCCAGATCCTGTGTGCTGTGCTTCATCCGAATGTCCCCCTCCGGGAGCGCGGGACCATGTCAGACCCGTCTTCGGTACGCCTGGATGGCCAGGGGGGCGAAGACGGCCGTCAACACCACGGTCCACGCCAGCGTCCACCAGACCGAGTTGCCCACCGGCCCGCCGGAGGTCAGCGCGCGCAGCGCCGTCGCCTCCTGCGAGATCGGATTGATGTCCGCCCAGGTCCGCAGCCAGCCGGGCATGGTGTCCGTCTTGACGAACACGTTGCTGCAGAAGGTGAGCGGGATCGCCAGCATGCCGGTGAGCATGTGCACCGTGGTGGCGGACTTGGCGGCGAGGCCGACCAGCATCGAGACCCACGCCATCCCCGTGGCGAACAGCGCGATCAGCAGCAGCCCGCCCAGCGTGGACCCGAACCCCGTGCGCATCTCGAAGCCCTGCGCCGCGCCGACGACGAGCAGCATGAGCAGCCCGGCCATGACCCGTACCAGGGTGCCGATCAGATGGCCGATCAGGGGCGCGATCCGGGCGATGGGCAGGCTGCGCAGCCGGTCGAACAGACCGTTGCTGATGTCCTGGTGCAGTCCGGTGCCGGTGGCGAGCACGGAGGTGACCGACGACTGCACGATCAGCCCCGGCAGGGCGTACTGGAGATACGTCGCGGTGTCCCCGGCGATCGCCCCGCCGAACACGTACACCAGGAGCGCGATCACCATCAGCGGCTGCACGACGGCGAAGCCGATGATCTCGCCCGGGTTCGACTTGAGGTGCAGCAGATTGCGCCCGCCCAGGGTCAGGCAGTGCCGGACCGTCGTCACCGGGCCGAGCCGGTGCTTCACGGGGAGGAGCGGGGCGAGCGCGGTCATGAGCCGACCCCTTCCGCCCGGCCCGCGAGCACCGGCTCGCCGGCCGGCCGGTCCGCCAGGACGTCGTGGTCGTCCTTGCCCCGGCTCCCGGTCAGCGACAGGAACACCTCGTCCAGGCTGGGCCGGCGCAGCGCCAGCTCGACGACCTCGATGCCCGACTCGTCCAGGCGGCGCAGGACCGCGCTCGGCAGGGCCGTGTCATTGACCTGGGTGCGCAGTTGGGTGCCGTCCGTGACGGGCCGGTTCCCGCTGAGTTCCTCGATGATCCGCCGGGTGGTCTCGACGTCGCCGCCCGGGGCGAGCTGGATCTCCAGCGTCTGCCGTTCCGTCTTCGCCTTCAGCTCCGCGGGGGTGCCGGTGGCGACGGCCACGCCTCCGTCGATCACCACGATGTCGTCGGCGAGCCGGTCGGCCTCGTCGAGGTACTGCGTGGTCAGCAGGACCGTCGAGCCGTTGGTGACGAGCTTGCGCACGATGTCCCACAGCTCGTAGCGGCTCTCCGGGTCCAGTCCCGTGGTCGGCTCGTCCAGGTACAGCACCGAGGGCTCACCGACCAGGCTGACCGCGAGGTCGAGCCGGCGGCGCATACCGCCGGAGTACGTCTGCGCCTTGCGGTCACCGGCATGGGTCAGCCCGAACCGCTCCAGCAGCTCCGAGGTCCGGCGCCTGGCCGCGGCGCGCTTGAAGCCCAGGAGCCGCGCCACCAGGGAGATGTTCTGCGCCCCGGTGAGGTGTTCGTCGATGGCCGCGTACTGACCGGTGAGGCCGATGATCCGGCGGACCTCGTGGGGGTTGCGCGCGACGTCGTACCCGCAGACCCGGGCGATGCCCCCGTCCGGCGGCATCAGCGAGGCCAGGATGCGCACCGCCGTCGTCTTCCCCGCCCCGTTCGGGCCGAGGACGCCGAGCACGGTGCCCCGGCGCGCCGTGAGGTCGAGGCCGCTGAGCGCGTTGACCTTGCCGAACCGTTTGACGAGGCCCTCGGTTTCGATGGCGTACGTCATCGGCCGGCCGCGCTTCTCGGCGGCGCCGTGTGCTTCATGGGTTCTCCAGACTTCGGGAAGGACGGGGCAGCCGGTCGGCGGTCGGCTGCGAGGCTCGGGCCGGCCTTCCGGTGGCCCGGCGTATCCATGCGTACGGCCGGCATCTGGGGAGGACGGGAACCCATGTCCCGTCGGCCGTCGGTCTCTAGGGAAGTCGGCGGATCGCGCTCGCGGCAGCTCATCGGCGGGGATCTGAGTGAACACCTAGACCGGTCCGGCCCCCCTGGGTCAGTTCCCGCCGCCGTGTTCACCTGGTACGCGACGCCATGGGCCGGACCCGGTCACCCGACCGGAACAGGAGCGCCTCACTGACAGACGAACCGGGGAGACACTATGCCGCGGACCATCGGAACCGACGTTCTGCGTCATGCGGACTCGACCCTGAGCACGCGGCTCGCGGAGTCGGCGCGTGCCACCGGAGGCGTGGCCACCAGCCCGGAGCAGTTCGAGAAGTGGTTCGCCGAGCGCTGCGCCGCGCAGGTGCACGAGGTCAACCGGATTCCGTTCTCGCGGCTGCGGAACTGGTCGTTCGCCGAGAACAGCGGCCACCTGGTGCACGACACCGGCCGCTTCTTCACGGTGGCGGGCCTGAAGGTGGAGGTCGACGAGGGACCCGTGAAGGAGTGGTCCCAGCCGATCATCGTGCAGCGGGAGATCGGGCTGCTCGGCATCGCCGTACGTGAGATCGACGGGGTGCTGCACCTGCTGATGCAGGCGAAGGCGGAGCCGGGCAACCCCAACGGGGTGCAGCTGTCGCCGACCGTGCAGGCCACCAAGAGCAACTACACCGGAGTGCACCAGGGGCGGCTCGTGCCCTATGTGAAGCACTTCGCCGAGGCCGAGCCGCGCAGCGTGGTCGCCGACGTCCTCCAGTCCGAGCACGGCGCCTGGTTCTACCGCAAACGCAACCGCAACATGGTCATCGAGGTGGGGCCCGAGGTCGAGGCCGGCGAGGACTTCTGCTGGCTGACCCTCGGCCAGGTGCAGGAGCAGCTGCGCATCGACCACCGGGTGAACATGGACACCCGCACGGTCCTGTCCTGCCTGCCCGGATTCGGGGACGACGGCGAGCAGGGCGGCCTGCACACCGAGACCGAGATCCTCAGCTGGATCACCTCCAACCAGGCCGTCCACGACGTGGACTCCACCGTCGTCGGCCTGCGGGACCTGCCGGGCTGGCGGCAGTCGGACTGGTCGATCTCGCACGAGAGCGGACTCTTCTTCAGCGTCACCGCCGTGGACGTCGTCGCCAACAGCCGGGAGGTGGGCGGCTGGACCCAGCCGCTGTTCGAACCGCACGGCGTCGGCATCGCCGCCCTGCTGGTCAAACGGTTCGGCGGAGTCCTCCACGTGCTGCTGCGGGCCCGTATCGAACCCGGCTACATCGACGCCATCGAACTCGCACCCACCGTGCAGGGCACCCCCGAGAACCACGCGCGGCTGGGGGGAGCCGTCCACGAGCAGTTGCTCGACATCGAGCGCCGCCTGGGTACCGACCGCGTGCTGTACGACGCCGAGATGTCGGAGGAGGGAGGCCGCTTCCACCACTCCCGCAGCCGCTACATGATCATCGAGGTGGGCGACGACCACTTCGACGAGGAACCGCCCGGATTCCGCTGGATGACGCTGCCTCAGATCACCTGGCTGCTCCAGCACCGGCACTACCTCAATGTGCAGGCCCGCAGTCTCATCGCCTGCCTGCACGCCTGCGCGGACTGATCCCATCCGGCACCTGACAACGCACCGTCACACATCCGGCAGAGAGAAGGGGCATCCCATGAGCGGAAGCATCGAGCAGCGCACCGACAACGAGCGAAAGGTCCGCGTCGAACTGGTCGGCGGGCCGGCCGACCTCCCGCAGGCGCAGCGGACGCTGCACATCGACGCGGACCGGGCCCAGCAGAAGATCAAGATCAAGTACTACGGCGGATACCAGCACTTCGAGCCCTCCGACGAGGCGGGCGGCAACGGCCGGTCGTCGAGGACCTTCCGCTGGACCGGGTTCACCAAGATCGCGGAATAGGCGGGATCAGCGCGCCCCATGGCCTCCGTCTCGGAGACTTCCGGTTCTCCGGCGGGCTGGGCACGTGAGCGGCGAATGGAGGAGCACGACGTGCATCAGGCCACGCGGTCCGGACGAGGGGGAAACCGATGAGTCCTATGAATGAGGAACGGCTGCGCGAGTATCTGAAGCGCGCCACCTCCGATCTGCAGCGTTCCCGCCAGAAGATCGCGGAGTACGAGGAGAAGAACTCCGAGCCGATCGCGATCGTCGGCATGAGCTGCCGGCTGCCCGGCGGGGTCGCCTCGCCGGAGCAGCTGTGGCAGCTGGTGACCGAGGGCACCGACGCGGTCTCGGAGTTCCCGTCCGACCGCGGCTGGGACATCGAATCGCTGTACGACCCGGACCCGGACCAGCCCGGCACGTGCTACTCCACGCAGGGCGGATTCCTGCACGACGCCGCCGAGTTCGACGCCGAGCTGTTCGGGATGAGCCCGCGCGAGGCCCTGGCCACCGACCCGCAGCAGCGGCTGCTCCTCGAAGCCTCCTGGGAGGCGCTGGAACGCGGCGGGATCAACCCCGCCTCGCTGCGCGGCAGCCGTACGGGTGTGTACGTCGGCGTGATGTACAACGACTACGCCACCCGGGTGCGCCAGGCCCCGCGCGGCCTTGAGGGCTACATCGGCAACGGCAGTTCGCCGAGCATCGCCTCCGGCCGGGTCGCCTACACCCTCGGCCTGGAGGGGCCGGCGGTGACGCTGGACACGGCGTGCTCCTCGTCGCTGGTGGCCCTGCACCTCGCCTGCCAGGCCCTGAGGTCGGGGGAGGCCACCCTCGCGCTGGCCGGCGGGGTGACCGTCATGTCCACCCCGGTCGCCTTCGTGGGGTTCAGCCGGCACCGCGGCCTGTCACCGGACGGGCGCTGCAAGTCCTTCGCGGAGGGGGCCAACGGCACGGGCTGGTCCGAGGGCGTCGGCCTGCTCGCCCTGGAACGGCTGTCGGAGGCCCGCCGCAACGGCCACCCGGTGCTCGCCGTGATCCGTGGCAGCGCCATCAACCAGGACGGCGCGAGCAGCGGCCTCACCGCACCGAACGGGCCCTCCCAGCAGCGCGTCATCCGGCAGGCGCTGACGAGCGCCGGGCTCACCACCGCCGATGTGGACGCCGTCGAGGCGCACGGCACCGGCACCCGGCTCGGCGACCCGATCGAGGCCCAGGCGCTCATCGCGACGTACGGCCAGGACCGCCCCCGGGAGCGGCCGCTGTGGCTCGGATCGCTCAAGTCGAACCTGGGGCACACCCAGGCCGCCGCCGGTGTGGCCGGTGTGATCAAGATGGTGCAGGCGATCCGGCACGGCAGCCTGCCGAAGACCCTGCACGTGGCGGAGCCCTCCCAGCACGTCGACTGGTCCGCCGGCCGGGTACGCCTGCTCACCGAGGCCCAGCCGTGGCCCGAGGCGGAGCGTCCTCGCCGCGCCGGGGTCTCGGCGTTCGGCGTCAGCGGCACCAACGCCCATGTGATCGTGGAACAGGCCCCGGCGGAACAGGAGTCCGACGCCCCCAAGGAGAGCGGGGCACCGCTCCCCGTCGTGCCCTGGGTGGTCTCCGCGAAGACCGCCGAAGGACTCGCCGCCCAGGCCCGCCGGCTGCTCTCCGGCGTCGGCGGGCACACCCCCCAGGACATCGGCTTCTCCCTGGCCACCACGCGCGCCGCCCTGGAGCGGCGGGCGGTGGCGGTCGGAACGGACCAGGAGCAGCTGCGGACCGCCCTCACCGCCATCGCGGACGGCGCGGCCGGTGGGCCCGGGGTGGTGGCCGGGCCGCCGCTCGGCGGACCCGTCGCCCTGATGTTCAGCGGCCAGGGCTCCCAGCGCCCCGGCATGGGCCGTGAGACGTACGCCGCCCACCCCGTGTTCGCACGGGCGCTGGACGAGGTCTGCGCGCACTTCGACACCGGCTCCGGCACCCCGCTGAAGACGGTCATGTTCGAGGACACCGGCCTGCTGGACCGCACCGAGTACACCCAGCCGGCCCTGTTCGCGCTCGAAGTGGCCCTGTTCCGGCTGGTCGAGTCCTGGGGCGTGCGGCCGGACCACCTCATCGGCCACTCCATCGGCGAACTCGCCGCCGCACATGTCGCGGGTGTCCTGTCCCTGCCGGACGCCTGCCGGCTGGTCGCGGCCCGCGCCCGGCTGATGCAGGCGCTGCCGGCCGGCGGCGCCATGGTCGCCGTACGGGCCACGGAGGCGGAGGTCGCCGGGCTGCTCGGCGAGCGCGTCTCGATCGCCGCGATCAACGCGGCCGGTTCCGTGGTGATATCCGGCGACGAGGCGGAAGTGCTGCGCGTCGCCGCCCGGTTCCCGGACCGCGACACCCGCCGCCTCAACGTCAGCCACGCCTTCCACTCCCCCCACATGGACGGGATGCTCAAGGAATTCCGTGCGGTGGCGGAGACGGTGGAGTACCGCAGGCCGGAGATTCCCGTCGTGTCGAACCTGACGGGGCAGCCGGTCGAGGAGTTCACCGCCGGCCACTGGGTGCGGCATGTGCGCGAGACGGTCCGCTTCGCCGACGGCATCGACCGGCTGCGCGCGCTCGGCACGCGGAAGTTCCTCGAAGTGGGCCCCGGCGCCACTCTCTGCGGGGCCGTCGCCGCCGACCTGGCCGCCCCGAACCTGGTCGAGCCGCTGCTGCGCAAGGACCGGCCGGAGCCCGAAACCCTCGTCGAGACGCTGGCCCGCCTCTGGACCTGCGGCGTCGCGGTCGACTGGTCCGCCTTCCACGAGGGCAGCGGTGCCCGCCGCGCCGACCTGCCCACGTTCGCCTTCCAGCACCGCCGCTTCTGGCTGGACGCGCCCATCGCCCGCCGCGACCCGGAGCCCGGCCATCCCGTCCTCGACATACGGATGGAACGCGCCGACGCGGACGGCTTCGTCTTCGGCGGCGAACTCTCCGTCCTCGCCCACCCCTGGCTGGCCGACCACCGCGTCGCCGACCGCATCCTGGTGCCCGGCACCGCCTTCCTGGACCTCGCGCTGTGCGCGGGCGCCCGCACCGGCTTCCCCCGGGTCGACGAACTCGTGCTCGCCGAGCCCCTGGTCCTCGACCCCACCGACCGGATCGCCGTGCAAGTGGTGGTCGGCGCCGCGGACCCGTCCGGCCGCCGCCCCGTCACCGGCTACGCGCGCCCGGAGCAGGACGCCCCGGAGCATCGGGACCTGCCGTGGACCCGTCACTTCACCGGCACCCTGACCGCCGCGCCGGACCCCGTCACGCCCGCGCCCGCCCACTGGCCGCCGGCCGGTGCGACCCCCGTGGACATCGGGCACCTCTACGACGAATTCGCGCTGAGCGGCCTGGAGTACGGGCCGCTGCTGCGCGGGCTGCGGGCCGCCTGGCGGCTCGGCGACGAGATCCACGCCGAGGTCGGGCTGCCCGAGTCCCGGCACATCGAGGCCGAACGCTTCGCCGTGCACCCCGCCCTCCTGGACGCCGCCCTGCACGCCTCCGCCCTCGCCGCCGACGGCTCGGCCACCGGGGCGATCCCCTTCACCTGGACCGGCGTCAGCGTCCACACCCCGGGTGTCACCGCACTGCGCGTCACCCTGCGCCGGTCCGGACAGGGCGTGCTCACACTGACCGCGACGGACCCGGCCGGGACACCGGTCGTCTCCGTCGAATCGCTGCTGGTACGCCCCCTGCCGGGCGAGCGGCTGCGCACACCCTCCCGCCACCGCGACACGCTGTTCCGCGTCGACTGGGTGGAGGTCCCCGCCGGGCCCGCCCCCGAGGGCGCGCTGCCGGACGTGGTGGACCTGCCGGGCGGCCCCGCCCTTCCGGAGGAGCCGCACGAGGCGGTGCGCGAGGCCCTGCACCGCACCCTCGCGCTGCTGCGGGACGTACTCGCCGAGCCGGAGACCGACGGCCTCACCCCGCTCGTGCTGCGCACCGGCGGCGCGGCCCGGCTGCCCGGGGAGAGCGGGGACATCGACCCGGTCGCCGCCGCCGTACAGGCCCTGGTGCGCTCCGCGCAGTCGGAGAACCCGGACCGGTTCGTCCTCGTGGACGCCACCGGCGACGAGCCCCGGATTCCGACGGAGGCCCTTCCCTACGACGAGCCGTCGCTCCTGTGGCGCGACGGCCACTGGTACGCGCCCCGCCTCGTGCGGCCCGAGCCCC
Organism: Streptomyces sp. Mut1; assembly: GCF_030719295.1. Taxonomy (NCBI): domain Bacteria; kingdom Bacillati; phylum Actinomycetota; class Actinomycetes; order Kitasatosporales; family Streptomycetaceae; genus Streptomyces; species Streptomyces castrisilvae. Next base: position 220,218 of record NZ_CP120998.1, on the reverse strand, counting down.
GCGCCGAGGAGACGGCGCCCGCCCTCGACCCCGAGGGCACGGTACTGGTCACGGGCGCCACCGGCCGCCTCGGCCGCGCGCTGTGCCGGCACCTGGTCGAGGAGCACGGCGTCCGGCACCTGCTGCTGACCAGCCGGTCCGGGCCCGCCGCGCCGGACGCCGGCGAACTGACCGCGCTGGACGCCGAGGTGACGCTCACGGCGTGCGACGTCGCGGACCGGGACGCGGTGGCGGCGCTGCTCGCCACCGTGCCGCCCGAGCACCCGCTGACCGCGGTCGTTCACCTGGCCGGTGTCCTCGACGACGGCATCATCCAGTCGCTGACCCCCGAGCGCATCGACTCCGTACTCGCCCCGAAGGTCCACGGCGCGATCAACCTGCACGAGCTGACCCGGGACCTCGGCCTCTCCGCGTTCGTCCTGTTCGCCTCCGCCGCGGGCCCCTTCGGCGGCCCCGGCCAGGGCAACTACTCCGCCGCCAACGCCTACCTCGACGCCCTCGCCGCACAGCGCCACCGGGAGGGGCTTCCCGGCCTGTCGCTGGCCTGGGGACTGTGGGAGGGCCAGGACGGCATGGTCGGCGGCCTCAGCGACGTCGACCTCCAGCGCGTCGCCACCTACGGTGTCCTCACCCTGAGCGGCCCCGAAGGGCTCGCCCTCTTCGACACGGCTCTCGGCCGCCCCGAGGCGAACCTGGTGCCGGCCGCCTTCGACTTCCCCGTACTGCGCGAGCAGGACGGCAACCAGACGATGCACGCCCTGCTGCGCGGTCTGGTCCGCACCGACCGGCCCGTCCCCGGACCGGTGGCGGCGGCCCGGCCGGCCCGGATGATCGACGTGGTCAGGGCCCGGGTGGCGGCTGTGCTGCGCTACGCGTCGGCGGGGGCGGTCGACCCCGACCGGGCCTTCTCCGAGCTGGGCTTCGACTCGCTGATGGCGGTCGAACTCCGCAACGCGATCAGCGAGCAGACCGGCTTCAGGCTGCCCGCCTCGATCATCTTCGACCAGCCGACCCCCGCCGCCCTGGCCGAACACCTGGAGTCCCTGGCGGCCGGCCCCGGGACGGCGCCCGCCGCCCGGACCGCGCCCGTCCCGGCGTCCACCGGGGCGGCCGACGACGAGCCGATCGCCATCGTGTCCATGGCCTGCCGGCTGCCCGGCGGCGTCGAAACCCCGGAACAGCTGTGGGAGCTGGTGCTGCGCGGCGGGGACGCCGTGGGGCCGATGCCCGGCGACCGGGGCTGGGACCTCGCCGCGCTCCTGGACACGGACGCCGACCGGCCCGGCACCAGCTACGCGTCCGAGGGCGGCTTCCTCGACGGCGCCGACCGGTTCGACCCCACCCCCTTCGGCATCTCCCCCCGCGAAGCCCTGGCCATGGACCCCCAGCAGCGGCTGCTGCTCGAATCCTCCTGGGAACTCTTCGAACGGGCCGGTCTCCCGGCCCGCTCCCTGCGGGGCAGCAGCACGGGCGTGTTCATCGGCCTGATGTACAGCGACTACGCGAACCTGATGCAGGGCCGCGACCACGATCTGGAGGGCCACCTCGGCATCGGTACCGCCGGCAGTGTCGCCTCCGGGCGCCTCTCGTACACATACGGCCTTGAGGGCCCGGCCGTTACCGTCGATACCGCCTGCTCGTCCTCCCTGGTCTCCGTGCACATGGCGGTCGCCGCGCTCCGGACCGGTGAGTGCTCGCTCGCCCTGGCCGGCGGCACCACCGTCATGTCCACCCCGACGGTCTTCGTCGAGTTCAGCCGGCAGCGCGGACTGGCCACCGACGGCCGCTGCAAGCCCTTCGCGCAGGGCGCCGACGGCACCGGCTGGGGCGAGGGCGTCGGCCTGCTGCTCCTCGAACGGCTGTCCGACGCCCGTCGCAACGGCCACACCGTGCTCGGTGTCGTACGCGGCTCCGCCCTCAACCAGGACGGCGCATCCAACGGACTCACCGCCCCCAACGGCCCCTCGCAGCAACGGGTGATCCGCCAGGCCCTCGCCAACGCCGGGCTCGAAGCGGCGGACATCGACGCCGTCGAGGCCCACGGCACCGGCACCCCGCTCGGCGACCCCATCGAGGCGCAGGCGCTGCTCAACACCTACGGCCAGGAACGCAACGACGGCGCCCCGCTGCTGGTGGGCGCGCTCAAGTCGAACCTCGGGCACACCCAGGCCGCCGCCGGGGTCGCCGGAATCATCAAGACCGTCCTGGCCATGCGCCACGGCGTCCTGCCGAAGATCCTGCACCTGGACGAGCCGTCCACCCGGGTCGACTGGGACTCCGGCGCCGTGCGACTGCTGGACACCAACCAGGACTGGCCGGACACCGGGCGGCCGCGCCGGGCCGCGGTGTCCTCGTTCGGCATCAGCGGCACCAACGCCCATGTGATCCTCGAACAGGCCCCGCAGACACGGGACGAGCGGACCGACGAGCGGCCGGCGCCCCCGGCGGCCGTCGCCTGGACGCTGTCCGCGCCCACCGGACCGGCGCTGCGGGCCCAGGCCCGGCACCTGCTGCCGGCGGTGCAGGAGACCGCCGCCGTGGACGTGGGACTGACCCTGGCCACGACCCGGTCCGCCTTCGACCACCGTGCGGTGATCGTCGGAGCCGACCGGGGCCAACTGCTCGACGGACTCCAGGCCCTGGCCGCCGGCGAACCCAGCGCGCACGTCGTCGATGCGGTGGCCCGCCCGGCGGGCCGCCCGGTGTTCGTCTTCCCCGGCCAGGGCTCCCAGTGGGCCGGTATGGCCGCCGAACTCATCGACGCCTCACCCCGGTTCGCGCGGAGCATCGCCCGCTGCGAGGCCGCGCTCGCCGAATTCGTGGACTGGCGGCTCACCGACGTCCTGCGCGGCGCGCCGGGTGCCCCGGGTCTCGACAGCGACGACGTGGTGCAGCCCGCGACCTTCGCCGTCACCGTGTCGCTGGCCGAGCTGTGGCGTTCCTACGGTGTCGAGCCGGCCGCCGTCGTCGGCCACTCGCAGGGCGAGATCGCCGCCGCCTGCTTCGCGGGTGCGCTGACCCTGCGCGACGCCGCCCTGGTGGTCTGCCTGCGCGGCCGGGAGGTCACCGCGCTCGCCGGGCTCGGCGGCCTGCTCTCGGTGGCCGCCCCGCAGGCCCGGATCGAGGAACTGCTGACCCCGTACGAGGGCCGGCTGCACATCGGCGCGGTCAACAGCCCCGGCGCCCTGGTGGTCTCCGGGGACGCGGACGCCCTGGAGGAGTTCGCCGCCGAGTGCGCGGCCCACGAGATCCGCACCAGGACCGTCCCGATCAACTACGCCTCGCACTCCCCGCACGCGGACGCCGTCGAGGAACGCCTCGCGGAAGTCCTCGCACCCATCACCCCCTCGGCGCCCGAGGTGCCGTTCTTCTCCACCGTGACCGCCGACTGGGCCGACGGCCCGGTGTTCGACGCCTCGTACTGGTTCCGGAACCTGCGCCTGCCCGTGCGCTTCGCCGACTCCGTGCGGGCCCTCGCCGACGAGGGCTTCGGGCCGCTGATCGAGGTCAGCGCCCACCCCGTGCTGACCGGCGCCGTCGAGGAGACCCTTGCCGACCGCGACGACGTCGTCGCCATCGGCTCGCTGCGCCGCTTCGACGGCGGGCCCGCCCGCTTCCTGCGCTCGGTCGGCGCCGCCCACGCGGCGGGCGTGAGCGTCGACTGGGCCCAGGTCTTCGACGGCACCGGAGCCCGCCGCGTCGACCTGCCCCCGTACGCCTTCCAGCGCCGCCGCCTGTGGCCCGACTTCAAGGAGACCGCGGTACGGGCCGCCGACCCGGTCGAGACCGAATTCTGGCGGGCCGTACGCCACCAGGACCTCGACGCGCTCGCCGAGCACACCGGACTGGCGCGCGGCGAGCTGGAACCCGTACTGCCCGCGCTGTCCCGCTGGCACACCGGCCACCAGGTCCGCGCCACGCTGGACGGCTGGCGGTACCGCACCCGGTGGGAGCCGGTCCCGGCGACGGACCCGGACACGGCGCCCGGAAGCTGGCTCGTGCTGCGCCCCGCCGGGGGCGACCCCCGCCTCCCGGACGCCGCGGCCGGGGCCCTGGACCTGGCGGGCGCCGAGGTGATCGACGTACCGGTGGACACCGCCGGGAGCGACACCGCCGGGCTCGTCCGGCGGATCACGGACGCGCTCGGCGACCGGCGCCCCTCGGGCGTGCTCTGCCTCACCGGCCTCGACGACAGCCCCCACCCGGACCACCCGGCCGTGACCGCCGGGCTCACCTCGGTCCTGGCCACGGTCGGGGCGCTGAGCGCACTCGGCCTGGACGCCCCGCTGTGGCTGGCCACCTCCGGTGCCGTGGGAACCGGCCCCGACGACCCGCCGCGCCGCCCGGCGCAGGCACTGGTCTGGGGCGCGGGCGTGGTGCTCGGCCTCGATCTGCCGCGCCGCTGGGGCGGGCTGGTCGACCTGCCGGACGACTTCGACGCCGACAGCGCCCGTCATCTGACCGCCGCGCTCCTCGGCAACACGGGCGAGGAGCAGTTGGTGGTCGGGCCGTCCGGCCTGCTGGCCCGCCGCCTCGTCCGCGCCCCCGCCGACGGCCCGGCGACGCCCTGGCAGCCCCGGGACACCGTGGTGATCACCGGCGGGACCGGCGCGCTCGGCAGCCGCGCCGCCCGCTGGGCCGCGCGGTCGGGCGCCGACCGCATCGTCCTGGTCAGCCGGCGCGGCGAGGCCGCCGAAGGCATGCCCGAACTGCTCAACGAACTGGTCGAGTCGGGCGCCGATGTCGTCATCGCCGCCTGCGACCTGGCCGACCGGGCCGCCCTCGGCGACCTGTTCGACAAGATCGGCTCCGACGGCCCGCCGATCCGCGCGGTCCTGCACGCCGCGGGCACCAGCGGTCGCGAACTGCCCGCCGAGGAGCTGACCCCGGCCGAGCTGGCCGCCGTGCTGGCGCCGAAGGTGACCGGCACCCGCCACCTCGCCGACCTCACCGAACACCTCGAACTCGACGCCTTCGTCCTGTTCTCCTCCAGCGCCGGCACCTGGGGCAACTCCGGCCGGATCGGCTACGCGGCGGCCAACGCCCACCTCGACGCCTTCGCCGCCGAACGCCGCGCCGCGGGCCTGCCGTTCGTGTCCCTGGCCTGGGGCGCCTGGGACGGCGGCGGCATGGTCGACGCGGAGACCGCCACCCATCTGCGCCGGTCCGGCAACCGGCAGATGGACCCCGACCTCGCCATCTCCGCGCTCGCCGACGCCGTCGGCCGCCGGGACCACAACCTGGTCGTCGCCGACATCGGCTGGCAGGACTTCGCCCCCGCGTACACCGCGGCCCGCCCCAGGCCGCTGATCCTCGGCGTGCCCGAGGCGCGCGAGGCGCTCACCGCGGTGGAGGAGGCCGCGTCGGGGAGCGACGACGCGACCGAACTCGTCCGCGAACTGTCCGGGCTCGACGCCGGCGAGCTGGAACGCCTCCTGCTCGACCGGGTCAGGCGCGAGGCCGCGGTGGCGCTCGGGCACGACTCCGTCACCGAGTTGCAGTCCGACCGGTCCTTCCGGGACCTGGGCTTCGACTCGCTGACCGTGGTCGCCCTGCGCAACCGGCTGTCCGCGATCACCGGCCTGAAGCTCCCCACCACCCTGGTGTTCGACCACCCCACCTTCCCGGCCCTGGCCCGCTACCTGACGACCCGGCTGTTCGGCACCGGGGGCGAGGCGGCGGCGCAGAGCCCGGAGGAGGCGGCCACCTGGTCGGCGCTGCGCACCATCCCGCTGAGCAAACTGCGCGAGACCGGGCTGCTCGATGCCCTGCTGGAGCTGACCGAGACCTCGCCCCAGCCCGACGCGCCGGAGCCGGACACCGAGGCCGGCGCCGTGGACCGTATTGACGACATGAACGTGGCCGACCTCGTCGAACTGGCACTCGGCACCGACACCCACGTACGGGAAAGCTGACATGACCGCACCTTCGGACAAGATCGTCGACGCGCTGCGCGCCGCACTGCGTGACAACGAACGGCTCAAGCAGCGCAACCAGCGCCTGGAGCAGGTCGCGCGGGAGCCGATCGCGATCGTGGGCATGGGCTGCCGGCTCCCCGGCGACGTCGACAGCCCCGAGCGGCTGTGGCAGCTCCTCACCGCGGGCGAGGACGCGATCTCGCCGTTCCCGGACCGGCCCGGCTGGGAACTCGACTCGCTCTTCGACCCGGACCCCGACCGGCGCGGCACCACCTATGTCACCCAGGGCGGCTTCCTGCACGACGCCGACCGGTTCGACGCCGGCTTCTTCGGCATCAGCCCGCGCGAGGCCCTCGCGATGGACCCGCAGCAGCGGCTCCTTCTGGAGGTCGCCTGGGAGACGCTGGAGAGCGCCCGGATCTCCCCGGCGACCCTGCGCGGGACCGCCACGGGCGTCTTCACCGGAGCCACCGGCCAGGACTACGGGCCCTTCGTCCACGAGTCGGGCATCGACACCGAGGGCTACCTCGCCACCGGGGTCGCCACGAGCGTCGCCTCCGGCCGCATCGCCTATGTCCTGGGCCTCGAAGGCCCCGCGGTGACCGTGGACACCGCCTGCTCGACCTCCCTGGTGGCGCTGCACCTGGCCGTGCAGTCCCTGCGTTCCGGGGAATGCTCGCTGGCCCTGGCCGGCGGCGCCCAGCTGATGACGAGCCCTTCCACCTTCCGCGAGTTCAGCCGCCAGCGCGGACTGGCCCCGGACGGCCGGTGCAAGCCGTTCTCGGACGACGCCGACGGTACGGCGTGGAGCGAGGGCGTCGGCCTGCTCCTGGTGGAACGCCTTTCGGACGCCCGGCGCAACGGTCACCGCGTGCTGGCCGTCGTCCGGGGCACCGCCACGAACCAGGACGGCGCGTCCAACGGCCTCACCGCCCCGAGCGGCATCGCCCAGCAGCGCGTGATCCGCCAGGCACTCACCAATGCCGGGCTGACCCCCGCGGACGTGGACGCGGTGGAGGCGCACGGCACGGGCACGACCCTCGGTGACCCCATCGAGGCCGAAGCGCTGCTGGCGACCTACGGCCAGGAACGGCCCGCCGGTCAGCCGCTGTGGCTGGGCTCGATCAAGTCCAACATCGGTCACGCGCAGGGCGCCGCGGGCGTTGCGGGCGTGATCAAGATGGTCCAGGCGCTGCGGCACGGTGTGCTGCCGAAGTCGCTGCACGTGGGCACGCCTTCGTCCCATGTGGACTGGTCGTCGGGTGCGGTGGAGCTGCTGGCCGAGGCGCGGGACTGGCCGCGTGGTGAGCAGCCGAGGCGTGCGGGTGTGTCGGCGTTCGGGATGAGCGGGACGAACGCCCACGTGATCCTGGAGGAGGCGCCCGAGGAACCGGAGACGGCCGAGCCGGTGGCCCCGGTGCCTGCGGCGGTGCCGTGGATTCTGTCGGGGCGCAGTGCGGAGGCCCTGCGGGGTCAGGCGGGCGCGCTGGATGGCCTGACCGATGCTGATCCGGTGTCGGTGGGGTGGTCGCTGGCGACGACGCGTGCGCGGTTCGAGCACCGGGCTGTGGCGGTGGGTTCGTACGGGGCCGGGCTGGGCGCGTTGGCGGCGGGTGAGCCGTCGGGGCACGTCGTCTCCGGTGTTGCTGGTCCGGTGGGCCGGTCGGTGTTTGTGTTCCCTGGTCAGGGGGCGCAGTGGGTGTCGATGGGTGCCCGGTTGCTGGAGGAGTCTCCGGTGTTCGCGGGGGTTGTGGCCGAGTGTGAGGCCGCGATGGCGGGGCTGGTGGACTGGTCGGTTACGGATGTTCTGCGTGGGGCTGGGTCCCTTGAGCGGGTTGATGTGGTTCAGCCCGCTTCGTTTGTGGTGATGGTGGGTCTGGCTGCGGTGTGGCGGTCGTTCGGTGTGGTGCCGTCCGCCGTGGTGGGGCATTCGCAGGGTGAGATCGCTGCCGCGTATGTGGCGGGGGCGTTGTCGCTGGAGGATGCGCTGCGGGTGGTCTGTGTGCGCAGTCAGGCGATTGCGGGCCTGGCCAGCGGGGGCGGGACGATGGCGTCGGTCGGCGCCGGGGTGGCTCAGGTGGAGGAGATTCTTTCCGCCTGGGACGGCCGGGTGTCGGTGGCCGCCGTGAATGGTCCTTCGCAGGTGGTGATCTCGGGTGAGGTCGAGGCGGTTGAGGAGGCCGTTGCCAGGTGTGTGGAGCTGGGATTCCGGGCGCGCCGTATCGCGGTGGATTACGCCTCGCACTCGCCTGCCATGGATGTACTGCATGACGAGCTGACCGCAAGTCTGGCGGGTGTCACTCCGCGTGCGGGCACGATTCCGCTGCTGTCGACGGTGACGGGTGAGTTCATCGACGGGTCCGGCATGGACGCCGGCTATTGGGTGACCAATCTCCGTTCCCGGGTGCGTTTCGCCGAGGCCATCGAGAAGTTGGCGGCCGAGGGGTACGGGGTGTTCGTGGAGGTTTCCTCGCACCCGGTGCTGTCGGCCGCAGTCGAGGAGATCGCGGACGAGAGTGTGGTCACCGGTTCCCTGCGACGCGATGACGGCGGTCTGGACCGGTTCCTGGCCGGTGTCGCCGAGCTGTGGGTCCACGGTGTGGACGTCGACTGGACGACCGCCTTCCCCGAGGCCCGTCCCGGCCTCGTCGATCTGCCCACGTACGCCTTCCAACGCCAGCCGTACTGGCCGGAGTTCAGCACCGACGACTCCGCCGGCACCGCCGAGGGGACAGCCGCCGACCGGGAGTTCTGGGCGGCCGTCGAGCGGGCCGACACGGACGCGCTGGCCGGCACGCTGGACGCCGAGGCATCGGTCATCGATTCGCTGCTGCCCGCGCTCGCCGACTGGCGGCGCAAGCAGCGTGAGCAGGACACCACCGACTCCTGGCGCTACGAGGTGAAGTGGCGCCCCTGGCGCACCGGCGACGGGCGGCCCGAACTGACCGGGTCGTGGCTGGTGGTCCTGCCGGAGAGCGAGGCGGGCACCGAGCACACCGCCGCGCTCCTCGACGCCCTGCGTACGCACGGGGCCGACGTCCACACCCTGGTGCAGCCGGACGACGGTGCCGAACGGCAGGTCATCGCCGAGCGGCTGCGCGCCCTCGTGCCGGAGCCGGCCGGGGTGCTGTCCCTCGTGGCGCTCGACGAACGCCCGCTCCCCGGGCAGCCCGCCGTGCCGGCCGGTCTTGCGGCCACGGTCGCGCTGGTCCAGGCGCTCGGTGACGCGGACATCGCCGCACCGCTGTGGCTCGCCACGCGCGGCGCGGTCGGCATCGGTTCGTCCGACCCGCAGCGCAGCGTGCGGCAGGCAGCCGTCTGGGGGCTAGGCCGGGTCGTCGGACTTGAGCACCCGGACCGCTGGGGCGGGCTGGTCGACCTGCCCGAACTCCTCGACGCCCGGGGCGCCGAGCGGCTCGCCGCCGCGCTGGCCGACGGCTCCGAGGACCAGATCGCGGTGCGCGCGTCCGGCTCCTTCGTACGACGCCTCGTGCACGCCAGGCCCGAGGACGCACGGGCCCGCCGCTGGCGGCCGCACGGCACCGCGCTGGTGACCGGCGGTACCGGCGGGATCGGCGCGGAACTCGCCCGGTGGCTCGCGGCCGAGGGCGTCGACCACCTGATCCTGGCCGGCCGGCGCGGTGCCGACGCGCCCGGGGCGACGGAACTCCACGACGAGCTGACCGCGCAGGGCGTGGGCGTCACGCTCGCCGCCTGCGATGTCGCGGACCGTACGGCTCTCGCCCGGGTACTGGACCTGGTGCCCGACGCGCATCCGCTGACGGCGGTCGTGCACGCGGCGGGCGTCGGTGAGTTCGCACCGCTGGCCGAGCACGGCCCCACGGACCTCGCGAACGTCCTGGCGGCGAAGACGCTCGGCGCCACCCACCTGGACGACCTGCTCGGCGACCGGCCGCTGGACGCGTTCGTGCTGTTCTCCTCCAGCGCGGGTGTCTGGGGCAGCGGCGGCCAGGCGGTCTACGCGGCCGCCAACGCGCACCTCGACGCGCTCGCCCACGACCGGCGCTCGCGCGGCCGGGTCGCGACCTCCATCGCCTGGGGCGCCTGGGGCGGCGCGGGCATGGCGGCCGACGACACCATGGCCCGCCACCTGGGCGACCGGGGCATCCGGCCGATGCCGCCCGCCTCCGCCTTCGCCGCGCTGCTCGCCGCCGTCGAGCGCGAGGAGACCGCCGCGGTCGTGGCCGACATGGACTGGGAGCGGTTCGCCCCCGCCTTCGCCTCGGCCCGCCCCCGCCCGCTGCTCGACGAACTCCCCGAGGCCGCGAAGGCCCTGGCGGCCGGGCAGCCGGAGACGGGAGAGGACCGGGCCGACGACACACTGCGCCGCCGGCTGGCCGCCCTGACCCCGGCGGAGCAACAGCGCGAACTGCTGGACCTCGTGCGCGCCCACGCCGCCGCGGTGCTCGGCCACGCGAACGGTGACGCCATCGAGCAGGACCGCGCCTTCCGCGAGCTGGGCTTCGACTCGCTCACCGCCCTGGAACTGCGCAACCGGCTGAACGCCGCCACCGGCCTCCGGCTCCCCGCCACCCTGGTCTTCGACCACGCCCAGCCCCGGCTGCTCGCCTCCTTCCTCCATACGGAACTCGTCGGCGACGTGAGCGCCGCACAGGACACCGGCACACCGGCCGGCGGCCGGGCGGCGGCCGACGAGCCGATCGCCATCGTCGGCATGGGCTGCCGCTACCCGGGCGACATCCGCTCGCCCGAGGACTTCTGGGCGCTGCTCGCCGCCGGTACGGACGCGCTGTCGCCGCTGCCGTCCGACCGGGGCTGGCCGTCCGACATCGGCGGGGTCCGCGAGGGCGGGTTCGTCCACGACGCGATCGACTTCGACGCCGGCTTCTTCGGCATGAGCCCGCGCGAGGCCCTGGCCACCGACCCGCAGCAGCGGCTGCTGCTCGAAACGGCCTGGGAGGCCTTCGAACACGCCGGCATCGACCCGTCGTCGGTGCGCGGCAGCCGTACGGGCGTCTTCATCGGCTGCAACGGCATGGGATACGGCACCGGGCTGCCGTCCGTCCCCGAAGAGGTCAAGGGGCACCTCCTCGTCGGCAACGCCACGAGCGTCGTCTCGGGCCGGGTCGCCTACACCCTCGGGCTTGAGGGCCCGGCGGTCACCCTCGACACCGCCTGCTCCTCCTCCCTGGTCGCGCTGCACTGGGCGGCCCAGTCGCTGCGCTCCGGCGAGTCCACGATGGCCCTCGCGGGCGGTGTGGCCGTGCTGGTCACACCCGACAGCTTCACCGAGTTCAGCCGCCAGGGCGGTCTGGCGACCGACGGCCGCTGCAAGGCGTTCTCCGAGGACGCCGACGGCACCGGCTGGGGCGAGGGCGCGGGGGTGCTCGTCCTGGAACGGCTCTCGGACGCCCGGCGCAACGGCCACCGGGTGCTGGCCGTCGTGCGCGGCACCGCCACCAACCAGGACGGCGCGTCGAACGGCCTGAGCGCGCCCAGCGGCCCCGCCCAGCAGCGCGTCATCCGGCAGGCGCTGGCCACGGCCGGCGTCTCGGCCGCCGAGGTCGACGCGGTGGAGGCGCACGGCACGGGCACCAGGCTGGGCGACCCGATCGAGGCGCAGGCGCTGCTCGCCACCTACGGCCAGGACCGGCCCGACGACCGGCCGCTGTGGCTGGGTTCGGTGAAGTCGAACCTCGGCCACACACAGGCCGCCGCAGGCGTCGCGGGCATCATGAAGATGGTCCTCGCGATGCGCCACGAGACCCTGCCTCGGTCCTTGCACGTCGGTACGCCGTCGTCGCACGTGGACTGGTCGGCGGGCGCGGTCGAACTGCTTGCGGAGGCGCGCGAGTGGCCTGCCGGCGACCGGCCGAGGCGGGCCGGTGTCTCCGCCTTCGGCATCAGCGGCACCAACGCGCACGTGATCCTCGAAGAGGCGCCCGCCGAACCGGAACCCGTCCGGGACGAGGACCCGCTGCCGGTCGTGCCGTGGCTGGTCTCGGCCCGGACCCGCGAGGGCGTCGTGGCCCAGGCCGGCCGGCTGCGGACCGGGGTCGCGGAGTCGGGCGCGGCGGACGTGGGTCTGTCCCTGGCGACGACCCGTGCGGCCCTGGAGCACCGGGCGGTCGTGCTCGGCGGCGACGTGGACGAACTCCTCGCGGGACTCGGGGCGTTGGCCGCCGGTGAGCCGACGCCGGGCACGGTGACGGCGACGGCCGGTGACGGCCTGACCGGCTTCGTGTTCTCCGGCCAGGGCGGTCAGCGCGTCGGCATGGGCCGGGAGCTGGCGGCTGCCCATCCGGTGTTCGCGGACGCGCTGGACGAGGTGTGCGCGCACTTCGACGGGCTGCTGGACCGGCCGCTGCGCGAGGTGATGTTCACGGATGCGGATTCCCTGAAGAACACGGGCTGGGCGCAGCCCGCGCTGTTCGCGGTCGAGGTGGCGTTGTTCCGGCTGGTCGAGTCGTGGGGGGTCCGCCCGGACTACCTGGCCGGCCACTCGGTGGGTGAGCTGGCCGCCGCGCATGTCGCCGGGGTGCTGTCCCTGGCGGACGCGTGCCGGCTGGTCGCGGCCCGAGCGGGACTGATGCAGGCGCTGCCGGCCGGCGGTGCGATGTGGGCGGTACGGGCGACCCCCGACGAGGTCACCCCGCTGCTGGTGGACGGCGCCTCCGTCGCGGCGGTCAACGCCCCCGGGCAGGTCGTCGTCTCCGGCACGCGCGAGGCCGTCGAAGCGGTGGCCGCGCAACTCGCCGACCGGAAGGGCCGCCGGCTCGACGTCAGCCACGCCTTCCACTCGCACCTGATGGACCCGATGCTCGCCGAATTCACCTCTGCGGCAGGTGAGGTGACGTACGAGAGCCCGCGCATCCCGATCGTGTCGACGCTGACCGGCGAGCAGATCACGGACTTCTCGGCGGCCTACTGGGCGGACCAGGTCCGGGGCACGGTGCGGTTCGCCGACGCCGTCACCCGGCTGAAGACCCTGGGCGTGACCCGCTTCGTGGAACTCGGGCCGGACGCGAGCCTGGTCGGGGCCGTCCAGGAGACGTACGAGGAGGCCGCTTCGGTGGTCTCGCTGCTGCGCCGGGACAAGCCGGAGCCCGTCACCGCCGTCACCGCCCTCGCCCACCTGTGGGCGGCCGGCGCGGAGGCCGACTGGGAGGCGTTCTTCGCCCCGGCCGGAGCACGGATCACGGACCTGCCCACGTACGCCTTCCAGCGCCGGCGCTACTGGCTCGGCGCGGAACCCTCCGGGGCCGGGGACGGCTGGAACCACCAGGTCGTCTGGCGCCGGATCACCGAACGGCAAGGCCGGCTCGCCGGACGCTGGCTGCTGCTGGCGCCCGAGGACGGCGACCCGTTCGCCGCCGCGCTCGCCGAAGGGCTGCGGGCCCACGGTGCGCAGCCCGAACAGGTCGCCCTCGCCCCGGACACCGACCCGGCGGAACTGCTTCGCGCGTACACCGAAGCCGCCGGGGTCGTCTGCCTGCCGACAGGCGCCGCGGGGACCGGACCGGCTCGGGCCGGCTGGCTCGCGGACGTGGTGCGCGGGCTCGGCGAGGCCTCGGTCAGCGCGCCGCTGTGGTGCGTCACCAGCGGCGCCGTCGCCACCGGGGACGCCGACGCGGCTCCGGACCCCGAGCAGGCTGCCGTCTGGGGCCTGGGGCGGGTGGCCGCGCTGGAACACCCCGACCGCTGGGGCGGACTGGTCGACCTGCCGGAACAGCCCTCCGCACGGGACCTCGAACGGCTGGCCGGGCTGCTGGCCGGGACAACCGGCGAGAACGAGATCGCCATCCGCTCCGCGGGCATCTCCGCGCGGCGCCTGGAGCGCGCCGCCCGCCCGGCCGGTGACACGGGCGCTCCGCCGCTGGGCGGCACCGTCCTGGTCACCGGAGGTACGGGAGCGCTGGGCGCGCATGTCGCCCGGTGGCTGGCCGGGCACGGCGCCCAGCACCTCGTACTCGTCGGCCGTCGCGGGCCGGACGCGCCCGGCGCGGCCGCACTGCGCGACGAACTGGCCGGGACCGGAATCCGCGTCACCCTCGCGGCCTGCGACGTCTCCGACCGGGACGCGCTCGCCGCGCTGCTCGGCGGACTCGAAAGCGACGGCGTCCGTATCGACGGCGTCGTGCACGCCGCCGGGGTGGTCGACGACGGGCTGCTGCACACGATGACCCGCCGTCAGCTGGACGGCATGTGGGCGGCGAAGGCCGCCGCGGCCACACATCTGGACGAGCTGCTCGGCGAGCGGGAACCCGCCGCCTTCGTCCTGTTCTCCTCGCTGGCCGGCACCCTGGGCGCCGTCGGCCAGGCGGGCTACGCGGCGGCCAACGCCTACCTGGACGCACTGGCCGAGACGCGCCGGCGCTCCGGCCGGCCCGCGCTCTCGGTCGCCTGGGGCCCCTGGGCCGGTGACGGCATGGCCGCCGACGACGGCCTCGCCGAGCGGATGCGGCACACCGGGCTCAACCCGATGGACGCCCCCGCCGCACTGGCCGCGCTGGAGCACGCCCTGACCGCCGCCACGCCCTGCTCGGTCATCGCCGACGCCGACTGGGCGCGGCTGTCCGCCGGCCGGCCCCGCGGTCTCCTCGCGGAACTGGGCGGACCGGCGGACACCGCCGCAGACCCGGCGGACGACGCACCGACGCTGCGCCGCGAGGTGCTCGCCCTGCCCGAGCCCGCCCGGCACGCCGCCCTGCTGGACGCGGTGCGCGCACAGACCGCCGAGGTGCTGGGGCACGAGTCCGCCGCCGCCGTCGAACCGGAGGCCGCGTTCTCGGCACTGGGCTTCGACTCGCTGCTCGCCCTGGACCTGCGCGGCCGGCTCGCCGCACTCACCGGCCTCGTCCTGCCCGCCACCCTCGTCTACGACCACTCCAACGCCGACGCGCTCGCCCGCCACCTCCTCCAGGAGCTGACCGGAGCCGACGACGCCCCCGACGACAGCCTCCTCCCGGCGGCCGTGGCCGACGACGAACCGATCGCCGTGGTCGGCATGAGCTGCCGGTTCTCCGGCGGCATCCGCACCCCCGAGGAGCTGTGGCGGCTGCTCACCGACGGGGCGGACGGCATCGGCCCGTTCCCCGAGGACCGGGGCTGGGACACCGCCGGCCTGTACCACCCGGACCCCGCCCACGAAGGGACTTCGTACGCGCGGGAGGGCGGCTTCCTGCACGGGGTGGCGGACTTCGACGCCGACCTGTTCGGCATCAACCCGCGCGAGGCGCTGGCGATGGACCCGCAGCAGCGCCTCCTCCTCGAATGCTCCTGGGAGGCGTTCGAGCGGGCCGGCATCGACCCGCGTTCCGTACGGGGCAGCCGCATCGGCGTGTTCGCCGGCACCAACGGCCAGGACTACCCGGTGGCCCTGTACAACTCCGAGGAGAACGTCGCCGGTTACGTCGCCACCGGCAGCTCCGCGAGCGTGTTCTCGGGCCGGATCTCGTACACGTTCGGGCTGGAGGGCCCGGCCATGACCGTGGACACCGCCTGCTCCGCCTCCCTGGTCGCCCTGCACCTGGCCTGCCAGGCGCTGCGGGCCGGGGAGTGCAGCGCCGCGCTGGTGGCGGGCGCGTCCGTGATGAGCACCCCCGGCGCGTTCGTGGAGTTCAGCCGGCAGCGCGCGCTGTCGCCCGACGGCCGCTGCAAGGCGTTCTCCGAGGACGCCGACGGCACCGGCTGGGGCGAGGGCGCGGGCGTCGTCATGGTGGAACGCCTGTCCGAAGCGCGTCGCAAGGGGCACCCCGTGCTCGCCGTGATCCGTGGCACCGCCGTCAACCAGGACGGCGCGTCGAACGGCCTCAGCGCACCCAGCGGCCCCGCCCAGCAGCGCGTCGTCCGCCAGGCGCTGGCCGCCGCCCGCCTCACCCCGCAGGACGTGGACGCGGTGGAGGCGCACGGCACGGGCACCACACTGGGCGACCCGATCGAGGCGCAGGCGCTCCTCGCCACCTATGGGCAGGACCGGCCCGACGACCGCCCGCTGTGGCTGGGATCGCTCAAGTCGAACATCGGGCACACCCAGGCGGCGGCCGGAGTCGCCGGAGTCATCAAGACCGTCCTGGCGCTGCGGCACGCCACCCTGCCGAAGACCCTCCACGTGTCCGCCCCCACCTCGCACGTCGACTGGGAGAGCGCGCCGGGCGGGGGCGTACGGCTCCTCACCGAGCAGCGCGCCTGGCCCGACCTCGGCCGACCGCGCCGCGCCGGGGTCTCGGCCTTCGGCGTCAGCGGCACCAACGCCCACGTCATCCTGGAGCAGGCACCCGAGCCCGCACTCCCGGACCCGGACGAAGCCCCCCGCACCGCCCCGTTCTCGGACGCGGTGCTGTGGACCCTGTCCGGCAAGACCCCGCAGGCGCTCGCCGACCAGGCCACCCGGCTGCTGTCCGGCGCCACCGGCCCGGACGCACCGGCCCCCGCGGCCGTGGCGCGGGCCCTGGCCACCACCCGCGCGGCGCTCGACCGCCGCGCCGCCGTCATCGGCACCGGCCCCGACGAGCTGGTGGCCGGTCTGACCGCGCTCGCCGACGGCCGGGAGGCCGCCCACGTCGTCACCGCGACGGCCGGCTCGCCCGGCAGGACCGTGTTCGTCTTCCCGGGACAGGGCGCCCAGTGGGCCGGCATGGCCACCGAACTGGCCGCGTCCTCCCCGGTGTTCGCCGCGAAACTCGCCGAGTGCGAGGAGGCGCTCGCCGCGCACGTGGACTGGAGACTGACCGACGTACTGCGCGGTGCGCCCGGGGCCCCCGGGTACGACCGGGTGGACGTGGTCCAGCCCGTGCTGTTCGCGGTGATGGTCTCCCTCGCGGAACTCTGGCAGTCCTGCGGGGTCCGCCCGCACGCCGTGATCGGGCACTCCCAGGGCGAGATCGCCGCCGCCTGCGTGGCCGGCGCGCTCTCCCTGAGCGACGCCGCCCGGGTCGTCGCCCTGCGCAGCCGCGCCCTGACCGCACTCGCCGGAAGCGGCGGCATGGTCTCCGTGATGCTCGCCCCCGAACCCGCCGCCGACCTGGTCGCCGGATACGACGGACGCTGCTCGGTCGCCGCGGTCAACGGACCCGCGTCCGTGGTGATCTCCGGCGACGTGGACGCCCTGGACGAACTGCTGGCCCACTGCGAGAGCAACGGCATACGGGCCAGGCGCATCCCCGTCGACTACGCCTCGCACAGCGCCCACGTCGACCGCATCGAGGAGGAGGTCCGCGCGGCGCTCCGCCCGATTCATCCGCAGCGCCCCACGATTCCCATGCTGTCCACCGTCACCGGCGAGTGGATCGAAGGCGAAGAGATGGACGCCGCCTACTGGTTCCACAACCTGCGCCGCCCCGTGATGCTCGACCCCGCCGTACGCGCCCTCGCCGGGCAGGGCCACCGAGGCTTCCTGGAGATGAGCCCGCACCCCGTCCTGACCGTCCCCGTCCGGGAGACCGTGGACGACCTGGCGGACGGCGCACCGGCCGGCGGGCAGGTCTTCGTCGGCGGTTCGCTGCGCCGCGACGACGGCGGCCCGCGCCGGTTCGCGACCTCGCTCGCCGAGGCGTACTGCTCCGGCATGGACATCGACCGGTACGCGGTCACCGCGGGCTCCCAGGACGGCGAAGCCGCCCGGGTGGAGCTGCCGACGTACGCCTTCCAGCACCGCCGCTACTGGCCGCGCCCGGCAACGGCCGCCCCGCGGAGGGCCGCCGCCGACCCGGTCGACGACACGTTCTGGACGGCTGTCGAGCAGCAGGACACCGACGCCCTCGCCGACACCCTCGGCATCGGGGCCGCCGCACTCGGCGAGGTGCTGCCGCAGCTGTCCGCCTGGCGACGCACCCGGCGGGACGCCGCGGAGCTGGACGCCTGGCGCTACCGCGCCGTGTGGCGCCCGCTCCCTGAGCAGCGGCCCGCGCGCCTGTCCGGCACCTGGCTCCTGCTCACCCCCGCGCTCCCCGGCGCGGCCGTCAGCGAGGTCGCGGCCTGGTGCGAAACGGTCGGCCGGGCCCTGGCAGCGGCCCCCGGCGTCACCCTGCGGACCGTGACCGTCGACACGGCCGCGTCGACCCGTGACATGCTCGCCGCACTGCTGCGCACCCACCAGACGGAATCCGGGCCCCTGCGCGGCATCGTCTCCCTGCTCGGCACCGACGTACGCCCCCACCCGGAGCACCCCTCGGCACCCGCGGGCGTCGCCGCGACCCTGCGACTCGCCCAGGCGCTCACCGACACGGACGGCGACGCGCCCCTGTGGCTGCTGACCCGCGCCGCCGAACTGGCCGTCCCCGCCGACCGGCTCACCGACACCGCCGGCCGGCAGATCTGGGGCCTGGGCCGGGTCATCGGCCTGGAGCAGGCCGACCGCTGGGGCGGCCTGATCGACCTGCCCGCCGCACTCGACGGGCCCGAAGTTCCCGAAGCGGAGCGGCTGCGCCAGGTGCTGGCCGACAGCGGCGACGAGGACCAGATCGCGGTGCGCCGCCAAGGCGTCCTCGTACGACGGCTGGTACCGGCGCCGCTCGGCGACACCCCGCCCGCACGGGCCTGGGAGCCCCGGGACACCGCCCTCATCACCGGGGGAACCGGTGGACTCGGCGCCCGCGTCGCCCGCTGGCTGGCCGAATCCGGCGCCGGGCACCTCGTGCTCACCAGCCGCCGGGGACCCGACGCACCCGGCGCCGAGGAACTCCGCAAGGAGCTGACCGAGCTGGGCGCCCGCGTGACCATCGCCGCCTGCGATGTCGCGGACCGGGCCGCGCTGGCCGCCCTGCTGGCCGAACTGCGCGACGACGGCCTGCGCATCCGTACCGTCGTCCACGCCGCCGGAGTCGTCCAGGCCACCCCGCTCCCCGAGATGAGCCTCGCCGAGTGCGCGGACGTGCTCGCCGCGAAGACCCTGGGCGCGACCCATCTGGACGAACTGTTCGGCGAGTTCTTCGACGAGGCCGACCTGGACGCGTTCGTGCTGTTCTCGTCCAACGCCGGCGTCTGGGGCAGCGGCGGCCAGGCCGCCTACGCCGCCGCGAACGCCGCACTCGACGCCCTGGCCCAGTCCCGCAGGGCGCGCGGCCGCACCGCGACCTCCGTCGCCTGGGGCGCCTGGGCCGGCAGCGGCATGGCCGCCGACCCGGCGGCCGAGGAACAGCTGCGCCGCCGGGGCGTCAACGCCATGGCCCCGGAACGGGCCGTCGCCGCACTGCGCCAGGCCCTGGAGCACGACGAGACGCTGCTCACCGTCGCCGACATCGACTGGCCGCGCTTCGCGACCGGCTTCACCGCCGCCCGGCCCCGGCCGCTCCTCACCGAGCTGCCGACCGGCCGGCCCGCCGCGGACGACGAACCCGGCTCCGCCGCGCCCGCCCAGCCGGACGCGGACTTCGCCGACCGGCTGCGCTCCATGGTGGCGGCGGAACGGGACGCGGCCCTGCTCGGACTCGTACGCTCCGCCGTCGCCGCCGTACTGGGCCACGACGAGGCCGACGCCATCGAGGTCGACCGGCCCTTCAAGAGCCTCGGGTTCGACTCGCTGACCTCGGTGGAGCTGCGCAACCGGCTGACGGCGGCGACGGGCGTGAAGCTGCCCGCGACGCTGGTCTTCGACCACCCCACGGCCCTGGACCTCGTCGGAAGGCTGCGCACCGGGCTCCTCGGCGAGCAGCCCGAACAGCTCTCGCCGGACCAGGCAGTTCTTCAGGAGCTGGACAAGATTGAAGCCGGAATTTCAGCTCTTTCCCCAGACCAAGACCTCGACGCCGTTCAAGCGCGGCTGCGCAGCCTACTGTCGGCGCTGGGGGACAGGCAGACCGTGGATGACGAGGTGCCCGTAACCCGCAAGTTGGAGACAGCGACTGACGACGAGCTGTTCGAATTCATCCACAGGGAGTTCGGTAAGTCTTCCTGAGCGAAAGCCGAAGCTACCGTCTCCCGTGGCGACGCCAACAGGAGACGGTCCGTACGGTGAACGAGGACAAGCTTCGCGACTATCTCAAGTGGACGACGGCCGACCTTCACGAGACCCGCAAGCGGCTCCGTGAAGTGGAGGACGCGGCCCGGGAACCTATCGCGATCATCGCGATGAACTGCCGGTTCCCGGGCGGGGTCCGCTCGTCCGAAGACCTGTGGCAGCTCGTCGCGGACGGGGTGGACGCCATGTCCCCCGTGCCACGCGACCGCGGCTGGGACCTGACCCTGCCCGGGGTCGGCCCCGAGACGCAGGGCGGATTCCTGGAGGGCGTGGGCGACTTCGACGCCCCCCTGTTCGGGATCTCGCCGCGTGAGGCCCTTGCCATGGACCCGCAGCAGCGGCTGCTCCTTGAGGTCGTGTGGGAGTCGCTGGAGCGTGCGGGCATAGCGCCGATGTCCACGAAGGGCGAGAAGGTCGGCGTCTTCATGGGCGGCTCCCCGTCCCGCTACGACATCCTGCTCGGCGCCGACGAGGGCGTCGACGGCTACATCATGACCGGCAGCGCCGGCAGCGTCCTGTCCGGCCGCATCTCGTACGCCCTGGGCCTCGAAGGCCCGGCGGTGACCGTGGACACGGCCTGCTCCTCCTCGCTGGTCGCACTCCACCTGGCAGCGCAGTCCCTTCGCGCGGGCGAGTGCGAACTCGCCCTGACCGGCGGCGCCGCGATCATGTCGACACCCGGCGCGTTCGTGGAGTTCGAGCGGCAGGGGGGCCTGGCCGGGGACGGCCGGTGCAAGGCGTTCTCGGACGACGCGGACGGTACGGGCTGGGGCGAGGGCGTGGGCGTCCTGGTCCTGGAGCGCCTGTCCGACGCCCAGCGCAACGGCCACCGGATCCTGGCGGTGGTACGCGGCAGCGCGGTGAACCAGGACGGCGCGTCCAACGGCCTCACCGCCCCGAACGGCCCCTCCCAGCAGCGCGTCATCCGGGCGGCCCTCGCGAACGCCCGCCTGTCGTCGGCCGATGTCGACGCGGTGGAGGCGCACGGCACGGGCACGAAGCTGGGCGACCCGATCGAGGCGCAGGCGCTCCTCGCCACGTACGGCCAGGACCGGCCTGTGGACCAGCCGTTGTGGCTGGGTTCGGTGAAGTCGAACATCGGGCACACGCAGGCCGCTGCCGGTGTCGCGGGTGTCATGAAGATGGTCCTCGCGATGCGGAACGAGACGCTGCCGAAGACCCTGTACGCGCAGACGCCGTCGTCCCACGTGGACTGGTCGGAGGGCGCGGTCGAGCTGCTGGACCGGGCGCGGGACTGGGCGCCCGGTGACCGGCCGAGGCGGGCGGGTGTGTCCGCGTTCGGCGTGAGCGGGACGAACGCCCACGTGATCATCGAGGAGCCGCCGGCCGCCGAGGAGGCACCGGACGACGCGCCGGAGCCGGTGGCCCCGGACTTCGCGCTGCCCGTGGTGCCGTGGCTGGTGTCGTCCAAGACGGCGGCCGGTGTCGCGGAGCAGGTGCGCCGGCTGACGGCCGGGGTGGAGGGTCTGGACGCGGCCGATGTCGGCCTGTCGCTGGCGACGACCCGGGCCGCCCTGGAGCACCGAGCCGTCGTCCTTGGCGCGGACACGGAGGAACTGCGCGCACGACTGGGCGAGCAGCTCGCACCCGTGGCGGCCCGTGGCGGTCTGACCGGGTTCGTGTTCTCGGGTCAGGGCGGTCAGCGGGTCGGGATGGGCCGGGAGCTGGCGGAGGCGTTCCCGGTGTTCGCGGCGGCGCTGGATGAGGTGTGTGGGCATTTCGATGGCCTGCGTGAGGTGATGTTCGGTGACGCGGAGGCGTTGAAGAACACGGGTTGGGCGCAGCCGGCGTTGTTCGCGGTCGAGGTGGCGTTGTTCCGGCTGGTGGAGTCGTGGGGGGTGCGGCCGGACTACCTGGTCGGCCACTCGGTGGGTGAGCTGGCCGCCGCGCACGTCGCCGGGGTCCTGCCCCTGGCCGACGCGTGCCGGCTGGTCGCGGCCCGAGCGGGTCTGATGCAGGCGCTGCCGGCCGGCGGTGCGATGTGGGCGGTACGGGCCACCCCCGACGAGGTCACCCCGCTACTGACCGACGGTGCCTCGATAGCAGCGGTGAACGCCCCCGGCCAGGTTGTCGTCTCCGGCACCCGCGAGGCCGTCGAAGCGGTGGCCGCCCAGCTCGGCGACCGACAGGGGCGTTGGCTGGACGTCAGCCACGCGTTCCACTCGCACCTGATGGACCCGATGCTGGCCGAATTCGGCTCTGTTGCCAGTGAGTTGACGTACGGCACCCCGGACATCCCGATCGTGTCGACGTTGACGGGTGAGTTGACCGAGGAGTTCAGCGCGGCGTACTGGGTGGACCAGGTCCGGGGCACGGTCCGTTTCGCCGACGCCATCACCCGGCTGAAGGCGCTGGGCGTCACGCGTCTGGTCGAGCTGGGGCCGGATGCCTCCCTGGTCGGGGCCGTGGGCGAGGCGAGCGACGACGCGGTGTTCGCCGTTTCGCTGCTGCGCAGGGACAAGCCCGAAGGACCTACGGCGGTGACCGCGCTGACCCGGTTCTGGGCGGAGGGCGGCTCTGTGGACTGGGCGGCGTTCTTCGCGCCCACCGGGGCCGAGGCCGTTGACCTGCCGACGTACGCCTTCCAGCACCAGCGTTTCTGGCCGAGGGTTCGTCGGGAGCGTGAGGCGAGTGACCGGCTGCGTTACGAGGTGTCCTGGGCTCCGTTGCGGTCTGCGGTTGTTGATGTGTCGGGTGGTGGCTGGCTGATTGTTGAGCCGGCCGGTGCTGAGGATGCGTCGTGGGCGGATGCGCTTGCTGAGGAGCTGACGGGGCGGGGTGGGCAGGTCACTCGGTTGCGGCTGGAGTCCGGCGATCTGGATCGTTCGGCGCTGGCGGCTCGGCTCGGGGAGTTCGCGGATTACGCGCGTGTGGTGTCGTTCCTGGGTCAGGAGGAGTCGGGGTCGGGTGGCGTTGCCGCGTCGGCTGTCCTCGTGCAGGCGTTGGGCGACGCGGGGGTTGCTTGCCCGGTGTGGTGGGTGACGTCGGGTGCGGTGTCGGCGGGTCCTGGTGATGTGGTTACGCGTCCGGTGCGGGCTGGTGTGTGGGGTCTGGGCCGGGTTGTCGCTCTGGAGGAGCCGGGGCGTTGGGGCGGTCTCGTTGACGTTCCGGATCAGGTGGCGCAGGGCGCTGTTGGCCGGCTGGTTGAGGTGCTGGCCGGTGGTTGCGGGGATGAGGACGAGGTTGCGGTGCGGGCCGGGGCGGTGCTCGGTCGTCGTCTGGCGCCCGCGCGGTCCGGGGATGCGGTCTGGTCGCCCGCCGGAACGGTGCTGGTCACGGGTGGTACGGGTGCGTTGGGTGCCCGGGTGGCGCGTTGGGCGGCGGAGCGGGGCGCTGAGCATGTCGTCCTGATCAGCCGGCGCGGCCCGGAAGCCGAAGGCGCGCAAGAGCTGTGCGCCGGCCTTCGCGAGCTGGGTGCCGAGGTCGACGTGGTGGCCTGTGATGTCGCCGTGCGGGCGGAGGTGGAGGCGCTCTTCGAGCGGTTCGACATCTCGGCGGTCGTACACACGGCTGCGGTCCTGGACGACGGTGTCGTTGACGGTCTGACTCCGGAGCGGGTGGCCGGGGTCTGGGACGCCAAGGCAGCAGGAGCCTGGAACCTCCATCACGCGTCGTTGGGTCGTGAGCTGGACGCGTTCGTGTTGTTCTCGTCGGCTGCTGGTGTGTGGGGTGGTGCGGGGCAGGGTGCGTACGCGGCGGCGAATGCGGCGCTGGACGGGCTGGTGGAGTACCGGCGTGCGCAGGGTCTTGCCGGTTCCTCGATCGGGTGGGGGCCGTGGGCGGAAGGCGGGATGGCGGACGACGCCACCGTCCTGGCCCGGATGGACCGTGGCGGCGTACGACCGCTCGACCCCGACACCGCGCTCAACGTCCTTGGTTCGGCGTCGGGTTGTGTGACGGTCGCGGATGTGGACTGGGAGCGCTTCGTTCCCGGGATGACCGCGCTGCGTGCGAACCGTCTGTGGGACGAGGTCGCACCGCGCAGCACCACCACCACGACCGAACCGCGTACGGCCGCCGGGGAGCTGAAGGAGCGGTTCGCCGGTCTTGCACCCGCCGCCCGCCGGGCGAAGTTCATGGAGACCGTACGGGGCCTGGCCTCGACGGTGCTGGGATTCGAGGACTCGACGGCCGTCGGAGTGTCCACGGCCTTCCGCGACCTGGGCCTCGATTCGCTGATGGCGGTGGAACTCCGCAACGCTCTGACCACGGCCTCGGGGCTGAAGCTGCCCTCGACGCTGGTCTTCGACTTCCCGTCCGTCGAGGCACTGACCGACGAACTGCTGTCCCGGCTCTTCGGATCGGACGAGGAGCCGGCGGCACCGGGTGTGGTGCCGGTGCGCCAGGCCGTGGGCGATGACCCGGTGGTCGTGGTGGGTATGGGCTGCCGCTTCCCCGGTGGTGCGAACTCCCCGGAGGAGCTGTGGCGGCTGCTCGCGGAGGGCACCGACGCGCTGGGCGGCTTCCCCGCCGACCGTGGCTGGGAACAGATCGGCCTCGCCGGCGGCGAATACGCCCGGGTCGGCGGGTTCGTCGAAGGCGTGGCGGATTTCGATGCCGGCCTGTTCGGAATCTCGCCGCGTGAGGCGCTTGCCATGGACCCGCAGCAGCGGTTGCTGCTGGAGGTCGTGTGGGAGTCGCTGGAACAGTCCGGTCTGGCGCCCTCGTCGTTGCGCGGACTCCCGGTGGGCGTCTTCGCGGGGACGAACGGCCAGGACTACCCGGCGCTGCTCGGCCTGACCGGTGAGTCGGGTGACGGTTACGGCGGTACGGGCAGCTCGGGCAGTGTGCTGTCGGGGCGGGTCTCCTACGCGCTGGGGCTCGAAGGTCCGGCGGTGACGATCGATACGGCGTGCTCGTCGTCGCTGGTGGCCATGCACCTTGCCGCGCAGGCGTTGCGGTCGGGTGAGTGCGATCTCGCCCTGGCCGGCGGTGTGACGATCATGTCCACGCCTGCGGCCTTCATCGAGTTCGAGAAGCAGGGGGGCTTGGCCGGGGACGGTCGGTGCAAGGCGTTCTCGGAGGATGCGGACGGTACGGGCTGGGGCGAGGGCGTAGGCGTTCTGGTCCTGGAGCGCCTGTCGGATGCCCGCAGCAAGGGCCACCAGGTGCTGGCGGTGGTGCGGGGCAGTGCGGTGAATCAGGATGGTGCGTCGAATGGTCTGACGGCGCCGAATGGTCCGTCGCAGCAGCGGGTGATTCGGCAGGCGTTGGCTACGGCTGGTCTGTCGGCCGCTGAGGTGGATGCGGTGGAGGCGCACGGTACGGGTACGAAGCTGGGTGACCCGATCGAGGCGCAGGCGCTGTTGGCCACGTACGGCCAGGACCGGCCGGCCGGTCAGCCGCTCTGGCTCGGTTCGATCAAGTCCAACATCGGTCACACGCAGGCCGCTGCCGGTGTCGCGGGTGTCATGAAGATGATTCTGGCGATGCGGAACGGGACTCTGCCGCAGTCCTTGCACGTGGGGGCTCCGTCGTCCCACGTGGACTGGTCGGAGGGTGCGGTTGAGCTGCTGGACCGGGCGCGGGAGTGGTCGCCGGGTGACCGGCCGAGGCGGGCGGGTGTGTCCGCGTTCGGCGTGAGTGGGACGAACGCGCACGTGATCATCGAGGAGGCGCCGGAGCTTACGCGGGAGCCGGTGGCCCCGGACTTCGCGCTGCCCGTGGTGCCGTGGCTGGTGTCGTCCAAGACGGCGGCCGGTGTCGCGGAGCAGGCGCGGCGGCTGGCGGCCGGGACACAGGGCCTGGGCGTGGTGGACGTCGGCCTGTCGCTGGCGACGACCCGTGCCGGGCTGGAGCACCGGACTGTCGTCCTTGGCGCAGACACGGACGAGCTGCGTACGCGGCTGGGCGAGCAGTTGGCGCCGGTCGTGGCCCGGGACGGTCTGACGGGGTTTGTCTTCTCGGGCCAGGGTGGTCAGCGGGTCGGGATGGGCCGGGAGCTGGCGGAGGTCTTCCCGGTGTTCGCCACGGTCCTGGACGAGGTGTGTGAGCACTTCGAGGGCCTGCGTGAGGTGATGTTCGCTGATGCGGATTCCCTGAAGAACACCGGTTGGGCGCAGCCCGCGCTGTTCGCGGTTGAGGTGGCGTTGTTCCGGCTGGTCGAGTCGTGGGGTGTCCGCCCGGACTACCTCGTCGGCCACTCCGTTGGCGAACTGGCCGCCGCGCATGTCGCCGGGGTGCTGTCCCTGGCCGACGCGTGCCGGCTGGTCGCGGCCCGAGCGGGTCTGATGCAGGCGCTGCCGGCGGGTGGCGCGATGTGGGCGGTACGGGCCACGCTGGACGAGGTCACCCCGCTGCTGGTGGAGGGTGCCTCGGTGGCGGCGGTGAACGCCCCCGGCCAGGTCGTCGTCTCCGGCACGCGCGAGGCCGTCGAAGCGGTGGCTGCCCAGCTCACCGACCGCCAGGGCCGTTGGCTGGAGGTCAGCCACGCCTTCCACTCGTCCCTGATGGACCCGATGCTCGCCGAATTCACCAACGCGGCGGGCGAGTTGACGTACGACATCCCGCGCATCCCGATCGTCTCCACCCTCACCGCCGAGCCGGTCGCCGAGTTCACCGCCGCCTACTGGGCCGACCAGGTCCGAGGCACGGTCCGCTTCGCCGACGCGGTCACCCGGCTCAAGGCGCTCGGCGTCGCCCGGTTCCTGGAGCTGGGCCCCGACGCGAGCCTTGTGGGTGCGATCGGTGAGAGCAACGAGGACGCGTTCGCCGTGGCGGCGCTGAATCGTAAGCAGCCCGAACCGGCCACCGCCGTCACCGCGCTCGCCCGGCTCTGGGCGGACGGGGCGGATGTCGACTGGGCGGCGTTCTACGCCCCGACCGGCGCCCGCACCGTCGACCTGCCCACGTACGCCTTCCAGCGGGAGCGCTACTGGCCGAGGCCGCAGCTCCGGGCGGGCGAACCCGTCGCCGGAGGCAGCGCGGACGCCGCGTTCTGGGAGATCGTCGAGGGTGGCGACCCGGACGCGTTCACGCAGTCGCTCGGGCTCGCACCCGATGCCGACCCCGGCCGTGTCCTGGAAGCCCTGAGCGCGTGGCAGCGCCGCCGGAGCGAGGGCGCCGCCGTCGACCGGCTCGGTTACCGGATCGACTGGACGCCCACCGGCCCGGCCAACAGCACGGAGGTGTCCGGGAACTGGCTGCTCGTGGAGCCGGAACCGGCGGACGCAGACGGCCTCTGGGCGGATGCCGTCGCCGAGGAGCTGGCGGCGCGCGGTGCCCGGGTCACCCGGCTGCGGCTGGACGCCGGGGATCTGGACCGTGCCGCGCTGGCCGGGCGTCTCGCGGAGTCCGTCGAGTCCTCCGGCCGTACGACGCACTTGGTGTCGTTCCTCGGCCAGGACGAGCGGGAGCACGCGGGGCGTCCCGGTCTCACGTACGGTCTGACGGCCACGACCACGCTGATGCAGGCCCTGGCCGATGCCGGGGCGGAGGTCAGGGTGTGGTCCGTGACCTCGGGCGCCGTGTCCGCGGGCGCGGGCGATGAACTCGCGCATCCGGCACGGGCCGCCGTCTGGGGCCTGGGCCGGGTCGTCGCGCTGGAGGAGCCGGAGCGCTGGGGCGGTCTGGTCGATGTGCCGGAGCGGCCGGCCGGTGGCGCTGTCGCCCGGCTGGTGGAGGCACTGGCCGGTGGCGCCGATGGCGAGGACCAGTTGGCCGTGCGCGGCGGGGCCCTGCTCGGACGGCGGCTTGTTCCCGCGTCGCTGTCCCTGGCGCCGCGGAGCGCGGACGCCGGGTGGACGCCCTCGGGCACGGTCCTGATCACTGGTGGCACCGGGGCGCTGGGGGGCAGGCTGGCGCGCTGGGCGGTCGACCGGGGCGCGCAGCACCTCGGCCTCGTCAGCCGCCGGGGCGAGGAAGCCCCGGGCGCCCTCGAACTCCGTACGGAGCTGGAAGCGCGTGGCGTGACCGTCACGTTCGCCGGCTGCGACCTCGCCGACCGTACGTCCCTCGCGTCGGCCCTCGACCGGATCGAGGCCGCAGGGCCCGCGATCCGGTCCGTCTTCCACGCGGCGGGCCTCACCGAGGGCGTGGCTCTCGGCGACGCCGACACCGACTCGCTCGCCGTGATGCTGGGCGCCAAGGCGGCCGGGGCGGCGAACCTCGACGCACTGCTCGGTGACCGGGACCTCGACGCGTTCGTGCTCTACTCCTCGATCGCCGCCACCTGGGGCAGCGGCGGACAGAGCGGATACGCGGCCGCCAACGCCTACCTCGACGCCCTCGCGACCCGGCGCCGTGGCCAGGGCAGGGCTGCCACCGCTGTCGCCTGGGGCCCGTGGGACGGCGGCGGCATGGCCGCCGCCGAGGGCGCCCAGGACGATCTGCGCAGGCGGGGACTGCCCGCCCTGTCACCGGACGACGCGATGGCCGCGCTGGAGTCGGCGCTGTCCGCGGGCGAGCCCTGCGTGTCGGTCGTGGACGTCGACTGGGAACGCTTCCTGCCGACGTTCACCCTGCGCCGGCCGAGCGCGCTGTTCGCCGCGTTCGACACGGCGCCCGCCACCGGCCACGACCGGAGCGACGGTGCCGCCGCCGACGGGAACGACACCTCCGCCCGACTCCGCGAGCAGCTGCGCGACCTCGACGGCCGGGAGCGGCACCGCCACGTGCTCGCCCTCGTGCGAGACGAGGCCGCGGTGGTCCTCGGCCACGCGAGCGCCTCGGCCATCGCACCGGAGCACGCCTTCCGCGAGCTCGGGTTCGATTCGCTCACCGCGGTCGAGTTCCGTGACCGGCTGCGCGTGGCGACCGGCCTTTCGCTGTCCGCCACGCTGGTCTTCGACCACCCCACGTCGGCGGTGCTCGCCGACTTCCTGGTCGACCGGCTGCTCGGTACCGAGCAGCGGCCCGAGCAGGTCGAGGCCGCCCACGCGGCCCTGGACGAGCCGGTCGCGATCGTCTCGATGGGCTGCCGCTTCCCCGGCGGCGCCACGGACCCGCAGAGCCTGTGGCAGCTGGTCTCCGGGGCGGCCGACGCCATCACCCCGTTCCCCACCGACCGGGGCTGGGACCTGGAGGCCCTCGACGCCGCCGGTTCCGCCTTCACGCGGGAAGGCGGCTTCCTCCCCGGTGCCGCCGACTTCGACGCCGCCTTCTTCGGTATCTCGCCGCGCGAGGCCCTGGCTATGGACCCGCAGCAGCGGCTGCTCCTCGAAGTCGCCTGGGAGTCCCTGGAACGCGCGGGCATCGCCCCGCTGTCCCTGAAGGGCGACAAGGTCGGCGTCTTCGTCGGAGCCGGCAGCTCCGGCTACCTCAGCCAGGTGAACGACGTGCCCGACGGGGTCGGCGGCCACCTGATCACCGGCAACTCGGGCAGTGTCCTGTCCGGCCGGATCTCGTACGCGCTGGGCCTCGAAGGCCCGGCCGTCACCGTCGACACGGCCTGCTCCTCCTCGCTCGTCGCCCTGCACCTCGCCGTGCAGGCGCTCCGTTCCGGGGAGTGCTCACTCGCTCTCGCGGGCGGTGCCACGGTCATCGCGGGCCCCGACGCGTTCATCGACTTCGCCCACCAGGGCGGACTGGCCACCGACGGCCGCTGCAAGGCGTTCTCCGACGACGCCGACGGCACCGGCTGGTCCGAGGGGGTCGGCCTGCTCCTGGTGGAGCGTCTTTCGGACGCCCGGCGCAACGGCCACCAGGTGCTGGCCGTCGTGCGCGGCACGGCGGTCAACCAGGACGGTGCCTCGAACGGTCTGACGGCCCCGAACGGGCCGTCGCAGCAGCGCGTCATCCGGCAGGCCCTGGCCAACTCCGGCCTGACGGGCGCGGACGTGGACGCCGTGGAGGCGCACGGCACCGGCACTTCACTCGGTGACCCGATCGAGGCGCAGGCACTCCTCGCCACGTACGGGCAGGACCGGCCGGCCGGTCAGCCGCTGTGGCTCGGCTCGATCAAGTCCAACATCGGGCACACCCAGGCGGCGGCGGGTGTCGCGGGCATCATGAAGATGGTCCTCGCTCTGCACCACGCCGAGCTGCCCAGGACGCTCCACGCGCAGACACCGTCCTCGCACGTGGACTGGACGGAAGGCGCGGTGGAGCTGCTGGCGGAGGCCCGGCAGTGGCCGCGCGGCGAACGCCCGCGCCGCGCGGGTGTGTCGGCGTTCGGAGTCAGCGGCACCAACGCCCATGTGATCGTGGAAGAGGCCCCCGAGCAGGAGCCGGCGCCCGTGACGGCCGCGGGCACCGCCCTGCCGGTGGTGCCGTGGGCCGTATCGGCACGCTCGGCGGAGGGCCTGGCCGCACAGGCCGGCCGGCTGGCCGAAGCGGTGACGGATCAGGACGTGACCGACGTCGGTCTGTCCCTCCTCACCACCCGCTCGCCCCTGGAGCACCGGGCGGTCGTCCTCGGCGGCGACGCCGGCGAACTGCGCACGCGACTGGAGGCGCTGGCGGCCGGTGAGCCGACGCCCGGCAAGGTGTCGGGCATCTCCCGCGAGGGTCTGACCGGGTTCGTGTTCTCGGGCCAGGGTGGTCAGCGGGTCGGGATGGGCCGGGAACTGGCGGCTTCCTTCCCGGTGTTCGCCACGGTCCTGGACGAGGTGTGTGAGCACTTCGACGGGTTGCGTGAGGTGATGTTCACCGACGCGGATTCCCTGAAGAACACCGGTTGGGCGCAGCCCGCGCTGTTCGCGGTCGAGGTGGCGTTGTTCCGGCTGGTCGAGTCGTGGGGGGTCCGCCCGGACTACCTCGTCGGTCACTCGGTGGGTGAGCTGGCCGCCGCGCACGTCGCCGGGGTCTTCTCCCTGGCGGACGCATGCCGGCTGGTGGCCGCGCGCGCCGGGCTGATGCAGGCGCTGCCGGCCGGCGGCGCGATGTGGGCGGTACGGGCCACGCTGGACGAGGTCGCCCCGCTGCTGGTGGAGGGTGTCTCGGTGGCGGCGGTGAACGCTCCCGGTCAGGTGGTTCTGTCCGGTACGCGGGAGGCCGTCGAAGCGGTGGCCCCGGCCTTCGAGGGCCGCCAGGGCCGTTGGCTGGAGGTCAGCCACGCCTTCCACTCGTCCCTGATGGACCCGATGCTGGCCGAATTCACCAACGCGGCGGGCGAGTTGACGTACGACATCCCGCGCATCCCGATCGTCTCCACCCTCACCGCCGAGCCGGTCGCCGAGTTCACCGCCGCCTACTGGGCCGACCAGGTCCGAGGCACGGTCCGCTTCGCCGACGCGGTCACCCGGCTCAAGGCGCTCGGCGTCACCCGGTTCCTGGAGCTGGGCCCGGACGCCACCCTGACCGGTGCCATCGATGAGACGTACGACGGTGACGCCCTCGCCGTCGCGGCGCTGAACCGTAAGCAGTCCGAACCGGCCACCGCCGTCACCGCGCTCGCCCGGCTCTGGGCGGACGGAGCCGACGTCGACTGGGCGGCGTTCTACGCCCCGACCGGGGCCCGCACCGTCGACCTGCCCACGTACGCCTTCCAGCACCAGCGCTACTGGCTGGAGGGGGGAGCCGGCGCCACGGATGCCGGCGCGCTGGGGGCCGAGCCGCTCAAGCACCCGCTGCTGAGCGCGGCGGTGGAGCTCTCCGACGGTGACGGGCACGTGTTCACCGGCCGGATATCCGCCCGCACTCACCCGTGGATCGCCGAGCACCAGGTCGCGGGGGACGCGGTCTTCCCCGGCACCGGCTACGTGGAACTCGCGGTCCGGGCCGGCGACCACCTGGCCTGCGACCGGATCGACGAACTCGTCCTCGAAGCGCCGCTGGTCCTGCCGGAACGGCAGTCGGTCCAGGTGCAGGTCGTGGTCGACACCGCCGACGCGGCCGGCAGCCGTTCCTTCCGGATCAGCTCCCGCACCGCCGGACAGCCGTGGATCCGCCACGCGAGCGGCGTCCTCGGCACCGCGCCCGGACGGCAGCACACCGGGCTCACCGCCTGGCCGCCCGCCGGGGCCACCACGGTCGACATCGACGGCCACTACCCGGCCCGCGCCGAGAACGGCTTCGGCTACGGGGCGATCTACCAGGGCCTGACCGCGGTCTGGCGGCGCGACGGGGAACTGTTCGCCGAGGTCGTGCTCGGCGACGAATTCCGGGGCGAGGCCGACCGGTTCGGCCTCCACCCCGCCGTACTCGACGCCGCACTCCAGGCACTCTCGTACGACGAGAGCGCCGCCGGAGCGGCCCGGCTCCCCTTCGTCTGGAGCGGAGTCACCCTGCACGCGAGCGGCGCGTCCCTGCTGCGCGTCGCCATCACGCCGGGCGCGGCGGACGGCGCGTACACCGTCACCGTCGCGGACACCTCGGGCGAACCCGTGCTGACGGCGGACGCGCTGACCCTGCGGCCGTACGACGGCACCCCGTTCTCCGCCCCCGCCCAGGAGCAGCCGGCGGCCGAGGCCCCCGAGGCCGCGGCAAAGACGCCGGCGCCCCGCCCCACCGCACGCCGCAAGGCCGCCGCGGCCGTGTCCGGCGGCGGTCAGGCCCTGCGCGACCGTCTCGCCGCCCTGCCCCGGCAGGAACAGCGTGACGCCCTGCTGGAGATCGTGCGCCGCCGCGCCTCGATCGTGCTGGAGCAGCCGCCCACGCAGGCGATGAACGCCGAACTGCCGTTCCGCGAACTCGGCTTCACCTCCCTCACCGCCGTGCAGCTGCGCGAGGCGATCGGAGAGGAGACCGGCCTGCGGCTGCCCGCCACGCTCGTCTTCGACTACCCGACACCGCGCGCCCTGGTCGACCACCTCCGCGACGCACTCCTCGGCGGCGACGAGCCCGCCACCGCGCCGGCGGTCCGGACCCGGGCGATCGCGGACCGGGACGACCCGATCGCCATCATCGGCATGAGCTGCCGCTACCCGGGCGGCATCCAGACCGCCCAGGACCTGTGGCAACTGGTCGCCGACGGCACCGACGCGATCTCCGGCTTCCCGACCGACCGTGGCTGGGACCTGGAAGCGCTGTACGACCCGGACCCGGACAACCCCGGCACCTGCTACGTCCACGAGGGCGGGTTCCTGCACGACGCGAGCCGGTTCGACGCGGGCTTCTTCGGCATCAGCCCGCGCGAGGCCCTCTCCATGGACCCGCAGCAGCGGCTGCTCCTGGAGACGTCCTGGGAGGCGATGGAACACGCCGGCTTCGACGTCCACACGCTGCGCGGCAGCAGCACGGGTGTCTTCGCCGGGGTGACCTACCAGGACTACGGCGGCCTGCTCGCCGTGGCGAAGGAGAGCTCCGAGGGCTTCCTCGGCACCGGCAACTCGCCCAGCATCCTGTCCGGCCGGGTGTCGTACTCCTTCGGTCTCGAAGGCCCGGCCGTCACGATCGACACCGCCTGCTCCTCCTCCCTGGTCGCGCTGCACTCGGCCTGCCAGGCCCTGCGGGAGGGCGACTGCACGATGGCGCTGGCCGGTGGTGTGACGGTCATGTCCACCCCGATCTCGCTGATCGAGTTCAGCCGTCAGCGCGCCCTCGCCACCGACGGCCGCTCCAAGCCGTTCTCCGAGGCCGCGGACGGGGCGAGCTGGGGCGAGGGCGTGGGCATGCTGCTCCTGGAGCGTCTTTCGGACGCCCGGCGCAACGGCCACCAGGTGCTGGCGGTCGTGCGCGGCACGGCGGTCAACCAGGACGGCGCCTCGAACGGTCTGACGGCTCCGAACGGCCCGTCGCAGCAGCGCGTCATCCGGCAGGCCCTGGCCAACTCCGGCCTGACGGGCGCGGACGTGGACGTCGTGGAGGCGCACGGCACGGGTACCTCGCTCGGTGACCCGATCGAGGCGCAGGCCGTACTCGCGACCTACGGCCAGGACCGGCCGGAGGACGACCCGCTGTGGCTCGGCTCGATCAAGTCGAACATCGGCCACGGGCAGGCGGCTGCCGGTGTGGCAGGTGTGATCAAGATGGTCCAGGCGATACGGCACGGCCTGATGCCGAAGTCGCTGCACCTGGGCACGCCGTCGTCACGCGTGGACTGGACAGAAGGCGCGGTCGAACTGCTGGCCGAGGCGCGGGACTGGCCGCGTGGTGAGCAGCCGAGGCGTGCGGGAGTGTCGGCGTTCGGGATGAGCGGGACGAACGCGCACGTGATCCTGGAGGAGGCCCCCGAAGAGGCGGCGCCCGCCGAGCAGCGGATCGCGGCCGAGCCCCCCTCGGTGGTGCCGTGGATTCTGTCGGGGCGCAGTGCCGATGCCCTCCGGGACCAGGCAGGCGCGCTGGGCGCCTTGGCCTACGCCGATCCGGTGTCGGTGGGGTGGTCGCTGGCGACGACGCGTGCGCGGTTCGAGCACCGGGCTGTGGTGCTGGGTTCGTACGGGGCCGGGCTGGGCGCGCTGGCGGCGGATCAGCCGTCGGCGTCGGTGGTGTCCGGGGTGACCGGTCCGGTGGGCCGGCCGGTGTTCGTGTTCCCTGGTCAGGGGGCGCAGTGGGTGTCGATGGGTGCCCGGTTGCTGGAGGAGTCTCCGGTGTTCGCGGGCGTGGTCGCCGAGTGCGAGACCGCGATGGCGGGGCTCGTGGACTGGTCGGTCACCGAGGTGCTGCGCGGGGCGGAGTCCCTTGAGCGGGTCGACGTGGTCCAGCCCGCCTCGTTTGTCGTCATGGTGGGTCTGGCGGCGGTGTGGCGGTCGTTCGGTGTGGTGCCGGCGGCTGTGGTGGGGCACTCGCAGGGCG
Source organism: Streptomyces sp. Mut1 (assembly GCF_030719295.1). Classification (NCBI taxonomy): domain Bacteria; kingdom Bacillati; phylum Actinomycetota; class Actinomycetes; order Kitasatosporales; family Streptomycetaceae; genus Streptomyces; species Streptomyces castrisilvae. The sequence goes on along the minus strand of NZ_CP120998.1, from coordinate 185,727 downwards.
AGATCGCCGCCGCTTACGTGGCGGGCGTGCTGTCCCTGGAGGACGCGCTGCGGATCGTCTGCGTGCGCAGCCGGGCCATTGCCGGGCTGGCCAGCGGGGACGGGACGATGGCGTCGGTCGGTGCCGGAGCCGCTCAGGTGGAGGAGATTCTCTCCGCCTGGGACGGCCGGGTGTCGGTCGCTGCCGTCAACGGCCCCTCGCAGGTGGTGATCTCGGGTGAGGTCGCCGCGGTCGAGGAGGCGGTTGCCCGGTGTGTGGAGCTGGGATTCCGGGCGCGGCGGATCGCGGTGGACTACGCCTCGCACTCCCCGGCCATGGACGTACTGCACGACGAGCTGACCACGAGCCTGGCGGGAACCACCCCGCGCGGCGGCAGGACCGCGTTGCTGTCGACGGTGACGGGTGAGTTCATCGACGGCTCCGAGATGGACGCGAACTACTGGGTGACGAACCTTCGCTCCCAGGTCCGTTTCGCCGAGGCCATCGAGAAGCTGGCGGCCGAGGGCTACGGCGTGTTCGTGGAGGTCTCCTCGCACCCCGTGCTGTCCGCGGCCGTTCAGGAGATCGCGGACGAGAGCGTGGTCACCGGTTCGCTGCGACGCGACGACGGTGGCCTGGACCGGTTCCTGGCCGGAGTCGCCGAGCTGTGGGTCAACGGTGTGGACGTCGACTGGACGGCCGCCTTCCCCGAAGCCCGTCCCGCTCTCGTCGACCTGCCCACGTACGCCTTCCAACGCCGCCCGTACTGGCCGGAGTTCGACACCGAGCCGGCCGCTGTGGCCGCCGACGGGGGCACGGCGGCGGACCGGGAGTTCTGGGCGGCCGTCGAGCGGGCCGACACGGACGCGCTGGCCGGCACGCTGGACGCCGAGGCATCGGTCATCGATTCGCTGCTGCCCGCGCTCGCCGACTGGCGGCGCAAGCAGCGCGAGCAGGACACCACCGACTCCTGGCGCTACCGGATCAACTGGACCCCGCTCGCCCCGGCGGACGGGGAGCCGCTCACCGGCGACTGGCTGGTGGTGACCTCCGCCGGCACGGACGGCAACGGCGACGCCGCCCGGAACTGGGCGGACACGATCGCCGACGAGCTGACCGCCCGGGGCGCGACCGTCCGGCCCCTGCGGCTGGACGGGACCGCCCAGGACCGCACGGCACTCACCGCCCTGCTCACCGAAACCGCGCAAGCCGCCGGACACAAGGGGGCCGAAGAGGCCGCCGGACCCGCCGAGTTCGCCGGGGTCGTCTCCCTGCTGGCCTGGGACGAGCGGGACACCGACGGGCTTCCCGGGCTGCCCCGGGGCCTGGCGCTGACCGCCGTACTGCTCCAGGCGCTCGGGGACGCGGGCATCGCCGCACCGCTCTGGTCGCTGACCTCCGGAGCGGTCTCGGCCGCCCGCTGGGACACGGTGACCCGGCCGGGCCAGGCGGCGGTGTGGGGGCTCGGGCGCGTCGCAGCGCTGGAGCACCCGGACCGCTGGGGCGGACTGGTCGACGTACCGGAAGAGGCCGACGCGCGGTCCGCGCGGCGGCTGCTCAACGCCATCGCCGCGGGCGACGAGGACCAGGTCGCCCTGCGCGCGTCGGGCCTGTTCGGCCGGCGCCTCGTGCGCGCCCCGCACACGAGCGACGCGGACACGGCGTGGACGCCGTCGGGCACGGTCCTGATCACCGGCGGCACCGGCGCCCTGGGCGCCAGGATGGCCCGCTGGGCGGCCGGCAACGGCGCCGCGCACCTGGTGCTGACCAGCCGGCGCGGCGCGGACGCGCCCGGCGCGCCGGAACTCGCCCGGGAACTGGAGGAAACCGGCGCCAGGGTCACCCTCGCCGCCTGCGACATGGCCGACCGCGCGCAGGTCACCGCGCTGCTCTCCGGGCTCACCGACGAGACGGCCCCGCTGACGGCGGTCGTGCACGCGGCCGGTGTCCTGGCCGACGGCATCCTCGACTCGCTCGGCGCCGAACGCATCGCCCAGGTCATGGCGCCCAAGGCACACGCCGCGCTGCTCCTGGACGAGACGACCCGGGCACTCGGCGTGGAACTCGACGCGTTCGTCCTGTTCGCCTCCACCGCCGGAATCTGGGGCGGCCCCGGGCAGGCGAACTACGCGGCCGCCAACGCGGTCCTCGACGCCCTGGCCGAACGCCGCCGGGCCGACGGCCTCGCCGCCACATCGATCGCGTGGGGCCCCTGGTCCGACGCGGGCATGGCGGACAGCGCGGCCGTCGAGGCCAGGCAGCGCAAGGGCGGTGTCCACTCGCTGGCCCCCGAGTCCGCGGTCGCCGTACTGCGGCAGGCGGTCGGCGGGGGAGAGGCCACGCTCACGGTGGCCTCCATCGACTGGGCCGTCTACGCGCCCGCCCTCACCGCGAGCCGCCGCAGCACGCTCCTCGACGGCATTCCGGAGGCCCGCAAGGCCCTGGAGGCCGCGAGCGGCGACACCGCCGCGGGCGGCGACTCGCCGGCCGCCCGGCTCGCCGGGCTCACCGAGGCCGAACGGGAACGCGAACTGCTCGACCTGGTGCGCGGCCACGTCGCCGCGGTGCTCGGATTCGCCGCACCCACCGACGTGGAACCCGCACGCGTGTTCTCCGACATCGGCTTCGACTCGCTGACGGCGATCGAACTCCGCAACCGGCTCAACGCGGCCACCGGGCTGCGCCTGCCCGCCACGCTGATCTTCGACCACCCGACCCCGACCGCCCTCACGCGCCTGCTGCGCCAGGAACTCGTCGGTCTCGCCGACCCGGCGCCCGCCACCCCGGTTCCGGCCGGTGACGCCGGCGGCCAGGACGACGACCCGATCGCCATCGTCGGCATGAGCTGCCGCCTCCCCGGCGGGGTCTCCTCGCCGGAGGAGCTGTGGCGGCTGGTGTCCGAGGGCATCGACGCGATATCCGACTTCCCGGACGACCGCGGCTGGGACATCGACGGGGTGTACGACCCCGACCCGGACAACGCCGGTACGACCTACACCCGGCACGGCGGATTCGTGCGGGGCGTCGGCGAGTTCGACGCCGGACTCTTCGGGATCAACCCGCGCGAGGCGCTGTCCATGGACCCGCAGCAGCGGCTGCTCCTGGAGACCGCCTGGGAGGCCGCGGAACGGGCGGGCATCGACCCCCTGTCCCTGGCCGGCAGCCGGACCGGCATGTTCGCCGGTGGCAACGGCTCCGACTACGGCGGCCTGCTGATGGCCTCCCCGGAGGGCGCCGACGGCTACTTCATGACGGGCAACGCCTCCAGCGTCCTGTCCGGCCGGATCTCGTACGCGCTGGGCCTTGAGGGCCCGGCGGTCACCGTCGACACGGCCTGCTCCTCCTCGCTCGTCGCCCTGCACCTGGCGGCGCAGGCCCTGCGCGGCGACGAGTGCGATCTCGCCCTGGCCGGCGGTGTCACGCTCATCTCCACGCCCACCCCGTTCGTCAGCTTCAGCCGGCAGCACGGGCTCGCCGTCGACGGCCGGTGCAAGGCGTTCTCCGACGACGCCGACGGCACCGGCTGGGCCGAAGGCGTCGGAATCCTCGTCCTCGAACGGCTCTCGGACGCCCGCCGCAACGGCCACCAGGTGCTCGCCCTCGTCACCGGCAGCGCCACCAACCAGGACGGCGCGTCGAACGGCCTGACCGCCCCGAACGGCCCGTCCCAGCAGCGCGTCATCCGGCAGGCCCTGGCCACCGCCGGCCTGATGGCCGCCGAGGTGGACGCGGTCGAGGCGCACGGCACGGGCACGACGCTCGGTGACCCGATCGAGGCGCAGGCGCTGCTCGCCACCTACGGGCAGGACCGGCCCGCCGACCGGCCGCTGTGGCTGGGCTCGATCAAGTCGAACATCGGGCACACCCAGGCCGCGGCCGGGGTCGCGGGCCTGATCAAGATGGTGCTGGCGATGCGGCACGAGGAACTGCCCGGCACGCTGCATGTGAGCGAGCCGTCGTCGCACGTCGACTGGGCGTCCGGCGCCGTGGAGCTGCTGTCCGAGTCCCGTCCGTGGCCGCGCGGCGAGCGCCCGCGCCGCGCGGGTGTGTCGTCGTTCGGCATCAGCGGCACCAACGCGCACGTGATCATCGAGGAGGCACCGGCCCACGACCCGGCTCCGGTGGCGACGCCGGACGTCGTTCTGCCGGTGGTGCCCTGGCCGGTGGCCATGAAGACGGCCAACGCGCTGACCGCGCAGGCCGAACGGCTTGCGGCCGGGGTGGACGGCCTGGACGCGGCCGACGTCGGCCTGTCCCTGGCGACGACCCGCGCCGCGCTGGACCAGCGCGCCGTCGTGCTCGGCGCCGGCACCGACGAGCTGCGGACGGCCCTGTCGGCGCTGGCGGCCGGCGAACCGGCACCGCACACCGTCACCGGCCGCGCCCGCTCCAGCTCCACCGGGTTCGTGTTCTCCGGTCAGGGCGGTCAGCGGGTCGGCATGGGCCGGGAGCTGGCGGACACCTTCCCGGTGTTCGCCACCGCCCTGGACGAGGTGTGCGCGCACTTCGACGGGCTGCTCGACCGGTCGCTCCGTGAGGTGATGTTCACGGACGCGGATTCCCTGAAGAACACCGGCTGGGCGCAGCCCGCGCTGTTCGCGGTCGAGGTGGCGTTGTTCCGGCTGGTCGAGTCGTGGGGCGTCCGTCCGGACTATCTCGTCGGCCACTCGGTCGGCGAGATGGCCGCCGCGCATGTCGCCGGGGTGCTGTCCCTGGCCGACGCGTGCCGGTTGGTCGCGGCCCGAGCGGGTCTGATGCAGGCACTGCCGGCCGGCGGTGCGATGTGGGCGGTACGGGCCACGCCGGACGAGGTCACCCCGCTGCTGGTGGACGGTGTCTCGGTGGCGGCGGTGAACGCTCCCGGTCAGGTGGTTCTGTCCGGTACGCGGGAGGCCGTCGAAGCGGTGGCCTCGGCCTTCGAGGGCCGCCAGGGCCGTTGGCTGGAGGTCAGCCACGCCTTCCACTCGTCCCTGATGGACCCGATGCTGGCCGAATTCACCAACGCGGCGGGCGAGTTGACGTACGACAGCCCGCGCATCCCGATCGTCTCCACCTTCACCGCCGAGCCGGTTGCCGAGTTCACCGCCGCCTACTGGGCCGACCAGGTCCGAGGCACGGTCCGCTTCGCCGACGCCACCACCCGGCTCAAGGCGCTCGGGGTCACCCGGTTCCTGGAGCTGGGCCCCGACGCCACGCTGACCGGTGCCATCGATGAGACGTACGACGGTGACGCCCTGGCCGTGGCGGTGCTGAACCGTAAGCAGTCCGAGCCCGAAACCGCCGTCACGGCGCTCGCCCGGCTCTGGGCGGACGGAGCCGACGTCGACTGGGCGGCGTTCTACGCCCCGACCGGGGCCCGTACCGTCGACCTGCCGACGTACGCCTTCCAGCACCAGCGCTACTGGCCGCAGCCGCCGGTATTCCGGCCGGGCGACGTGTCCGCGGCCGGGCTCGACGACGCGGGGCACCCGCTGCTCGGCGCCGCCGTGACACTGGCCGGGGACGACGGGCGGCTGTTCACCGCACGGATCGGCGTACGGGATCTGCCGTGGCTCGCCGACCACGAGGTGATGGGCACCATCCTCTTCCCCGGCACCGGCTTCCTGGAACTGGCGATGCGGGCGGCCGACGAGGTCGGCTGCGACCGTGTGGAGGAACTGACCCTGGCGGCCCCGCTGGTGCTGCCCGCCGACGGCACGGTGCGGTTGCAGCTCCAGGTCGGCGCGCCCGACGCGACCGGCCTGCGTCCGCTGAAGCTGCACGCGCGGCGCGACGACGCGCCGGCCGACGACCCGTGGACCCTGCATGCGACGGGGCTCCTCGGCGGCGGCCGGCCCGAAGCGGCGTTCGACCTCACCGCCTGGCCCCCGCCCGGCGCCGAGACCATCGACGTGTCCGACTTCTACGAGATGTACCGGCAGGGCGGATTCGCCTACGGCCCCTCGTTCCAGGGGCTGCGCCAGGCCTGGCGCAGCGGGGACGAGGTGTTCGCCGAGGTGTCGCTCGACGGGCCGCACGCCGAGGAGGCCGCCGCCTACGGGCTGCACCCGCCGCTGCTCGACGCGGCGCTCCAGGCGCTGACCTTCCTCGCGCTCGACGGGAGCGGCCGCAGCAGGCTGCCGTTCTCCTGGTCCGGTGTTTCCCTGTACGCGTACGGCGCGTCGAGCCTGCGCGTACGGCTGGCGCAGGCCGGACCCGACGCGCTGGCCCTGGCCATCGCGGACGGTACGGGACAGCCGGTCGCCCACGTCGAGTCCCTGGCCATGCGCCAGGTGTCGGCGGCCCAGCTGCACAGCTCCTCGCGCACGACGGCCCCGCAGGACATCTTCCGGCTCGACTGGCTTCCGGTGTCCCTGCCGGAGCCCGCCGCGGACCCGGTCGCGGGCCGGCCGTGGGCGGTGCTCGGCGACGCGGCGACGGGGCTCGACGCCCTGGGGCTCGCGGAGGCGCTCGACGCCCGACTCGTCCCCGACCTGGACGCGCTCGGCGCCGAAGGGCCGGTCCCCGAGGTGCTGTTCGTGCCGTGCACGGGCACGCACCCCACGGGCGAGGTCACCGCCGGCACGATGGCGGCCGACACCCGGGCCCTGACCGTCCGCGTCCTGGACCTGCTCCAGCGCTGGCTCGCGGACAGCAGGTTCGCCTCCGCACGGCTCGTCCTCGTCACCAGCGGCGCCATCGCCGCCGGCGACCTCGAAGGGCCGGGCGATCCGGCGGCCGCCGCCGCGTGGGGGCTGGTCCGCTCGGCACAGTCGGAGGAGCCGGGCCGGTTCGTGCTCGCCGACCTCGACCGGGACACGCTGACCGCCGGCACGGCAGCCGGCCTGTTCGCCGCGCTCGCCGAATCCGACGAGTCGCAGGTCGTGATCCGCGACGGCGCGATACGGGCCGCCCGGCTCGTGCGCCCCGCCCCGGACGACACCCTGCTGCCCCCGGCGGACACGGAGGCCTGGCGGCTCGACAGCACCGGACGCGGCAGCCTGGGCAACCTGACCCTCGCCGCCGACCCCGAGCTGCTGGAACCGCTCGGCCCGGACCAGGTCCGGGTGGCCGTGCGCGCGGCCGGGCTCAACTTCCGGGACGTACTGAACGCGCTCGACATGTACCCCGGGGAACCCGGGCCGATGGGCGTCGAGGGCGCCGGCGTGATCACCGAAGTGGGCCCGGGAATCACCGGGTTCGCCCCGGGAGACCGCGTACTCGGCATGTTCGGCAAGGCATTCGGGCCGGTCTCGGTCGCCGACCGGCGCATGATCGCCCGGATGCCCGAGGACTGGACCTTCGAGCAGGCCGCCTCCGTGCCGGTGGTCTTCCTGACCGCCTACTACGCACTGGTCGACCTGGCAGGGCTCAAGCCCGGTGAGTCGGTCCTCGTGCACGCCGCCGCCGGCGGTGTCGGCATGGCCGCCGCACAGCTCGCCCGGCACCTCGGGGCCGAGGTGTTCGGCACGGCGGGACCGGCCAAGCACGACACGCTGCGCTCCCTCGGCATCGACGACGCCCACCTCGCCTCCTCCCGCGACCTGGACTTCGAGGAGCACTTCCGTACGACGGCGGGGACGGACGGCATCGACGTCGTACTGAACTCGCTGGCCCGCGAATACGTGGACGCCTCGCTGCGGCTGCTCGGCGGCGGTGGCAGGTTCCTCGAAATGGGCAAGACCGACGTCCGCACCCCCGAAAGCCTCACCGAGGCGCACCCGGGCGTGGCCTACGCGGCCTTCGACCTCATCGAGGCCGGACCCGAACGCATCGGCGAGATGCTCGTCGAGGTGCTGCGGCTCATCGGGGAGGGCGCGCTGCGCCCGCTGCCCCTGGCCACCTGGGACGTGCGCCGCGCGCCGGAGGCGTACCGGCACGTCAGCCAGGCCCGGCACATCGGCAAGGTGGTCCTCACCCTGCCCAGCCGCCCCGACCCGGACGGCACCGTGCTCGTCACCGGAGGCACCGGGGGCCTCGGCCACTATGTGGCCCGCCACCTGGTCGAACGGTACGGAGTGCGCAACCTGCTGCTCACCAGCCGCAGGGGAGCGCGGGCCGAGGGCGCCGAGGGCCTTGTCGCCGAGCTGGAGAAGCTCGGCGCCCGGGTCAGGATCGAGGCGTGCGACGCCGCCGACCGGGACGCGCTGGCCCGTACCCTCGCCACCGTCGAGAAGGAGCACCCGCTCACCGCGGTCGTGCACGTCGCCGGAGTGGTGGACGACGGGGTCATCCCCTTCCTCACCCCCGAACGGCTGGACACCACCCTGCGCCCCAAGGCGGACGCCGCGCTCAACCTGTACGAGCTGACGAAGGACAGCGACCTCGCCGCCTTCGTCCTCTTCTCGGGCGCGGCCGGCACCCTGGGCGGTGCGGGCCAGGCCAACTACGCCGCCGCGAACGCCTTCCTCGACGAGTTCGCCCGCTGGGCACGCCACCGCGGAGTCCCCGCCGTGGCGCTGGCCTGGGGGCCGTGGATAGCCGACCGGGGCATGACCGGGCACCTCACGGACAACGACATCGCCCGCATGGCGAAGGCCGGGCTCCGGCCGCTCGACGCGCAGGCGGGGCTCGCCCTGCTCGACTTCGCGCTGACCGCCGACGAGGCCGCCCTGCTTCCGATGCGGCTGGACACCTCACCGCAGGCGTTCACCGCCGGGCCCGTACCGCCGATGCTGCGCCACCTCGCGGGCAGCGCCGCACCCCGGCGCACCCAGGCCGCAGCCGCGGCCGCCCCCGAACCGGGCGCCGCACTCGCGGGCCGGCTGCGGGCCCTGCCCGCGGCCGACCGCGCCGACCATCTGCTCGACCTGGTCTGCGGACAGGCGGCCGCGGTCCTCGGCCACGGCTCGGCCGACGACATCGAACCGGAAGAGGCCTTCCTCGGCTTCGACTCCCTGACGGCCATCGAACTGCGCAACCGGATGGGCGTCATGACCGGCACCCGGCTGCCCGCGACGCTGGTCTTCGACTACCCGACACCGGCCGCGCTCGTGGAGTACCTGCTGGCCGAACTCGTCCCCGACGGCGGCCCGGACGACGACACGGCCGGTGCGCCGGGCCCGGTCGCGGACGGTTCCACGGCCCTGGACGAGATCGAGCGGCTGGAACAGACCCTGGACCGGCTGGCCGGCTCCGGTGCCGCCGCGACCGGGGACGACTCGGTGCAGCGACGCCTGCGGGCCCTGGCGGAGAAATGGGCTGCCGCGAGCGGGACAGCGACGGTGACGGCGGTGGCGATCGGCGAACCCACGGGTGACGACGAGACCGACGCACTCGAGTCGGCGACGGCTGACGAACTCTTCAAAATGATCGACGGCGAATTTGGTGGGACGTCTTGAGCGAGAACCGGGTTGTCAGCGCCGACGGCGAGCAGGAGAAACTGCTCGGCTACCTCAAGAAGGTCACCGGCGACCTCCGCCAGGCACACCGCAGACTGCGGGAGATCGAGGCGGCGAGCACCGAACCGATCGCCATCATCGGCATGGGCTGCCGGCTGCCCGGCGGCGTCCGCTCCCCGCAGGAGCTGTGGCAGCTCCTCGACCGGGCGGGCGACGGCATGTCCACCTTCCCCGTCGACCGGGACTGGGACCTGGAACGGCTCTTCGGACCCGACTCCAGCCTGCCGGGCACCAGCCACGCCCGCGAAGGCGGCTTCACCTACGACGCCACCGAGTTCGACCCCGCCTTCTTCGGCCTCAGTCCGCGCGAAGCCCTCGCGATGGACCCGCAGCAGCGGATGCTGCTCCAGACCTCCTGGGAGGCCTTCGAACACGCCGGCATCGACCCCACCGGCCTGAAGAACAGCGACACCGGCGTCTTCGTCGGCGCGGCCTCCACCGGCTACGGATCACACCTGACCGAACTCCCGCAGGGCGTCGAGGGCTACCTCCTCACCGGCAACTCCATGGCCGTCGCCTCCGGCCGCATCGCCTACACCCTCGGCCTCAAGGGCCCCGCCGTCACCGTCGACACGGCCTGCTCCTCCTCCCTGGTCGCGCTCCACATGGCCGTCCAGTCGCTGCGCTCCGGCGAATGCTCCCTCGCCCTCGTCGGGGGCGTCACCGTGATGTCGACGCCCGGCATGTTCCTGGAGTTCAGCCGCCAGCAGGGCCTGTCGGCCGACAGCCGCTGCAAGGCGTTCTCCGACGACGCCGACGGCACCGGCTGGTCCGAGGGCGCCGGCCTGCTGGTCCTGGGCCGCCTGTCCGACGCCGTCCGCGACGGACACCGCGTCCTGGCGGTGGTGCGCGGCACAGCCGTCAACCAGGACGGCGCGTCCAACGGCCTCACCGTCCCGAACGGTCCCTCGCAGCAGCAGGTCATCCGGTCGGCGCTGGACAACGCCCACCTCGCGCCGACGGACGTGGACGCGGTGGAGGCGCACGGCACGGGCACCAAGCTGGGCGACCCGATCGAGGCGCAGGCACTCCTTGCCACGTACGGGCAGAAGCGTCCTGCGGACCAGCCGTTGTGGCTGGGCTCGGTGAAGTCGAACATCGGGCACACGCAGGCCGCTGCCGGTGTCGCGGGTGTCATGAAGATGGTCCTCGCGATGCGGAACGAGACGCTCCCGAAGACCCTGTACGCGGAGAAGCCCTCGACCCACGTGGACTGGTCGGAGGGCGGGGTCGAACTCCTGACGGAGGCCAGGAACTGGCCGCGCGGCGAACGCCCGCGCAGGGCGGGCATCTCGTCCTTCGGCATCAGCGGTACGAACGCCCACGTCATCCTGGAGGAGGCCCCCGCCCCGGCGGAGCGGGAACGGGCCGGCACGGACGCCGACACGGGCACGGACACGGGCACAGGCACAGGCGCAGGCACGGACACAGTGACCCCGCCGGTCCTGCCCTGGCCGCTGTCCACCCGTCAGCCGGAAGCCCTCCCCGAACTCGCGGCCCGCCTCCGCACCTCCCTGACCGCCCACCCGCACACCCGCCTCCAGGACGTCGGCCACACCCTGGCCACGGGCCGCGCCGCGTTCGAACACCGGGCCGTGGTCCTGGCCCCCGACGCGGAATCGGCCCTCGCCGACCTGACCGCCCTCGCCACCGGCAACGCGACCGCCGGCCGCGTGGTCCGGGGCACGGCCGCGGGCCGGGGCGGACGCGGCCGGAGGCGGCTGGCGTTCGTGTTCTCGGGTCAGGGTGGTCAGCGGGTCGGGATGGGCCGGGAGCTGGCGGAGGCGTTCCCGGTGTTCGCGGCGGCGCTGGATGAGGTGTGTGGGCATTTCGAGGGCCTGCGTGAGGTGATGTTCGGTGATGCGGAGGCGTTGAAGAACACGGGTTGGGCGCAGCCGGCGTTGTTCGCGGTCGAGGTGGCGTTGTTCCGGCTGGTGGAGTCGTGGGGGGTGCGGCCGGATTATCTGGTCGGTCACTCGGTGGGTGAGCTGGCTGCCGCGCATGTGGCGGGGGTCTTCTCGCTGGCGGATGCGTGCGGGCTGGTGTCGGCGCGTGCGGGTTTGATGCGGGCGCTGCCGGCGGGCGGGGCGATGTGGGCGGTACGGGCGACGCCGGACGAGGTGACTCCGCTGTTGGTGGAGGGTGCCTCGGTGGCGGCGGTGAACGCCCCCGGTCAGGTCGTCGTCTCCGGTACGCGCGAGGCCGTCGAGGCGGTGGCCGCTCAGCTCGCCGACCGCCAGGGGCGCTGGCTGGAGGTCAGCCACGCGTTCCACTCGGCGCTGATGGACCCGATGCTCGCCGAATTCGCGGCCGCTGCGGGCAAGCTGACGTACGACGCCCCGCACATCCCGATCGTCTCCACGCTGACGGGTGAGCCGGTCACCGGGTTCACCGCCTCGTACTGGACGGATCAGGTCCGGGGCACGGTCCGCTTCGCCGACGCCATCACCCACCTGAAGTCCCTGGGCGTCACCCGGTTCCTGGAGCTGGGCCCGGACGCCACGCTGACCGGTGCCATCGATGAGACGTGCGAGGGCGACGCCCTCACCGTGGCGGCGCTGAACCGGAAGCGGCCCGAGTCCGATACGCCGGTGCGCGCCCTGGCCCAGCTGTGGGCCGACGGCCACCCGGTCGACTGGCACCACTTCTACGCCGCCACGGACGCACAGCGCACCGACCTGCCGACGTACCCCTTCGCCCGGGACCGCTACTGGATGCAGAACCCCGAAGGGGCCAAGCCCCAGCGGCAGGAACGGGAACCCGGGGACGGCCTGACCTATGAGGTGTCCTGGACCCCGTTGGGGGCTGTCGGCGCCGCCGGTGCCGATGTGTCGGGCGACTGGTTGATTGTTGAGCCGGCTGGTGCTGAGGAGGCGTCGTGGGCGGATGCGCTTGCTGAGGAGCTGGCGGGGCGGGGTGGGCAGGTCGCCCGGCTGGAGTTGGGCGCGGCGGATCTGGACCGTTCGGCGCTGGCGGCTCGGCTCGGGGAGTCCGCGGATTACGCGCGTGTGGTGTCGTTCCTGGGCCAGGAGGAGTCGGGGTCGGGTGGCGTTGCCGCGTCGGCTGTCCTCGTGCAGGCGTTGGGTGACGCGGGGGTTGCTTGCCCGGTGTGGTGGGTGACGTCGGGTGCGGTGTCGGTGGGTCCTGGTGATGTGGTTACGCGTCCGGTGCGGGCTGGTGTGTGGGGTCTGGGCCGGGTTGTCGCGTTGGAGGAGCCGGGGCGTTGGGGTGGTCTCGTTGACGTTCCGGATCAGGTGGCGCAGGGCGCTGTCGGCCGGTTGCTTGAGGTGCTGGCCGGTGGTTGTGGGGATGAGGACGAGGTCGCGGTGCGGGCCGGGGCGGTGCTCGGTCGTCGTCTGGCGCCCGCGCGGTCCGGCGACGCGGCGTGGTCGCCCGCCGGAACGGTGCTGGTCACGGGTGGTACGGGTGCGTTGGGCGCCCGGGTGGCGCGTTGGGCGGTGGAGCGCGGTGCCGAGCGCGTCGTGCTCGTGAGCCGGCGCGGCCCGGAGGCGGAGGGCGCGCAGGAGCTGCGGGAGGGACTTCAGGCCCTGGGTGCCGAGGTCGACGTGGTGGCCTGTGATGTGGCCGTGCGGGCGGAGGTGGAGGGCCTCTTCGAGCGGTTCGACGTCTCGGCTGTGGTGCATACGGCCGGGGTTCTGGACGACGGTGTGGTTGACGGTCTGACTCCGGAGCGGGTGGCTGGGGTCTGGGACGCCAAGGCGACAGGGGCCTGGAATCTCCATCACGCGTCGTTGGGTCGTGAGCTGGACGCGTTCGTGTTGTTCTCGTCGGCTGCTGGTGTGTGGGGTGGTGCGGGGCAGGGTGCGTACGCGGCGGCGAATGCGGCGCTGGACGGGCTGGTGGAGTACCGACGTGCGCAGGGTCTTGCCGGTTCCTCGATCGGGTGGGGGCCGTGGGCCGAGGGCGGGATGGCGGACGACGCCACCGTCCTGGCCCGAGCCGAACGCGGCGGGCTGACCCCGCTCGCGCCCGAGTCCGCACTCCGCGTCCTCGGCTCGGCGTCGGGTTGTGTGACGGTCGCGGATGTGGACTGGGAGCGCTTCGTCCCCGGGATGACCGCGCTGCGGCCGAACCCTCTGTGGGACGAGGTCGCGCCGCGTCGGGCGGAACGCCCGGCAGTCGGCGGCGGGGGGCTGCGGGAGCGGCTGGCCGGGGTGTCGGGGGTCGCCCGGCGTTCGCTGGTGATGGATGTGGTGCGCGGGCAGGTGGCGGCCGTGCTCGGGTTCGCCGACCCGGCGGCCGTTGAGGTGTCGAAGGCCTTCCGCGACCTGGGCTTCGACTCCCTGACCGCCGTCGAACTGCGCAACGCGCTCACCGCCGAGACCGGTCTCACCCTGGCGTCCACGGTTGTCTTCGACTACCCGTCGGTCGAGGCGCTGACCACGTTCGTGGTGACCAAACTGTTCGGATCGGACGAGGAGCCGGCGGCACCGGGTGTGGTGCCGGTGCGCCAGGCCGTGGGCGATGATCCGGTGGTCGTGGTGGGTATGGGCTGCCGCTTCCCCGGTGGTGCGAACTCCCCGGAGGAGCTGTGGCGGCTGCTCGTGGAGGGCACCGACGCGCTGGGCGGCTTCCCCGCCGACCGTGGCTGGGAGCTGGAGGGCGGTGCGGCCGGCCAGGGCTTCGCGCCCGTCGGCGGGTTCGTTGCCGGTGCGACGGACTTCGACGCCGGTCTGTTCGGGATCTCGCCGCGTGAGGCGCTTGCCATGGACCCGCAGCAGCGGTTGCTGCTGGAGGTCGTGTGGGAGTCGCTGGAGCGGTCGGGCATCGCCCCGTACTCGCTGAAGGGGCTCCCGGTCGGCGTCTTCGCCGGGACGAACGGCCAGGACTACCCGGCGCTGCTGGCCCTGGCCGGTGAGTCGGGCGACGGATACGGCGGTACGGGGAATTCGGGCAGCGTGTTGTCGGGACGGGTCTCCTACGCGCTGGGCCTCGAAGGCCCGGCGGTGACGGTGGATACCGCGTGCTCGTCGTCGCTGGTCGCGCTCCATTTGGCCGCGCAGGCGCTCCGGTTGGGTGAGTGCGATCTTGCGCTGGCCGGTGGCGTGACAGTGATGTCGACGCCGGGTGCCTTCATCGAGTTCGAGAAGCAGGGTGGCCTGGCTGGGGATGGCCGGTGCAAGGCGTTCTCGGAGGATGCGGACGGTACGGGGTGGGGTGAGGGCGTAGGCGTTCTGGTTCTGGAGCGCCTGTCGGATGCCCGCAGCAAGGGCCACCAGGTGCTGGCGGTGGTGCGGGGTAGTGCGGTGAATCAGGATGGTGCGTCGAATGGTCTGACGGCGCCGAATGGTCCTTCGCAGCAGCGGGTGATTCGGCAGGCGTTGGCGACTGCTGGTCTGTCGGCCGCTGAGGTGGATGCGGTGGAGGCGCACGGCACGGGTACGAAGCTGGGTGACCCGATCGAGGCGCAGGCGCTGTTGGCCACGTACGGCCAGGACCGGCCTGCGGACCAGCCGCTGTGGCTCGGTTCGATCAAGTCGAACATTGGTCACACGCAGGCTGCTGCTGGTGTCGCGGGTGTCATGAAGATGATTCTGGCGATGCGGAACGGGACCCTGCCGGAGTCCTTGCACGTGGGGGCTCCGTCGTCCCACGTGGACTGGTCGGAGGGCGCGGTCGAGCTGCTGGACCGGGCTCGGGAGTGGGTGCCCGGTGACCGGCCGAGGCGGGCGGGTGTGTCCGCGTTCGGCGTGAGTGGGACGAACGCGCACGTGATCATCGAGGAGGCGCCGGAGCTTACGCGGGAGCCGGTGGCCCCGGACTTCGCGCTGCCCGTGGTGCCGTGGCTGGTGTCGTCCAAGACGGCGGCCGGTGTCGCGGAGCAGGTGCGGCGGCTGACGGCCGGGGTGGAGGGTCTGGACGCGGCCGATGTCGGCCTGTCGCTGGCGACGGCCCGGGCCGCCCTGGAGCACCGGGCTGTTGTCATCGGTACCGGTACGGGGGAGCTGGGCGAGCAGTTGGCGCCGGTCGTGGCCCGTGATGGCCTGACCGGGTTTGTTTTCTCGGGTCAGGGCGGTCAGCGGGTCGGCATGGGCCAGGAGCTGGCAGGGGTCTTCCCGGTGTTCGCCACGGTCCTGGACGAGGTGTGTGAGCACTTCGACGGGCTGCGTGAGGTGATGTTCGCTGATGCGGATTCCCTGAAGAACACCGGTTGGGCGCAGCCGGCGTTGTTTGCGGTCGAGGTGGCGTTGTTCCGGCTGGTGGAGTCGTGGGGGGTGCGCCCGGACTACCTCGTCGGTCACTCGGTGGGTGAGCTGGCCGCCGTGCATGTGGCGGGGGTGCTGTCCCTGGCAGATGCGTGCCGGCTGGTGGCCGCGCGCGCCGGTTTGATGCAGGCGCTGCCGACGGGCGGCGCGATGTGGGCCGTACGGGCGACCCCCGAGGAGGTCACCCCGCTGCTGGTGGAGGGTGCCTCGGTCGCGGCCGTGAACGCTCCGGGACAGGTCGTCGTGTCGGGTACGCGCGAGGCGGTCGAGGCGGTGGCGGCTCAGCTCGGCGACCGGCAGGGGCGTTGGCTGGAGGTCAGTCACGCGTTCCACTCGCACCTGATGGACCCGATGCTCGCCGAATTCACCAACGCCGCCGGTGAGTTGACGTACGACACCCCGGACATTCCGATCGTGTCGACGCTGACGGGTGAGCTGACTGGGGAGTTCACCGCTTCGTACTGGGCCGACCAGGTCCGAGGCACGGTCCGCTTCGCCGACGCGGTCACCCGGCTCAAGGCGCTCGGCGTCACCCGGTTCCTGGAGCTGGGCCCCGACGCGAGCCTTGTGGGTGCGATCGGTGAGAGCGACGAGGACGCGTTCGCCGTCGCGGCGCTGAATCGTAAGCAGTCCGAACCGGCCACCGCCGTCACCGCGCTCGCCCGGCTCTGGGCGGACGGGGCGGATGTCGACTGGGCGGCGTTCTACGCCCCGACCGGCGCCCGCACCGTCGACCTGCCCACGTACGCCTTCCAGCGGGAACGCTACTGGCCGGGTGTGCGGCGGGAGTCTGTGGTGGCTTCGGCTGCTGATGCCGTGTTCTGGGATGCGGTGGAGCGTGGTGACGGTGAGTTGTTCGCGGCGGAGTTCGGTGTTGATGTGGGGGCGCCGTTGCGGGAGACGTTGCCGGCGTTTTCGGCGTGGCAGCGTCGTCGTCGGGAGCGTGAGGCGAGTGACCGGCTGCGTTATGAGGTGTCCTGGGCTCCGTTGCGGTCTGCGGTTGTTGATGTGTCGGGTGGTGGCTGGCTGATTGTTGAGCCGGCTGGTGCTGAGGATGCGTCGTGGGCGGATGCGCTTGCGGAGGAGCTGACAGGGCGGGGTGGGCAGGTCACCCGGTTGCGGCTGGAGTCCGGCGATCTGGACCGTTCGGCGCTGGCGGCTCGGCTTGAGCTGTTCGCCGATCACGCGCGTGTGGTGTCGTTCCTGGGTCAGGAGGAGTCGGGGTCGGGTGGTGTTGCCGCGTCGGCTGTCCTTGTCCAGGCGTTGGGTGACGCGGGGGTTGCTTGCCCGGTGTGGTGGGTGACGTCGGGTGCGGTGTCGGCGGGGCCTGGTGATGTGGTTACGCGTCCGGTGCGGGCTGGTGTGTGGGGTCTGGGCCGGGTTGTCGCGTTGGAGGAGCCGGGGCGTTGGGGCGGGTTGGTCGATGTCCCGGACAAGACGTCCCGGGAGGCCGTTGGCCGGCTCGTTGAGGTGGTGGCCGGTGGTTGTGGGGATGAGGACGAGGTTGCGGTGCGCGGCGGGGCGGTGCTCGGTCGTCGTCTGGTGTCTGCGCGGTCCGGGGACGCGGCGTGGTCGCCCGCCGGAACGGTGCTGGTGTCGGGTGGTACGGGTGCGCTGGGTGCTCGGGTGGCGCGTTGGGTGGCGGAGCGGGGCGCCGAGCATGTCGTCCTGATCAGCCGGCGCGGCCCGGAAGCCGAAGGCGCGCAAGAGCTGCTGACCGAGCTTCGTGCCCTGGGCGCCGCAGCCGATGTAGTGGCCTGTGATGTGGCCGTACGCTCCGAAGTGGAGGCGCTCTTCGCACGCTTTGACGTCTCGGCGGTCGTACACACGGCCGGGGTCCTGGACGACGGTGTCGTTGACGGTCTGACTCCGGAGCGGGTGGCCGGGGTCTGGGACGCCAAGGCAGCAGGAGCCTGGAATCTCCATCACGCGTCGTTGGGTCGTGAGCTGGACGCGTTCGTGTTGTTCTCGTCGGCTGCTGGTGTGTGGGGCGGTGCGGGGCAGGGTGCGTACGCGGCGGCGAATGCGGCGCTGGACGGGCTGGTGGAGTACCGGCGTGCGCAGGGTCTTGCCGGTTCCTCGATCGGGTGGGGGCCGTGGGCGGAAGGCGGGATGGCGGACGACGCCACCGTCCTGGCCCGGATGGACCGTGGCGGCGTACGACCGCTCGACCCCGACACCGCACTCGACATCCTGGGCTCGGCGGAAGGCTGCTTCGCCGTGGCCGACATGGACTGGGAACGGTTCGTATCGTCCGTGACGGCCCTGCGCGCGAACCGTCTCTGGGACGAGGTCGCGCCGCGTAGGGCGGAACGCCCGGCCGTTGAAGCCGGGGGACTGGGCGAGCGGCTGGCCGGGCTGTCGGACGTGGCACGGCGTTCGCTGGTGATGGATGTGGTGCGCGGGCAGGTGGCGGCCGTGCTCGGGTTCGCCGACCCGGCGGCCGTGGAGGTGTCGAAGGCCTTCCGCGACCTGGGCTTCGACTCCCTGACCGCTGTCGAACTGCGCAACGCGCTCACCGCCGAGACCGGTCTCAAGCTCCCCTCGACGCTGGCCTTCGACCACCCGACCACCCTGGCCCTGACCGAGTTCCTGCTCGGCGAGCTGGGTGGGGAGTCGGGCGACGAGGTCCGGGACGTAGCAGCCGAACTGGACCGGATCGAGGCCGCCCTGCTCGCTCTGCCCGCCCCCGAGTACGCACGGCTGAGGATCGCGACGCGCCTGCAACAACTGATGAAACGACTGGACGGTGCGCCAACCGATACGAGTGCCGTGGACATCTCGGCGAAGATCGAAGCCGCTACATCCGACGACATTTTTGCTCTTATCGATCATGAGATCGGGAAGCGGTGAGCTTGATGAGTAACGAGGACAAGCTTCTCGGGTACTTGAAGAAGGTCACGCTTGAGCTTCACGAGACCAAGCAGCGCCTTCACAGCGTGGAATCCGCCGGTACCGAACCCGTGGTCGTGGTCGGTATGGGCTGCCGCTTCCCGGGCGGGGTGAACTCGCCGGAGGAGCTCTGGCGGCTGGTGGCGGACGGCACCGACGCGCTGGAGGCGTTCCCCCCGGACCGGGGCTGGGACGGTCACCAGGGCGTCGGCGGGTTCGTCGAGGGCGTGGCGGATTTCGATGCCGGTCTGTTCGGGATCTCGCCGCGTGAGGCGCTTGCCATGGACCCGCAGCAGCGGTTGCTGCTGGAGGTCGTGTGGGAGTCGCTGGAGCGGTCGGGCATCGCCCCGTACTCGCTGAAGGGACTTCCGGTCGGTGTCTTCGCCGGGACGAACGGCCAGGACTACCCGACCGCGTTGGCGCTGGCGGGGGAGTCCGCCGAAGGCTATGGCGGTACGGGCAGCTCGGGCAGTGTGCTGTCGGGGCGGGTCTCGTACGCGCTGGGGTTCGAGGGCCCGGCGGTCACGATCGATACGGCGTGCTCGTCGTCGCTGGTGGCCATGCACCTTGCCGCGCAGGCGTTGCGGTCGGGTGAGTGCGATCTCGCGTTGGCCGGTGGTGTGACGATCATGTCCACGCCCGGAGCCTTCATCGAGTTCGAGAAGCAGGGGGGCCTTGCCGGTGATGGCCGGTGCAAGGCGTTCTCGGAGGACGCGGACGGTACGGGCTGGGGCGAGGGCGTGGGTGTCCTGGTCCTGGAGCGCCTGTCCGATGCCCAGCGCAACGGCCACCAGATCCTGGCGGTGGTACGCGGCAGCGCGGTGAACCAGGACGGCGCGTCGAACGGCCTCACCGCCCCGAACGGCCCGTCCCAGCAGCGCGTCATCCGCCAGGCCCTGGCCAACTCCGGCCTGACGGCCGCCGAGGTGGACGCGGTGGAGGCGCACGGCACGGGCACCAAGCTGGGTGACCCGATCGAGGCGCAGGCGCTGCTCGCCACGTACGGCCAGGACCGACCGGCCGGTCAGCCGCTCTGGCTCGGCTCGATCAAGTCCAACATCGGTCACACGCAGGCCGCTGCCGGTGTCGCGGGTGTCATGAAGATGATCCTGGCGATGCGGAACGGGACCCTGCCGCAGTCCCTGCACGTCGGAACCCCGTCCTCGCACGTGGACTGGACGGCCGGTGCGGTCGAGCTGCTGTCCGAGCCCCGCGCCTGGCCGCACTCCGAACGGCTTCGTCGCGCCGGAGTGTCGTCCTTCGGGATCAGCGGGACGAACGCGCACGTGATCATCGAGGAGGCGCCGGAGCTTACGCGGGAGCCGGTGGCCTCGGAGCTTGTTCTGCCGGTGGTGCCGTGGCTGGTGTCCGCGAAGACGGCGGCCGGTGTCGCGGAGCAGGCGCGGCGGCTGGCGGCCGGGGCAGAGGGCCTGGACGTGGTGGACGTCGGCCAGTCGCTGGCGACGACCCGTGCCGGGCTGGAGCACCGGGCTGTCGTCCTTGGCGCAGACACGGACGAGCTGCGTACGCGGCTGGGCGAGCAGTTGGCGCCGGTCGTGGCCCGGGACGGTCTGACGGGGTTTGTCTTCTCGGGTCAGGGTGGTCAGCGGGTCGGGATGGGCCGGGAGCTGGCGGAGGTCTTCCCGGTGTTCGCCACGGTCCTGGACGAGGTGTGTGAGCACTTCGAGGGCCTGCGTGAGGTGATGTTCGCTGATGCGGAGGCGTTGAAGAACACCGGTTGGGCGCAGCCCGCGCTGTTCGCCGTTGAGGTGGCGTTGTTCCGGCTGGTCGAGTCGTGGGGGGTCCGCCCGGACTACCTCGTCGGCCACTCGGTGGGTGAGCTGGCCGCCGCGCATGTCGCCGGGGTGCTGTCCCTGGCGGATGCGTGCCGGCTGGTGTCGGCGCGTGCGGGTCTGATGCAGGCGTTGCCGGCGGGTGGTGCGATGTGGGCGGTACGGGCGACCCCCGAGGAGGTCACCCCGCTACTGACCGACGGTGCTTCGATAGCAGCGGTGAACGCCCCCGGCCAGGTCGTCGTCTCCGGCACGCGCGAGGCCGTCGAAGCGGTGGCCGCTCAGCTCCCCGACCGCCAGGGCCGCTGGCTGGAGGTCAGCCACGCCTTCCACTCGCACCTGATGGACCCGATGCTCGCCGAATTCACCAACGCGGCGGGCGAGTTGACGTACGACATCCCGCGCATCCCGATCGTCTCCACCCTCACCGCCGAGCCGGTCGCCGAGTTCACCGCCGCCTACTGGGCCGACCAGGTCCGAGGCACGGTCCGCTTCGCCGACGCGGTCATCCGGCTCAAGGCCCTGGGCGTCACCCGGTTCCTCGAACTCGGCCCCGACGCCACGCTGACCGGTGCCATCGATGAGACGTACGACGGTGACGCCCTCGCCGTGGCGGCGCTGAACCGTAAGCAGCCCGAACCGGCCACCGCCGTCACCGCGCTCGCCCGGCTCTGGGCGGACGGAGCCGACGTCGACTGGGCGGCGTTCTACGCCCCGACCGGCGCACGCACCATCGACCTGCCCACGTACGCCTTCCAGCACCAGCGCTACTGGCCGACCGCCCGGTTCATGGCGGGCCCTGTTCCGCTCGGTTCCGTCGGGGCCGGGCACCCGCTGCTCCAGGCCGTGATCAGCCTGGCGGACTCGGGGGACGTGCTGTTCCTGGGCGGGCTCTCGGCGCAGGCGCACCCCTGGCTGGCGGACCACCAGGTGGCGGGGCGGATCGTGTTCCCCGGCACCGGGTTTCTCGATCTCGCCCTGTGCGCCGGGGAGCACGTCGGCTGCGAACGCGTCGAGGAGCTGACCCTGACGGCGCCCCTGGTGATCCCGGAGGACGGTGTCGTCCACGTGCAGTTGCTGGTCGGCGCGCTGGACGCCACCGGCTGCCGCTCCGTACAGGTCTCCTCCCGGCAGGACGGCGAGCCCGCCGACCGGTGGACGCGTCACGCCACCGGCCTGCTCGCCCCGGCCCGGGACGAGGAACCGGCGTACGACCTCGGCCAGTGGCCCCCGGACGGCGCGCGGGAGCTGGACACGGCCGGGCTCTACGCGGCCCTGGCCGGGCTCGGCCTTCAGTACGGTCCCGTCTTCCGCGGGCTGCGCCGGGCGTGGCGGCGGGACGACGAGGTCTTCGTCGAGGCCCTGCTCGACGACCCCGCCCAGCCGTCGGGCGCCGATGCCTACCCGCTGCACCCCGCCGTCCTGGACTCGGTCCTGCACGCGATGGCGCTCGGCGTCACGGGTGACGGGGCGGGCGGGGGCGAAAGCGGGTCCGGGCAGCTGCCGTTCTCCTGGAACGGGGTGTCCCTGCACGCGGTGGGGGCCGGTGCCCTGCGGGCGCGCCTCACGCTGGGCGGGCCGGACGGCGTCTCCGTCCAGGTGGCCGACGTCACCGGCCGGCCCGTCGCCGAGGTGGACGCGCTGACGCTGCGGCCGATGGCCACGGACGCGCAGGACTCCGAAGGCTCCGAGGGCTCCGGCGCCGCAGCATCGGTGGACGGCGCCCCGAAGGACGCCCTGTTCCGGCTGGACTGGACGCGGATCGCGACGCCCGACCCGCTCTCCGGGGCCGACGCGCCCGGCTGGGCGCTGCTCGGCGAGGACGGCGGCCCGTCCGCGTACCCCGACCTGACGGCCCTGCGCGCGGCGGTCGACGCCGGGCAGCCCCTGCCCGATGTGGTCGTGACCCGGGCGACCGGAGGAGCGACGGCCGGCGGCGAAACGGCCGACCGTACGCACGAGGCCGTCCTGCGGACCCTCGCACTCCTCCAGGACTGGCTCTCCGACGAGCGCTTCGGCTCCACCCGCCTGGTCCTCGTCTGCGAAGGCGCGGTGGCGGTCCGGCCCGATGAGAATGTGTCGGACCTGGCAGGCGCGGCCGTCTGGGGGCTCGTGCGCTCGGCGCAGTCCGAACACCCGGACCGGTTCCAACTCATGGATTGGGACGGGGAGTTGAGCGAGGCCGCCGGTCTCGCTCAGGGCTCGTCCGAGCCGCAGCTCGCCGTCCGGGGCGGGGGGCTGTTCGCCTGCCGTCTGGCCGCCGCACCGCCGACGGCCGAGGCCCCCGTGTACGACCCCGAGGGCACCGTGCTCGTCACCGGAGCCACCGGTGAACTCGGCGGAGTGATCGCCCGGCACCTGGTCACCGCCCACGGCGTCCGGCACCTGCTGCTGCTCAGCCGGCGCGGGCCGGCCGCGCCGGGCGCCGCCGGGCTGGTCGCCGAGCTGACCGGCCTCGGCGCCGAAGTCGGCCTCCTCGCCTGCGACGCTGCGGACCGGGACGCCCTGGCCGCCGCGCTCGCCACCGTGCCCGACGCACACCCGCTGACTGGAGTCGTGCACACAGCCGGTGTCCTCGCGGACGCGACGGTGACGTCCATGACGCCGGAGCAGGTGGCGCGGGTGCTGCGGCCCAAGGTGGACGCCGCACTGCACCTGCACGAACTGACGCGCGACGCGCCGCTGTCGGCGTTCGTCCTGTTCTCCTCGGTCTCCGCCGCGCTCGGCGCGCCCGGACAGGGCAACTACGCGGCCGCCAACGCCTTCCTCGACGCGCTCGCCCAGCGCCGCCGCACCGAAGGACTCCCCGGGCTCTCCCTGGGCTGGGGCCTGTGGGACGGCTCGGGCGAGATGACCGGCGAACTCGGCGAGGCCGACCGGCGGCGCATGGCGCGCGGCGGTGTGGTGCCGCTGTCCGTCACCGACGGCACCGCCCTGTTCGATCTGGCGGCCGCCACCGGGCACGCCGCCGTGCTGCCCGTCCGTCTCGACCTCGCCGTACTGCGGGAGTCCGCCGAACACCTGCCGCCGGTCTTCCGAGGCCTGGTCCGCGCCCCGCGCCGGCGCGCCGCCGCCGCCGGCACGGCCACGGCGGACTCGCTGACCGGCCGGCTCACCCCGCTCCCGCCCGAGGAGCGGTTCGCCGCCCTGTGCGAACTGGTCCGGGAACGGGCGGCAACCGTGCTCGGCCACGGCTCGGCCCACGACGTGGCGCCCGACCTGCCCTTCCGCGAGCTGGGCTTCGACTCGCTCACCGCGGTCGAACTGCGCAACCACCTCAACGCCGCGACCGGGCTGCGGCTCTCCGCGACCCTCGTCTTCGACCACCCCACCGCCGAGGCCGTCGCCCGCCATGTGCTGGAGCGGCTGTTCGGGGAGGAGCCCGCCGAACCGGCCGCGCCCGCACGGCGCGCGGGCCGCGCGGACGCCGACGACCCCATCGTCATCGTCGGCATGGCCTGCCGCTACCCCGGCGGCGTCCGCAGCCCCGACGACCTGTGGGACCTGGTGCGTACCGGCTCCGACGGCGTCACCCCCTTCCCCGACGACCGGGGCTGGGACCTGGAGCGGCTCTACGACGCCGACCCGGACACCGGGGGCGCGAGCTATGTGCGCGAGGGCGGGTTCCTGCACGAGGCGGCCGAGTTCGACGCGGCGTTCTTCGGGATCTCGCCGCGCGAGGCGCTGGTCATGGACCCGCAGCAGCGCCTCCTCCTGGAAACGTCCTGGGAGGCCGTCGAATCCGCGGGAATCGACCCCGCCACCCTGCGCGGCCGGCGCACCGGGGTCTTCGCGGGCGTCATGTACCACGACTACCTGGCCCGGCTGCACACCATCCCCAAGGGCGCCGAAGGGTTCCTCGGCACCGGTTCGGCCGGCAGCGTCGTCACCGGCCGCGTCGCCTACCTGATGGGCCTCGAAGGACCCGCGGTGACGGTCGACACCGCCTGCTCCTCCTCGCTGGTGTCGCTGCACCTCGCGGCACAGGCACTGCGCGCGGGCGAGTGCGACACGGCGCTGGCCGGCGGGGTGACCGTGATGGCGACCCCGGGCACCTTCATCGACTTCAGCCGGCAGCGGGGCCTCGCCCCCGACGGCCGCTGCAAGTCCTTCTCGTCCACCGCCGACGGCACCGGATGGGCCGAGGGCGTCGGCATGCTGATGCTGGAGCGGCTCTCCGACGCGCGCCGCCACGGACACCGCGTACTGGCGGTCGTCCGCGGCTCGGCCGTCAACCAGGACGGCGCGTCCAACGGCCTGACCGCGCCCAACGGCCCCGCCCAGCAGCGCGTCATCCGGCAGGCCCTGGACCGGGCCGGGCTGCGGCCCGCCGAGGTGGACGCCGTCGAGGGCCACGGCACCGGAACCGTGCTCGGCGACCCCATCGAGGCCCAGGCACTGCTGGCCACCTACGGCCAGGACCGGCCGGAGGACCGGCCGCTGTGGCTCGGCTCCCTCAAGTCGAACATCGGGCACGCCCAGGCCGCCGCGGGCGTCGGCGGCATCATCAAGATGGTGCAGGCCATGCGGCACGGCGTGCTCCCGCCGACCCTGCACGTGGACCGGCCGAGCGAGGAGGTCGACTGGGCGGGCGGGCAGGTCGAACTGCTCACCGAGACGGTCTCCTGGCCCGAGACCGACCGCCCCCGCCGGGCCGGTGTCTCCTCCTTCGGCATCAGCGGCACCAACGCGCACGTCATCCTGGAGGCCCCGGCAGGGCGGCAGGCGGCCGGAGCGGCGCCCGCCACCCGGCCGGCGCCGCCCGTGCTGCCGCTGATGGTGTCGGCCCGCACCGAGGCGGCCGTGCCCGGCCAGGCCGCCGCCCTGCGCGACCACCTCGCACGGCACCCCGGGCTCGACCCGCTCGACGCCGCCTACTCGCTCGCCACCACCCGGCCCCTCTTCGACCACCGGGCGCTCACGGTCGCCACCGACCGGGAAGGACTGCTCGCCGGGCTGGACGCCATCGCGGCCGGCACCACCGCACCGGGCGTCGCACACGGCCGGGCCGCGCGGCGCCGGGTCGCGGTGCTGTTCACCGGACAGGGCAGCCAGCGCGTCGGCATGGGCAGCGAGCTGTACGCGTCCGCGCCCGCGTTCACCGAGGCCCTGGACGCGGTGTGCGCCCACCTCGACACCGAACTCGGCACTTCCCTGCGCGAGTTGATGTTCACCGACGAGGAGGCCCTGTCGGGCACGGGGTACGCGCAGCCCGCGCTGTTCGCCCTCGAAGTGGCCCTGTACCGGCTGCTGGAGTCCTTCGGCGTCGTCCCCGACGAGCTGGCCGGCCACTCGGTCGGGGAACTGGCCGCCGCCCATGTCGCGGGCGTCCTGTCCCTGCCGGACGCCTGCCGGCTGGTCGCGGCCCGCGCCCGGCTGATGCAGGCGCTCCCGGCGGGCGGCACGATGCTGGCGCTGCGGGCGACGGAGGCGGAGGTCACCCCCCTGCTGGGTGAGGGCGTGGACCTCGCCGCGGTCAACGGCCCCAGGGCCGTGGTGCTGTCGGGCGAGGAGGAAGCCGTCCTCGCGGTGGCCGGGCGGTTCGCGGACCGCCGGGCCAAGCAGCTGCGGGTGAGCCACGCCTTCCACTCGGCCCGGATGGACCCGATGCTGGAGGAGTTCCGCCGGGTCGCCGAGTCCGTCACCTACCGGCCGGCCGAGATCCCCGTCGTGCCGACCGGCGGCCTGCTCGCCGCCGAGCCGGACGCCTTCGGGACACCGGAGTACTGGGTGCGGCAGGTCCGCGAGACCGTGCGCTTCCACGACGCGGTCACCCGGCTGCACACGGCCGGGGCCGGCACCTTCGTCGAACTCGGCCCGGACCCCGTTCTCACAGCCGCCGTCGGGGAGTGCCTCGCGGGCGACGACACCGAGGACACCGGGGCGGCACCGGTCGTGCGCGCCGCCGTCCTGCGCCGCGGCCGGTCCGAGACCGGGACGCTCGCCGCGGCGCTCGCCCCGCTGCTCGTCCACGGAAGCGGGGTGCGGCGGCCGGAGTTCTACGAGGGCACGGGGGCGCGCCGCGTCGACCTGCCGACGTACGCGTTCCACCACCAGCGGTACTGGGCCGAGAACGCCTCGGCCCCGGCCGACCTGGCGGGCGCCGGACTCAGCGGCGCCGACCACCCGCTGCTCGGCGCCTGCGTCCCGCTCTCCGGCGGCGGGTCCGTCTGCACCGGGCGGCTCTCCACCGCCGCCCACCCGTGGCTCGCGGACCACCTCGTCGCCGGGGCGGTGCTGCTGCCCGGCACCGCGCTCGTCGACCTGGCCGTGCACGCGGGCGACCACGCCGGCTGCGCGCTCGTGGACGAACTGGTGCTGTCCGCGCCCCTCCCCCTGGACGCGGGCGACCGGCAGCTCCAGGTCCTGACCGGGCCCGCGGGCCCGGCCGGGAACCACACCGTACGGATCTCCTCCCGGCCGGCCGACGCACCGGCCGAGGCGCCCTGGACGCTGCACGCGACGGGGACACTCGCCGCTGCCGCCCCGTCCGGCGGGGAGCCGTTCGACACCTCCGTCTGGCCGCCGCACGGCGCGCTGGAGGTTCCGCTCGACGGGCTCTACGAAGGCGACCAGGACCCGGACGGGACCGGCGTCGCCTACGGCCCCGCCTTCCAGGGGCTGCGTGCGGCCTGGCGGCGCGACGGCGAGCTGTACGCCGAGGTGGCGCTGCCCGAACCGGCCCCGCAGGACACCGGGCGGTACGGGCTGCACCCCGCCCTGCTCGACGCGGCCCTGCACGGACTCGCCCACCTGCTGCCCGGTGCCGCCGGCCGGCTCGTGCCGTTCTCCTTCGCGGGCGCCGCCCTGTACGCGCAGGGCGCCACCGCACTGCGCGTACGGCTCACCGCGACCGGCGCCGAGGAAGTGGCGCTCAGCGCCGTGGACCCGGCAGGGCGGGCGGTCGCCACGATCGCCTCGCTCACGCTGCGGCCCCACGCCGTCGGACGCCCCCGCGAGGCGTCACCCGCCGACGGGCTGTTCCGCGTCGACTGGCAGCCGGTCCCGGAGACGGGCGCGGAGCAGGGCGCGGATCAGGGCCGCTGCGCGCTGGTCGGCACGGACGCGCTGGGCATCATGGACACGCTGACCGGGGCGGGAGTGTGGACCGAGTCGTTCGCCGACCTGGAGGCCCTGTCGGCCGCGGCCTCGGCGGGCATGACCCTGCCCGGGACCGTCCTGGTCTCCGTCGCCTCCGACCTCGGGGCCGACCCCGCCCGCGCCGTACGGGACATCACGGGCGAGGCGCTGCGGACCGTGCAGACCTGGGTCGCCGACGAGCGGTTCGCCGGGGCGAGGCTGGTCTTCGTCACCCGGGGCGCGCTCGGCGACGGCACCGGGCGCCCGGACGACCTGGCGTGTGCGCCGCTCTGGGGCCTGGTGCGGACCGCCCAGTCGGAGAACCCCGGCCGCTTCCACCTCGTGGACCTCGACGAGGCGGCGGCATCGGTCCTCGCCCTGCCCGCGGCCTTCCGCACCGGAGAACCCCAACTGGCGATCAGGGGCGGTGAGTTGCGCGCGGCCAGGCTTGCCCGGGTCGCCGTGTCCGAGGAGCCGGGCACCGCCTGGGACCCGGACGGCACCGTGCTGGTCACCGGGGCCACGGGCGCCCTCGGCGGCCTGGTCGCCCGGCACCTGGTCACCGGGCACGGCGTACGGCACCTGCTGCTGCTCAGCCGCAGCGGACCGGCCGCCCCCGGCGCCGGGCCCCTGCGGGCCGAACTCGCGGAGCTGGGCGCCGAAGTGACCCTGGCCGCCTGCGACACGGCCGACCGGGACGCCCTGGCCGGGGCCCTGGCGGCGGTCGACCCGGCCCATCCGCTGACCGCCGTCGTCCACCTGGCCGGCGTCCTGGACGACGGGGTGATCACCTCGCTCACACCGGACCGGTTCGACGCGGTGCTGCGCGCCAAGGCGGACGCCGCGCTCCACCTGCACGAACTCACCCGCGACACCGGGCTGGCCGAATTCGTGCTGTTCTCCTCGTCGGCGGCCACCTTCGGCACCCCCGGCCAGGCCAACTACGCGGCCGCCAACGCCTTCCTCGACGCCCTGGCGGAGCAGCGGCGCGCCGACGGGCTGCCGGGCCGCTCGCTCGCCTGGGGCGCCTGGGAGCACGGCATGGCCGGCCGGCTCGACGGGGTGGACCGGGGCCGCATGGCCCGGGGCGGTGTGCTCGCCCTGAGCGACCGGGACGGGCTCGCGCTCCTGGACACCACGCTCCGTGCCGACGGCGCCCAGTTCGTGCCCATGCGGCTCGACACGGCGGCGCTCGGCCCGGACACCGCCCCGCTGCTGCGCGGCCTCGCCCGCCCGGCGGCCCGGCGCACCGCCGCTTCGTCCGGCACCGGGCACGCCGCCGGTCCCCGGCTGCGGGAACTGGCCGGGGCGGCCCGCCGGGACGCGGTGCTCGACCTGGTGCGCGGCGCCACCGCCGCCGTACTCGGACACGCGTCGGCCGACGCCGTCCAGCCCGAGCAGCCGTTCCTCGAACTCGGCCTGGACTCCCTGACATCGGTGGAGCTGCGCAACGCGGTGGCGGCGGCGACCGAGCTGCGGCTGCCGGCCACCGTCGCCTTCGACCACGCCACGCCGCTCGACCTGGCCGGCCACCTGGACACCCTGCTCGGCACGGCACCGGCCGGCGCGGCGGACGGTGCGGATGCGGCGCCCGTCGCCGCCTCCGACACCGACGAGACCATCGGCCGGCTGTTCCGCCGGGCCTGCGAGGAGCGCAGGCTGCGCGAGGGCTTCGAGCTGCTGCAGAGCGTCGCCCGGCTGCGGCCGACGTTCGCCGACGCCGACGAGGTGGCCGAGTCCCCGACCTCGGTCCGGCTGGCCAAGGGCGCCGAGCCGGTCCGGCTGGTCTGCTTCAGCTCGCAGGTGGCGCTCGCGGGTGTGCACCAGTACGCGCGGTTCGCCTCGGCGTTCCGTGACGTACGGGACGTCACCGCGCTCGCGGTGCCCGGATTCGCGACGGGTGAGGCGCTGCCGGCGACCGAGGACGCGCTGATCGGGCTGCTGGCGCGGATGGTGCGCGAGCAGGTCGGGGACGCGCCCTTCGCGCTGCTCGGCTCGTCGTCCGGTGGTGTCCTCGCCTACGCGACGGCCGCCCGGCTGGAACGGGAGGGCCGGGCCCCGGCCGGGGTCGTGCTCGTCGACACCTATGTGCCGGGCGACGACTCGCTCGGCCAGTTCGAGGACCAGCTGCTCGGCGGCATGTTCGAACGGGAGGCCGGCTTCGCGCGGATGGACGCCGCGCGGCTGTCCGCGATGAGCTGGTACTTCAACCTGCTCGGCGGCTGGCGGCCGGGCCCGCTCGCCTCACCCGTGCTGCTCGTACGGGCCGGGCAGCCGATGCCCGGCGGCGAGGGGCTGGCCCCGGAGAAGTGGCAGACGGGCTGGAGCGAGGCGGGCCGCGTCGTGGACGTGCCCGGCAACCACTTCACGATGATGGAGGACCTGGCCCACACCACCGCCGAAGCCGTCGACCGCTGGATACGGGAGCAGCCGGCCCAGCCGGACGGCTCCTGAGCCGATCGCGCCGCGCGGCCCGGTCCCCTGAGCAAGGGGGGCCGGGCCGCGCGTGCATCGGGGGAAACACCCAGAGATTGGGTGCATGGCCCCGCGGCGGCTGTGTGCATTCCCGGGGCGCGTGGATAGTGGCGGCAGTGACGACCGCCCGGCCGGGCCGTCGCCCCAACGGACCAGACATCCGGGAGTCGTTGATGGACCCAGTGGGTTCCGCGGACCGGCGGCCGACCGCCGTGGTGCTCGGCGCCAGTGGCTTCGTCGGCCGCAATGTGTGCGCCGCGCTGCGCGACGCGGGCCGCCCCGTGGCCGCCGTCGCCCGCAGCACCGACCACCTGCCCGAGGGCTGCCGCCCGGTGGCCCTGGACCTCACCCGAGGTGACCCCGCGGAGCCGGCCGCCGCACTCGCCGCCCTGCGGCCCGGCCTGGTCGTGAACGCGGCGGGCGCCCTGTGGAACGTCACCGACGACCAGCTGACCGAGGGCAACGTGACCCTGGTCCAGCGGCTGGTCGACGCCGTCGCCGCCCTGCCGGGGCCGGTGCGGCTCGTACACATCGGTTCGGCGTACGAGTACGGCACGCACCCCGGCAAGAAGCTGACGGAGACACTGCCGGGCCGCCCCGTCGGCCG
Organism: Streptomyces sp. Mut1; assembly: GCF_030719295.1. Classification (NCBI taxonomy): domain Bacteria; kingdom Bacillati; phylum Actinomycetota; class Actinomycetes; order Kitasatosporales; family Streptomycetaceae; genus Streptomyces; species Streptomyces castrisilvae. The sequence goes on along the minus strand of NZ_CP120998.1, from coordinate 155,294 downwards.
GTACGCGCAGACCAAGCTCGCCGGCACCCGGGCCGTCGTCCGCGCCGCGGCGCTCGGGCGGGTGGACGCGACCGTGCTGCGGATTCCGATCGCGCTCGGCCCGTTCACGCCCGGCGACAGCCTGCTCGGGGGGTTCGCCCGGCAGCTCGCCGCGTACCCCGCCGAGGTGCGGCTGCCGCCGCTCGACGGCGTACGCCGGGAGCTGGTCGACATCCGGGACGTGGCCGACGCCGTGCTGTGCGCGGCGCGCGCGGACCGGCTGCCGCCCATCGTCAACGTCGGCTCGGGCGTCCTCGTCCGGCTGACCGACACCGTGGACGAGCTGATCCGGATCGCCGGGGCGGACGGGCCGGCCCCGGCGGTCGTGCGCGGCCCGGCGGCCGCCGTACGCCGCGACGCCGGAGCCGGCGACCGGCCCCTGGACACCGGCCTGGCACGGCGGGAGCTGGGCTGGGCCCCGGCCCGCACCGTGACCGACGCGCTGCACGCCCTGTGGGGCAGCCTCCGCGTCCCCGTACCCATGCCACGACACCACATCTGACCACCACAGCGGACGAGGAGGGCATCCATGAACGACGCCGACGTGCAGTCCATCATCGAGCTGACCCGCAAGTACCACCGGGACCAGGAGGCCTCCGGGCAGGAATTCGTCCCGGGAGTCACCCCGATCCTTCCGGCCGGCGCGGTTCTCGACGAGGACGACCGCGCCACGCTGGTGGAGCACGCGCTCCAGATGCGGATCGCCTCCGGCGCCACCGCGCTGCGCTTCGAGCGGAAGTTCGCCAAGGCGGTTGGCGTCCGCAAGGCCCACCTGACGAACTCGGGCTCGTCCGCCAACCTGCTGGCGCTGGCCTCGCTCACCGTGCCGGAGCTGGAGGACCGCCGGCTGCGCCCCGGCGACGAGGTGATCACCGTCGCCGCCGGCTGGCCGACCACCGTCAACCCCATCGTGCAGTGCGGTCTCGTGCCGGTCTTCGTCGACGTGGACCTCGGCACGTACAACACGACGCTGGAACGGGTCGAGGCAGCGATCGGCCCGCGCACCAGGGCCATCATGATGGCGCACACCCTCGGCAACCCCTTCGAGGCCACCGAGATAGCCCAACTGGCCGAGGACCGGGGGCTGTTCCTCGTCGAGGACAACTGTGACGCCCTGATGTCGACGTACCAGGGACGCAAGACCGGCACATTCGGGGACTACGCCACCGTCAGCTTCTACCCGGCCCACCACCTCGCGATGGGCGAGGGCGGATGCGTGCTCTCCAACAGTGTGGAGCTGGCCCGGATCACCGAGTCGATGCGCGACTGGGGGCGCGACTGCTGGTGCGAGCCGGGCGAGGACAACAAGTGCCTCAAGCGCTTCACGTACCAGATGGGTGATCTGCCGCACGGCTACGACCACAAGTACATCTTCTCGCACATCGGTTACAACCTGAAGTCGACCGACCTCCAGGCCGCCCTGGGCCTGAGCCAGCTCAGCAGGGTCGACGACTTCACCGCCGCCCGCAAGCGCAACTGGAAGCGGCTGCGCGACGGGCTCGAAGGGGTGCCCGGCCTGCTGCTGCCCGAGGCCACCCCCGGCAGCGACCCGAGCTGGTTCGCCTTCGTCCTCACCCTCACCGAGGACGCCCCCTTCAGCCGCGCCGAACTGGTCGACTTCCTCAACGCCCGCCGCATCGGCACCCGGCTGCTGTTCGCCGGCAACCTCGTGCGCCACCCCGCGTACCTCGACGTGGAGCACCGGATCAGCGGCGGTCTCGAGAACAGCGACATCATCATGGAGCGCACGTTCTGGATCGGCGTGTACCCCGGCATCACCGCCGAGATGACCGACTACATGGTCGCCTCCATCCGCGAGTTCGTCGCCAAGCACCGCTGAGCCGGCCGGTCTCGCGCACCGCTGCGGTCCGCAGGAAGAGGGACACCATGGAGCCAACGCCACACACCTTTCCGACCGCCCCCGGCCCCGTCCGCGGGAGAGGCCGTGTCTGACACCGAACCGACGGGCATCGGAGTCCTGGGCGCCGCCGACATCGCCTGGCGCCGCACCATCCCGGCCATCCTCGGCTGCCCCCGGCTGCGGCTGGTGGCGGTCGCCAGCCGCACCGCCGACAAGGCGCGTACGTTCGCCGACCGCTTCGGCTGCGAGGCGGTGACCGGCTACGAGCGGCTGCTCGCCCGCGAGGACATCCGCGCCGTCTACATCCCGCTGCCCAACGCGCTGCACGAACAGTGGGCGCACGCCGCCCTGCGGGCCGGCAAGCACGTCCTGGTGGAGAAGTCGCTCACCGCGAGCGCCGAGGCCGCGGAAGACCTGGCCAGGACCGCGCGGGAACGCGGTCTGGCCTTCATGGAGAACTTCGCCTTCCTCCACCACACCCAGCACCAGCGGGTCCGCGACCTCGTCGCCGAGGGCGCCATCGGCACCCCCCGCGTCCTCACCGCCTCCTTCGGTATCCCGCGAGCCGACCGCGGACTCATCCGCTACAGCCGCGCACTGGACGGCGGAGCGCTCCGGGAGACCGGCTGCTACCCGGTCCGGGCCGCCCAGCTCTTCCTCGGCGACGGCATCGAGGTCCTCGGCGCCCGGCTCGGGTTCGAGGAGAAGGACGGCTGCGACATGGCCGGATCGGTGCTGCTCGCCGACGGCGCCGGCCTCACCGCCCAGTGCGACTTCGGCCTGGACCACGCCTACCGCAACACCTACGCGCTCTGGGGCAGCGAAGGGCGGATCGAGGTCGACTGGGCCTTCACCCCGCCCCCCGACAAACAGCCCCGGCTGCGGGTGAGCCGGGGACAGCACACCGAGCAGCTGACCCTGCCGGCCGCCGACCAGTTCCTGCGCGCGGTCTCCGCCTTCGCCGAGGCCTGCACCGACCCGGCGGCGCGCGCCCCGCACGCCGCCGACGCCGTCCGCCAGGCCTCGTTGCTCGAATCGGTCCTGGGCCGGGCCGGCATCTTCGAAACAGCTGCCCGCGGCCGGCTCGGACCGGCCCGGGACGAGGAGCACTCATGACCCCCGCCAGACCCAACGGCCCCCTGGACAGCACCGTCCCCACCCAGCCCGGACCGCCCGGACGCCACGTGCTGTGGCTGGGCTTCCCCTCGTACGGGCACCTCAAGGCGACCCTCGGCATGGTCGAGGAACTCGTGCGGCGCGGCCACCGCGTCACCTACGTGGTCTCCGAACGGTACGCGGCCGCCGTCGAGGCCACCGGAGCGCGCGTCGTGTCCTACGCCTCCGACTTCCCGCAGACGATCACCTCCTTCGAGACCGCGACGACGATGCTCGTGGCCTTCCTCAGGGAGAGCTACGCCCCTCTGGAGGTGGCGCTGGCGGCCGCGGCCGACGACCCGCCCCACCTGGTCGTGCACGACGCGCTCGCCTCCGACACGGCGGCAGCGGTGAGCCGGCGGTACGGGGTGCCGATGGTGCGCACCTACGCCGGCTTCGGCACCAACGAACAGGTGCCGCAGAACGGGACCGAGGCCGACCCCGCGCACGCCCCGGTGGACCCGGGCGACCCGCTGCTGCTCGACCTGGCGGCCGAGCTGACCGCACGCGTCGAGGCGGCCGGCGTCGCCGGCCTGTTCGCCGACCGGATGGCCGGCGGCGACGACACCGCGGTCAACATCTCGTTCGTGGCCAAGGAGTTCCAGATCAAGGGGGAGACGTTCGGCGACGACTACCTCTTCGCCGGCCCCTGCCTGCGCGCGGCGGACTTCGCGGGAGAGTGGTCGCCCCCGCCCGGCGCCCCGCCGGTGCTGCTGGTCTCGCTCGGCACCTCGGTCAACTGCCGCCCCGACTTCTTCCGGCGCTGCGCCGAAGCCTTCGCCGGCACGCCGTGGCACCTCGTGATGACCCTCGGCAGCGGCATGGACCCGTCGGACCTCGGGCCGCTGCCGCCCAATGTCGAGGCCTGGTCGTGGCTCCCGCACCTGGCGGTGCTGGAACACGCCACCGCGTTCGTCTGCCAGGGCGGCACGGGAAGCCTGATGGAGGCGTTCCACCAGGGCGTCCCGGTGGTGGTGGTGCCCCAGCAGCAGGACCAGGTGGCGATCGCGCGGCAGGTCGTCGACCTCGGCGTCGGCCGGTCGATCAGCCCCGGTGATCTCGACGCCGGCACCCTGCTCTCCGCCGTCGAGGCCATCGCCGGTGACGACGAGGTGCGCGGCCGGGTGGCGGAGCTGAGCCGGGGGGTGCGTACGGCACCGGGGGCCGCCGCGGTCGCCGACCGCCTGGAGGCCGTCATGGCCGCCCGTGCCACCGCCGCGGCCACGCCCGCTGCCACCGCCGCGGCCACGCTCTGACGCCGGCGGAGGAGCAGCCCCGGGGGAAGGCCCGGGGCTGCTCCTCCGTCACCGCGCGGAACCGACGGGGTCCAGCGCGCCGGGCGGGAACGCGGGGACCGCCCCCGCCTCCACGGCCCGGTCCAGCAGGACCCGGACCGCGGCGAGACCGTCCGCACCGAGGTCCTCGGTGTACTCGTTGACGTACAGCTCGATGTGCTGCTTCTGCACCTCGGGCGCGATCTCCTGCGCGTGCGAGCGCACATGGTCCCGTGACGCCCCCGGGTCGGCCCAGGCGTGCCGGACGGACGCGCGGACGGCCTCGGTGATGGCCGTGAGCCGCTCGGGGCCCAGATCGCGCCGGGCGACGATCGCGCCGAGCGGGATGGGGAGCCCGGTCCGTTCCTCCCAGGCCTCGCCGAGATCGACGAGGCGGTGCAGACCGTACGTGTCGTATGTGAAGCGGGCCTCGTGGATCACCAGGCCCGCGTCCACCTCACCGTCCCTGACAGCCGGCATGATCCGCTCGAACGGCATCACCACGGTGCGCACCTCCTGCCCCGGCAGGGCCTCTCGGGCCCAGAGCCGGAACAGCAGGTAGGCGGTGGAGCGCTCGGTGGGGATCGCCACGACGCGCCCGGCGAGGTCCGCCGGTTCGCAGGCGGTACGGGTGAGCAGCAGCGGCCCGCAGCCGTGACCGAGCGCGCCGCCGCAGGGCAGCAGCGCGTACCGGTCCAGGACGTGGGGCAGCGCCCCGTACGAGATCTTCAGTACGTCCAGCTCGCCCCTGGCCGCCATGCCGTTGGTGACGTCGATGTCGGCGATGGTGACCTCGGGGGAGGGCACCCCGGGCAGCAGCCCGGCCGTCCACGCGTGGAAGACGAACGTGTCGTTGGGGCAGGGCGAGTGGGCGAGGTCCAGAGGGCTTGCCATGACTTTCCTGTTCCTTCGGCTGAGCGGCTAACGGGTCAGGTCCCACAGCCCGAGGTACTTGTTGGGGGAGTTCTCGGGGATGATCTCCAGCGGCTCTCCGAGGGAGAACGGGGCCAGCGTCAGATCGAGCTTCGCGTGCCGCAGGCTCGGCTCGCAGACCCGCGCGTAGTTGGAGAAGGCGCCCTGCTCCGGGACGGGATCGCTGGCGTAGCTCGTGGTGAGCAGGTACCGGCAGGAGCCGCGGAACCGCTCCAGCGCGGGCAGGATCATGTCGTTCGGCAGGTGGATGAACACATCCCGGCAGACCAGCAGATCGGCCCGGCGCAGCACGGTCGACGCGATGTCCACGACCTCCAGCCGGTAGCCGCGCTGCCTCAGCTCGGGCCAGGTGGCCCGCTCGTGGACGTCGTAGCCGATGTAGTCGACGTCGTCGAGGTCCATCGTGCTCATCCACGCCAGATCGCCGCAGCCGGCGTCGTTGAGCGTCTTCACGTCGTACGACTCGATGATGGTGCGCAGTCCCTTGCGGACCAGCTGGGTGTGCGGCTCGCTGGAGCCCCAGCCGCAGACCGTGTCGGGAGCCTGGTCGGGCCAGCCCCGGGAGAAGACGTCCAGGCCGGGGCTGGGCCGGCGCTGGTGGAGCTCCCGTGTGTCGGCGTAATCTGCTGGGTGGATCACGGCATCTCGCTCTCTTCTCAGGAACGGGTCATCGGACCCACGGGAGCACGGAGCCCGCGCGCGGAACCACACCGGCGGCAGGACACCAGGTGTTCTCCCGAACTCCACGGCGAACTGCAGCAACGGACTGGTGAAAGGCCCAGTGTTGGGCCGGTGCGGGCGGCCACCGGCGCCGCCGCTGGCAAGCTGCTGCCCATGTCGTCGTACCACGTGGCGTTTCTGCCGTTTCCCGCGTTCGGACACATCAACACGACGCTCCCCGTCGTCTCGGAACTGGTGCGCCGCGGCCACCGCGTGACCTTCGCGACCAACGCGCGCTTCGCGCCGCTGGCCGCCGCGGCCGGCGCGAAGGTGCTGGAGTACGAGTCCTGGCTCGCCTCGCGCAAGCTGCCCGACCGGGTGGACGCGGACTACCTGGTGCGCGAGCCGGTGCGCTCGATCGACGAGGCCATCGCCACCGTTCCGGTGTACGAGGCCGGGTTCGGCGACGACCTTCCGGACGTGCTGCTGTACGACGTCAGCACCTTCGCCGCCGGCCGGGTGCTGGCCCGCAAGTGGCAGCGGCCCGCCATCGAGCTGTTCGCGACCTTCGCCTCCAACGAGCACTACTCGCTGACGCAGCAGATCGGCGCGCTGTACGCGGACGAGATCGACCGGGAGCACCCCGCGCTCATCGACTTCTTCGTGAAGCAGGGCAAGCTGCTGGGTGATCACGGCCTCGGGGACGTCACCCTGGAGGAGTTCAACGCGGCGGCCGACGACGCGAACCTGGTGTTCCTGCCGCGGCGGTTCCAGCCCGCCGCCGAGACCTTCGACGACCGGTTCGCCTTCGTCGGCGCCTGTCTCGGCGACCGGGCCCACGACACCACCTGGAAGCCGCCGGGCGACGGCCGTCCGGTGCTGCTGGTGTCGATGGGCAGCTTCAGCTTCGACCACCAGAAGGACGCGCTGCGCACCTGGGCCGAGGCCTTCGCGGACAGCGACTGGCAGGTGGTCGTCTCGGCGGGCGCGCTGGCCGAGGACGAGGACCTGCCCACGGTGCCGGACAACGTCGAACTGCACCGCTGGGTGCCTCAGCTGTCCGTGCTGGAGCACGCGGACGCGTTCGTGTCGCATGCCGGGATGAACAGCGTGATGGAGGCGATGTACTTCGGGACGCCGGTGGTCGCGGTGCCGCACATGCCCGAGCAGCGGCTCGTCGCCGACCGGCTCCAGGAGCTGGGGCTCGGCGTGCACGTGCCGCAGGCCGAGGCGACCGGGGAGCGGGTGCGCGCGGAGGTGGACCGCATCGTGCGGGACGGGCACACCCGTGAGCGGGTCGGCGGGCTGAGCCGGGCGATGCGGGCCGTCGACGGGCCGGTGCTCGCCGCGGACTACGTGGAGAGGGTGGCCGCGCGCAGGTGACGTCAGGCGCGGGGCCACCCTCGGATACGGGTTCGTACAGCGGGTGCGGGTCCGTCCGGCCCCGGTCAGTCGCCGCTGTCCTGCCGGGAGCCCCGGGGCGCGCGGTCGGTTCCCTGGCGGTCCGGGCGGATGTACTCGGGGAGGATCCTGGGCGGCCAGCAGCCGATGCTGAACATGCCCATCGAGTACGCCTTCGCCGCGAGCGCGGTGCGGTTGGGCACCTTGAACTGCCGCAGCAGGATGCTCACGTGGTACTCGACGCCCTGGCGGCTGAGGAAGAGCTTGGCCGCCAGGCGCACGGTCGGGTCCCCGGCCGCGACCCCCTCCAGGACCTTCGCGGTGAGGGCGGTCAGCTTCCGCTGCGACCCGACGAGTTCCTGGCGGTCGTCGGCCGGCTCCTCCGGGGTGAACTGCGCCATGATCATCTTGACCCGGCCGCTGTCGTCCCGCACCGGGAAGGCGGCGAGCTTGCCGGAGACCGCGGTGTCGTGGAACCACATGGCGATGGAGCGGCTGACGACCGGGGCGTGGTGCTCCTGGACGAGCCGGCCGAACTGGCGCAGCACGTACTGCCGCACGCTCGGGTGGAGGAACTCGGCGAAACTCCGGTCGCAGATATCGTCCGGATAGCGTCCGCACTGGGTGCTGAAGGCGTTGTTGACGGAACGTATCCGCAGGGTCGGATCGAGTATCGCGAGACCGACTCCCGAGCGTTCGAACATCGAGAGGACCACGGCGCTGTATTCGTCGCTCCGGATCTCCGCCGTGAACAGGGATGATTCGGCGTCGAGCAGTCCGTCGACGGCATGGAGCGGTCTTCGCGCAGTGACGGACATTTCCCCCGCCGTCTGTGGAAAATCGCTCCTCGTGCTGGTCTCCGCATGGAACATGTCCGCCACACCTTCCCCGATTTGTGTGTATCGGCGAGCGCTCAGCAGCCTAGGAGCGCATGGCCGGATATCGGTGCAGTCCTGGTCGGGTCTGACTCGTGCGCTATCCGGTTCGTCCCGGAGGCGGACCTTTGTGACGGCCGACGGTACGGGGAACGGGGCGCCGGGAGGGGGGCCGCACGGGATCCGTAGGGACTCTTCTAGCGGTGGTTCCGGCGGGCGGCCGCGAACACTAGGGGTTCCGCTAGCCGATGTTGACCAAAGCTTGAACCTCGTTGGGAATCGGGACGCCAAGCCACTTAGACGGGAAACACGGTTGCAGATGAGAGTGAGTGCAAGTCCATCGAGCCCCTGGCGCAGCCGGGGCATGAGAATGTCCGTCACCGGGGTCGTGATGGCGCTGACGGTGACACTGTCCAGCGCGGCGGTCTCGGCAAGCAGCCCCAACCCGGCGGTCTCGACCGTGAAGGGGGCCGTTCCGCTCACCTCGGTGGTGCCCCAGCCGGTCAGCATCCGGACCGCCAACGGCGTCGCCTTCGACCTGAAGCAGAGCGACGCGATCTACGCGACGCGGAACTCGTCCGACGCGAAGGACGCCGCGAACTTCCTCGCCGGCCTGCTGCGGGTTCCCACCGGCTATCCGCTGAAGGTGCGCGATGTGCCCGCCGGGGCGAAGCCGCGCGGCATCGTGCTGTCGCTCGGCGGCAAGAACGCGGTGACCAAGAAGGAGGGGTACCGGCTCGACATCAGCCGCAACACCATCACCATCGAGGCCGACGACCGCTCGGGCCTCTTCAACGGCGTGGCCACGCTGCGCCAGCTGCTGCCGGTGAAGGTGGAGCGCAAGCAGCAGATGCCCGGCCCGTGGCGGGTCCAGGGCGGCACCATCGACGACGCGCCGCGCTACGCCTACCGGGGCGCGATGATCGACGTGGGCCGGCACTTCCTGCCGAAGCCCGACGTCGAGAAGTACATCGACACGGTCGCCCGCTACAAGGTCAACTACGTGCGTCTGCACCTGACGGACGACCAGGGCTGGCGCATCGAGATCAAGTCCTGGCCGGAGCTGACCAAGGTCGGTGCCGAGTCCGGTGCGGGCGGCGAGGGCGGGGGCTTCTACACCCAGGAGGACTACAAGGAGATCGTGCGGTACGCGCAGGCGCGCGGCGTCACGATAATTCCCGAGATCAACGGCCCCGACCACACCCACGCGGCCCTGGCCTCGTATCCCGAGCTCACCTGTGACGGCAAGCCGATCGAGCCCTACCTCGGCTACCCCAAGAGCGACGAGGGCGTGCTGTGCCTGGACAACCCGACGACCTATGAGTTCATGGACGACGTCATCGGCGAGGTCGCGGCGCTCAGCCCGAGCCCGTACTTCGCCGTCGGTGGCGACGAGACGTTCGGGCGCACCAAGGAGCAGCTGGACACCTACTTCGCCAAGATCGCGAAGACGGTGGAGAAGCACGGCAAGAAGCCGATGGGCTGGATGGAGGCGGCCGGTTCGCTTCCCGCGAAGGACTCGCTGACGGAGTTCTGGGTCCCCGGCATCAACGAGGACCAGATCATCGCCTCCGCCAAGGCGGGCAGCAAGGTCATCATGGCGCCGGCGATGTACACCTACCTCGACCAGAAGTACACGGAGACCTACCCCGAGTACCCGGTGGGCCAGACGTGGGCCGGTCCGACGTCGGTGGAGGGCTCCTACGACTGGGACCCGGAGGGCCAGCTCGAAGGGCTGCCGGCGTCCGCAGTGGGCGGGGTCGAGTCGACGATCTTCACCGAGACCGTCTTCGGCATCAACCAGATGGAGAACCTGGCCTTCCCGCGGCTTCTGTCGGTCGCCGAGGTCGGCTGGGCGAAGGCGTCCTCGCACGACTGGAAGAAGTTCGAGCCGCGTCTCGCGGCGCAGGGACCGCGGCTGCGTGAGGCGCGGGTCAACTACTACCTGACGCCCGAGATCGACTGGCCGCTGGGGAGCTGAGATTCCGGCCCCCGGGAGCACGGCATCGCCCGGCCGCAGCAATGCGGCCGGGCGATGCCGTTGTGGCCCGTGGGGCCGGGCTCGTGCCTTCGGCTCAGGCGCGTACGGCCCGGACCATGTAGTACTGGTCCGCCGCCTCGGTGAGCGGCGCCCGCTCCGGCGTGACCTCGAAGCCGTGGCCGCGCAGGATCTCGCAGACCCGCTCCAACTGGCCGTCCAGGTCGCAGACCTCGGCGATCACCCGGCGGACGCGAGGCCACTGGGCGTCGTCGACGCCGAGCAGCACATCGGGTTCGGCGCCCTCCACGTCCACTTTGAGGAGCGCGATCTCCCGGTCCTCGGGGAAGAACGCGGCGATCCGTTCGACGTCGACGGTCACCTTCTCCGCGGTGTAGAACTCCTCGGCCAGGTCCCCGTGCTGCTCGGCCATCTGGGCCTTCGGCCCTTCCTTGATCTCCGGGTAGCGGGTCGAGTTCGCCGGGAGCAGCGGGAAGAACGAAAATTCGACGCCCGCCTCCGGGGCGCTGCCGAGCGCGGTCTCGTGCAGGGTCACATCGCTGAGGCCGTGCAGTTCGACGTTCTTCCGGAAGAGCGCGATGTTGTTCGGCATCGGCTCGAACGAGTGGACTTCCGCGTCCGGATATCTGCTCTTGATGTACAGGGCGAACATTCCGATGTTGCCGCCGGCGTCGAGAACTGTGGGGGCGTCACCGAGATCCAGACCGTCGTAGCAGCCCTGCTGGAAGATTTCATCATACATGTATTGCGCTTCGAGGGGGCTTTGCGTGTAGACCTTGAGTTCGCCACCCAGTTCAACAAGCTCCGTCACGGATGCTCCAGTGTTCGGTCTGGACAATTGATGGGTGGGGGGATTTTGAGGCGCTATTCGCTTGTACGGTTTCGACGGCGTACGTCTTTCACGTATCGGCGTCCTGGAATTCGGGTACCGGGGCGGGCCGCCGGGCCGCCGCGACCGGCTCGGCGAGCCAGCCGTCGATGAGCCGGGCGGCCCGGGCCGGGCCGCCCGCCGCCAGCATCTCGGTGCGCATCCGGGCGACCTGCCGGCGGATGCGGTCGGAGTGCGCGACGGTCTCCACCGCTTCGCGCAGGCGCTCGGGCGTCAGTTCGTGGCCGGGCAACGCGACCCCCACACCGAGTTCCTCGGTGCACCGGCCGTTGACCCGGTCCTCGGGGGTGTACGTGATGACCACCAGGGGTTTGCCGAAGGAGATCGCCTCCAGCATCGTGCTGATGCCGGCATGGCACACCACGGCCGACGCGTGCGGGAGGACGGTGTTGAACGCCAGCCACTCGTGCATCTCGACGTTCGCCGCGCCCCGGGCGGCGGCCCGGCCGGCCGGCAGGTTGCCGGGCCCGACCGCCATGACGAGGTGCCAGTCGCTCCCGTCGAAGGCCTCCACACAGTCCGTGAAGAAGCCCGGCCGGTCGTTCACCTCGGTGCCCAGCGTGATCAGGGCCACCGGGCCGTCCCCCGAAGGGCGCTGCCAGGAGCCGGTGCCCGGCCGGTCGGCCGGGAGGCTGTGCCCGGTGAAGGTGTAGCGGTCGTCGAACGTCTCACCGTGCGGCTGGAACGACCTCGGCAGCAGCACCACGTTGCGGGAGTCGAAGTTGGCCAGGAACGCCGCCGCGGTCTCCGGATCGGCCTCCTCGGCGGCCAGGTGCTCCATCAGGAGATCCAGGCACGTCTGGAGGCTCTCGCTCGTCCCGTCGAAGACCTCGTGCGACAGCGCGTAGTGCTCGTTGGCGGCGACGTACGGGAACAGCTGCACGGTGGGACAGTCCCACCGCTGCGCCGCCGTACGCGCAGCGAAGAAGCTTTCGAGGTCGTACAGGATCAGGTCGGGGACGTCGTCCGCGAGCGCCTCAAGGGCCCGCGGCAGGATCACGTCCATCGACTCCCGCAGGAATGTCAGGCCCAGCGCCCCGATGTCCTCACCGGTCACGGTCCCCTCACCGAGCCGGCTGCGCCGCGAGGTGTAGCGGACCGCCCCGGCGCCGACGGCGGCCACCCGGTCGGCGAACTTCTCGTCCACGACATAGGTGACCCGGTGGCCCAGCGAGATGAGGCAGCGGCTGATCTCCAGCGTCGGGTTCACATGCCCGTAGCCCGGGAACATGAAGATCGCGACGTGCCGTGTTGTCATGACTCCTCCGTCATCGCAGGGCCGGCTCCGCGAGCTGATCACCGATCAGCCGCAGGACCTCCGCGGTGTGGTCGAGCAGATAGAAGTGGCCCCCGGAGTACGTCCTCAGGTCGAAACCGCCGTCCGTGTGCCCGCTCCAGGCCGCGACCTCCTCGACCGTCGCCTTGGGGTCGCTGTCGCCGGTCAGCGCGGTGACCGGGCAGCGCAGCCGGGGGCCGGGCGTGTACCGGTAGGTCTCCGCCGCGCGGTAGTCGCCCCGGATGGCGGGCAGCACCATCCGCAGCAGCTCCTCGTCGCCGAAGACCTGCTGGCTCGTACCGCTGAGCGCGCGCACGTCCGAGATCAGCCCGTCGTCGTCACGCAGGTGCACCTGCTCGTCCCGGTGCGCCGAAGGGGCCCGCCTGGCCGAGGCGAACAGGCGCAGCGGGAAGGTTCCCCGCGCTTCCAGACGCCGGGTGACCTCGAACGCGAGCGTCGAGCCCATGCTGTGCCCGAAGAACGCGAAGGGGCGGTCGACGGCCTCGGTGACGGCCTCGGCCACCCGGTCCGCCAGCGTGCCCAGATCGTCGATCAGCGCCTCGTGGCGCCTGTCCTGACGGCCCGGGTACTGCACGGCCAGGACTTCGACCCGGGGGCGCAGTGCCTGCGCGACCGGCCGGTAGAAGGAGGCCGAACCGCCTGCGTGGGGCAGGCAGACCAACTGGACCTTCGCCTCCGCACTCGGGAAGTACCGCCGAATCCACAAATCGGTGTCGATCATGCTGGCCCCTTCGGCCTTCGTCAGGTCGCGGACGCGGCGGGCGCCCACCTGTGCCGGGGCACCGCCGACGTCCGCCGCTGGACCCAAGGAGAAGCGCTTCCCGCCCGCCCGGCGGGCCGTGGCGGCGGGATCTGAGTGAACACCTAGAAACCCCCGGACCCACCGGGACGGGCCCGTCCGGCCGTGTTCATCTGGGCGCGGCGTGAGACCGCTCGCGCGCCCACGAGGGCGGCGCGGCGAGCTTCCCCCAGGGACTGTCCGGCGGATCTTCGTGGATCAGCCCGCGGCGAGAGTGCGTGCCAGGCGTCGCGGGCCCGCGGAGATCCGCCGGACAGGCCCGAGGCGCCCGGGACCGGGTTTCACCGAGATCGCGGAATAGCGCGGCACAGCGCGGAAGGGCAGGACGTCACATGGACACCTCGCGACCCATGGAATCCTCCCGCGCCGGCGATCAGCCGGTGGCGGTCGTCGGTGTCTCGTGCCGGCTGCCGGGCGCGGCCGGCCCGGACGAGTTCTGGCGGCTGCTGACCGACGGGCGGAGCACGGTCGGCCGCGTTCCGGCCGGACGCGAACCGGCCGGCGGCGACTGGGGCGCGTTCATCGAGGACGTCGACCGGTTCGACGCCGGCTTCTTCGGGATCACCCCCCGCGAGGCCGCCGTACTCGACCCCCAGCAGCGGCTGATGCTCGAACTCGCCTGGGAGGCGTTCGAGGACGCCCGGATCGTTCCCGGCGAACTGTCCGGCAGCGCGACAGGCGTGTTCGTCGGCGCGATGCGCGACGACTACGCCCTGCTGGCCGACCACGCCGGCCGCGCCGCGCTCAACCACCACGCGATGGCCGGCCTCAGCCGAGGCGTCATCGCCAACCGCGTCTCGCACACCATCGGACTGCGCGGGCCCAGCCTCGTCATCGACACCGGCCAGGCCTCCTCGCTGGTCGCCGTGCACACCGCGGTGGAGAGCCTGCGGCGCGGCGAGAGCACCCTCGCCCTCGCGGGCGGAGTCAACCTCAACCTCGCGGCCGGAACCGGCGCACTCGCCGAGGAGTTCGGGGGCCTGTCCCCGGACGGCCGCTGCTACACCTTCGACCACCGGGCCAACGGCTTCGTACGCGGCGAGGGCGGCGTCGCCCTCGTCCTCCGGCTGCTCCCGGACGCCATCGCCGCCGGCGACCGCGTCTACGGCGTGATCCACGGCGGTGCCGTCAACCACGACGGCGCGGCCGAGCAGCTGACCACCCCCAGCCGTGAAGCCCAGGCCGAGGTGCTGCGACAGGCGTACGCGTCGGCCGGCATCGCCCCGGAGTCCGTGCAGTACGTCGAACTGCACGGCACCGGCACCCCGGTGGGCGACCCGGTCGAGGCGGCCGCACTCGGCGCCGTGCTCGGCAGCGCCCGCGACACCACGCGCCCGTTGCTCGTCGGGTCGGTCAAGACGAACGTGGGGCACCTGGAGGCCGCGGCGGGAGCGGCCGGCCTGCTCAAGACCGTGCTGGCCCTGTCGCACGGCCACATCCCCGCGAGCCTCGGCTTCGAGGAGCCCGGCCCCGGCATTCCGCTGGACGAACTGAACCTGCGGGTCGTCGGCGATCCCACCGAGTGGCCGGACGCCGACCGCCCCCGGATCGCCGGAGTCAGCTCCTTCGGCATGGGCGGCACCAACTGCCACCTCGTCCTCTCCCAGCCCCCGGCGCCGGCCCCCGCGCCCGCCTCCCCGCGTCCGGTGCCGGTGCCGGTGGTGCCCTGGGTGCTGTCCGGCCGCGGCGCCGCCGCACTGCGCGGGCAGGCCGCGGCGCTGCGCCCGGCGGTGGGCGCGGCCGATGCGCGCGAGGTGGGCTGGTCGCTGGCGACGACCCGGACCCGGTTCGAGCACCGCGCCGTGGTGGTGGGCGTTGACGCCGAAAGCCTGGACGCCGGTCTCGACGCGCTGGCACGCGGCGAGTGGCTGCCGCAGACCGTCTCCGGAGTGGCCGGCGACGGCCTGACCGGGTTCGTGTTCTCGGGCCAGGGCGGTCAGCGGGTCGGGATGGGCCGGGAACTGGCGGAGGCGTTCCCGGTGTTCGCGACGGCGCTGGACGAGGTGTGTGAGCACTTCGACGGGCTGCGTGAGGTGATGTTCACCGACGCGGATTCCCTGAAGAACACCGGCTGGGCGCAGCCGGCGTTGTTCGCGGTTGAGGTGGCGTTGTTCCGGCTGGTCGAGTCGTGGGGGGTGCGACCGGATTATCTGGTCGGTCACTCGGTGGGTGAGCTGGCTGCCGCGCACGTCGCCGGGGTCTTCTCCCTGGCGGACGCGTGCCGGCTGGTCGCCGCGCGTGCCGGGCTGATGCAGGCGCTGCCGGCGGGTGGCGCGATGTGGGCCGTACGGGCGACCCCCGAGGAGGTCACCCCGCTGCTGGTGGAGGGTGCCTCGGTCGCGGCCGTGAACGCTCCGGGGCAGGTCGTCGTGTCGGGTACGCGCGAGGCCGTCGAAGCGGTGGCCGCCCAGCTCAGCGACCGGCAGGGCCGCCGGCTCGACGTCAGCCACGCCTTCCACTCGCACCTGATGGACCCGATGCTCGCCGAATTCACCAACGCGGCAGGCGAGTTGACGTACGACACCCCCCGCATCCCGATCGTGTCCACGCTGACCGGCGAGCCGACCGAGGAGTTCACCGCTTCGTACTGGGCCGACCAGGTCCGCGGCACGGTCCGCTTCGCCGACGCCATCATCCGGCTCACGGCCCTGGGCGTCACCCGGTTCCTGGAGCTGGGCCCGGACGCCGGGCTCGTCGGCGCGATCGGTGAGACCCGTGAGGGTGTCCTCGCCGTGGCGGCGCTCAGCCGTAAGCAGCCCGAACCCGTCACCGCCGTCACGACTCTGGCCCGGCTGTGGGCGGACGGTGCCGACGCCGACTGGACGGCCCTCTTCCCGGGGCCCGCCCCGGCCACCGTGGACCTGCCCACCTACGCCTTCCAGCGGCGCCGCCACTGGTTCGACACGGCCTCGGAACCGGCCGCCGACGAGGAGGTCGTGACCAGCGCGGCCGGCGCACGGCTCGCCGAGGCCCGTACGCGGGACGAGCGGCGGCTCGTCCTCCTGGACCTGGTCCGGACGCGGGCGGCCGCCGTGCTCGGGTACGAGGACACCGAAGCGATCCCGGCCCGGACCCCGTTCAAGGACATCGGGTTCGACTCGCAGTCGCTGCTCCGGCTGAGCGGGCGGATCGCCACCGACCTGGCCGTCGAGCTGCCGGGCACCGTGCTGTTCAACCACCCCACCCCGGAACGGCTGGCCGCGTACCTGCTGGAGGCGGTGCACGGCAGGCCCGTGACGCCCGCCGCGCCCGAACCGGTCCGGGCGGCCGCGGACGAACCGCTCGCCATCGTCGGCATGGCGTGCCGGCTGCCCGGCGACGTCGACGGCCCGGACGCGCTGTGGAAGCTCCTCATGGCGGGCGGCGACGCCATCGGCCCGCTCCCCGCCGACCGGGGCTGGGACATCGACGCGCTGTACGACCCCGACCCGGACCGGCCCGGCAGCAGCTATGTGCGGGCCGGCGGATTCCTGGGCGGGGCCACCGAGTTCGACCACGAGTTCTTCGGCATCTCCGCCCGCGAGGCACTGGCCATGGACCCGCAGCAGCGGCTGCTGATGCAGACCACCTGGGCCGCGTTCGAGAACGCGGGGCTCCTGCCGGACGACCTCAAGGGCAGCGACACGGGCGTGTTCGCGGGCGTGATGCCCTCGGACTACGGCAGTCCGGACAGCATGCCGGACGAGCTGGTGGGCTACCAGGTCACGGGCGGGGCACCGAGCGTCGCCTCTGGGCGGCTCGCCTACCACTTCGGCTTCACCGGGCCCGCCGTCAGCGTCGACACGGCCTGCTCCGGCTCCCTGGTCGCCCTGCACCTGGCCGCCCAGTCGCTGGCCTCGGGCGAGTGCGGACTCGCCCTGGTCGCCGGGGTTTCGATCACCCCCACACCCGCCTCACTGATCAGCTTCAGCCGGCTGCGCGCCCTGTCCGCCGACGGCCGCTGCCGCGCGTTCGCCGAGGACGCGGACGGCTTCGGCATGGGCGAGGGCGTCGGCGTCCTCCTGGTGGAGCGGCTGTCCGACGCCCGCCGCAACGGTCACCGGGTGCTCGCGCTGGTACGCGGCAGCGCGATCAACCAGGACGGCGCGTCGAACGGTCTGACCGCGCCCAACGGCCTGTCCCAGGAGCAGGTGATCCGCCGGGCGCTGGGCCGGGCCGGACTCGGCCCCGCCGACGTGGACGCCGTCGAGGCGCACGGCACCGGGACCCGGCTCGGCGATCCGATCGAGGCGCACGCGCTCATGGCGACGTACGGCGAAGGCCGGCCGGCCGAGCGGCCGCTGTGGCTCGGCTCGGTCAAGTCCAACGTGGGGCACACCCAGGCGGCGGCCGGCGTCGTCGGCGTGATCAAGATGGTGCAGGCGCTGCGGCACGGCACCCTGCCGGGCACCCTGCACGTGGCCGAACCCACCTCGCGGGTGGACTGGGAGACGGGCGGCGTCCGGCTGCTCGCCGAGTCCCGGCCCTGGCCGGAGGCGGACCGGCCGCGCCGGGCCGGTGTCTCCGCGTTCGGCATCAGCGGCACCAACGCCCACGTGATCCTGGAACAGGCCCCCCGGCCGCTGCCCGAGCCCGTCGCGGAACCGGCCGCGGCCGGCCCGTCCGCCGTGCCGTGGCTGCTGTCGGCCCGCGACGGACAGGTCCTGCGGGACCGGGCCGCTTCGCTGGCCGCCTGGGCGGACGGCGGCACCGAACCGGCGGCGGTGGGACGGGAACTGGCGACGGCACGGACCTGGTTCGAGCACCGGGCCGCGGTCGTCGGCGGGCACGACGAGGGGCTGCGGGCGCTGGCGGCCGGTGAGCCCTGCGCGCACGTGGTGTCGGGGCTCGCGGGACCGCTGGGCAGGACCGTGTTCGTCTTCCCCGGGCAGGGCGCGCAGTGGGTCGGCATGGGCGCCGGTCTGCTGGACGGCTCCGAGGTGTTCGCACGGGCCGTCGCCCAGTGCGAGGAGGCCCTCTCGGCGTACGTCGACTGGTCGTTGACCGATGTGCTGCGGGGCGCGGAGGGAGCCGCGTCGCTGGAGCGGGTGGATGTGGTGCAGCCCGCTTCGTTCGCCGTGATGGTCGCGCTGGCAGCCGTCTGGCGCTCGTACGGAATCGAACCGGACGCCGTGGTCGGGCACTCGCAGGGCGAGATCGCCGCCGCCTGCGTGGCCGGGGCACTGTCCCTGGAGGACGCGGCGCGGGTGGTGTGCCTGCGCAGCAAGGCGCTGACCGCGCTGGCGGGCCGTGGCGCCATGGCCATCGTCGCGGTGCCCGAGGAAGAGGCCGAAGCCCTCGTGTCCCGGTTCGACGGGCGGCTGTCCGTCGCCGCCGTGAACGGGCCCGGCATGGTGGTGCTCTCCGGAGACCCCGCCGCACTCGAAGACGTGGGCCGCACCTGCGAGGAGCGAGGTGTACGGGTGCGGACGATCCCCGTCGACTACGCCTCGCACTCCGCGCACGTCGAGGAGATCCTCGGCGAACTCGGCGAACTGCTCGCCCCCGTACGGCCCCGCACACCCCGGGTGCCGTTCTTCTCCACCGTCACCGCCGACTGGATCGACTCCCCGGCGCTCGACGCCGCCTACTGGGGCACGAACCTGCGCCGCCCCGTGCGGTTCGCCGAAGCCGTGCGGGCGCTCGCCGGGCAGGGCCACGGGCTCTTCGTGGAATGCAGCCCGCATCCGGTGCTGCTCGCCGCGACCGAGGAGACCCTCGCCGAACACGACGACACCTGCGCCGTGGGCTCGCTGCGCCGCAACGACGGCGGCCCCGACCGCCTGCTCCTCTCGCTGGCCGAGGCGTGGGTGCGCGGCGCCCCCGTCGACTTCGGCCCCGCGTTCACCGGGGGGTCCGCCCGGCCCGCCTCCGACCTGCCCGGCTACCCGTTCCGGCGCCGCCGCCACTGGCTCGAAGCGCCCGCCGCGGTTGCCGCACGCCGGGAGACCGCCGTCGTCGACAGCTGGCGCTACCACGTCGACTGGACGCCCGTGCCGGACACCGGGGAGCCGTCGCTCTCCGGCGACTGGCTGGTGCTCACCCCGACGGGCCCGGCGCGCGACGGCCTCGTGGAGACGGTGCTCACGGGCCTCGCCCGGCACGGCGCCACCCCCCACGCCATCGGCGTGGCCGACCTGGCGCGCGAGGGGGCCGCCCTGCCGGACCGGATCGACGGCATCCTGTCGCTGGCCGCCCTGGACGAGCGGCCGAGCGGCGGCCGGCCCGAAGTCACCGCCGGCCTCGCCGGCACCGTCACCGCGGTACGGGCCCTGGCCGCGCGCGCTCCCGGCGCCCCGCTGTGGCTGGCCACGTCGGGCGCGGTCGGCACCGCGTCCGACGACACCGTCAGCGCCCCCCTCCAGGCCCAGGTCTGGGGCCTGGGCGTGGTGCTCGGCCTGGAGGAGGCCGACCGGACCTGCGGCCTGGTGGACCTGCCGGGCGAACCGGGCGCGGACAGCCTCCGGCAGCTCGCGGCGGTCCTGTCCGGGGCCACCGGGGAGCACGAGGTGGCCGTACGCGACGACACCGTGTACGCCCGAAGACTCGTCCACGCCCCCGCGCCGGACGCCGAGCCGTGGCGCCCGCGCGGCACCGTGCTGATCACCGGGGGCACCGGCGCCCTGGGCGCCCACGTGGCGCGCTGGGCGGCCCGGCACGGAGCGGCCCGCCTGATCCTGACCAGCAGACTCGGCCCGGACGCGCCGGGCGCCGACGAGCTGACCGCCGAACTGGCCGGACTCGGCGCCGAGGTGACGGTCGCCGCCTGCGACGCCGCCGACGCGGACCGGCTCGCCGCCGTCCTCGCGACGATCGGCGAGGACCGGCCGCTGACCGCCGTCGTGCACGCCGCCGGGGTCACCCATCCGGAGACCCCCGTCGGCGACCTGACCGACGCCGAACTCGCCCGGGTGCTGCGGGCGAAGGTGACGGGCGCCCGCAACCTCGACGCCCTCACCGCAGACCTCGACCTGGACGCCTTCGTCCTCTTCTCGTCCGGGGCCGGCATCTGGGGCGACGTCGGCAAGGCCGGATACGCCGCCGCCAACGCCTACCTGGACGCGTTCACCGCCGAGCGGCGCGCCCGCGGCGCGGTGGCCACGTCCGTCGCCTGGGGCGCCTGGGACGGCGGCATGTCCGAGGGGGACGCCGCCGAACTGTTCGCGCAGCGCGGCGTACGCCTCATGTCGCCCGAGCGGGCCGTCCGGGCACTCGCCCGCGCGGTGGGCCAGGGTGACACGAACGTCGCCGTCGCCGACTTCGACCTGGCCCGTTTCCTGCCCCTCTACACGATGACGCGGGACCGCCGCCTCGTCGCCGGGCTCAGCCCCGTACAGCAGGACACCGCGTACCCGGTGCCGGCCTCGTACACGGACGGTGCCGAGCCGGCGCCCGAGCCCTCGTCGGGGCTCGCGGACCGGCTGGCCGGGCTGCCCGCCGACGAGCGGGAGAGCGCCCTGACGGACCTGGTCGGCGGGGAGGCCGCGACCGTCCTCAAGGCCGAAGGGCCGCAGAGCGTGCGACCGCGCTCGACCTTCAAGGAACTCGGCTTCGACTCCCTCACCGCGCTGGAGTTCCGCAACCGGCTGGGCGTCGCGACCGGACTGAAGCTGCCCGCTTCCCTCATCTACGACCACCCCACTCCGCTGGCACTCGTCCAGCATTTGAGCGACGAGCTGTTCGGTGGGGCCGACGACGTATTGGCCGAACTGGACCGTATGGAAGCCCGGTTGTCCGCCCTGCCGGACGAGGAACGCGACCGTATCGGACTGGCCGACCGACTGCGTTCCCTGCTGCGCCGGGTGGAGCCGGCCGAGCAGACCACGGCCGGCGCACAGGCCGACGACGACCTGACGGCGGCTTCGAACGACGAGATCTTCGACCTGATCGACCGGGAGTTGGGTATCAGATGAGCGGCGACGCGACCGAACAGCGGCTGCGGGAGTACCTGAACCGACTCACCGCCGAGCTGCGAACCAGCCGCAAGAAGGTCCGGGAACTTGAGGACAAGCGGACCGAGCCCATCGCGATCGTCGCGATGAGCTGCCGCTTCCCCGGCGGCGCCGACACCCCCGAGAAGTACTGGGAGCTGGTCGAGGCCGCCGCCGACGTCGTCGGCGAGATGCCGGGCGACCGGGGCTGGGACCTGGACGGGCTGTACCACCCCGACCCCGAGCACCCCGGCACCAGCTACACCAGGCGCGGGGCGTTCCTGGCCCGCGCCGCCGAATTCGACGCCGGGTTCTTCGGGATCTCGCCGCGCGAGGCCCTCGCCATGGACCCCCAGCAGCGGCTGCTCCTGGAGACGTCGTGGGAGGCGATCGAGCGGGCCGGGATCGACCCCGAGAGCCTGACCGGCGAGCGCGCGGGCGTGTTCGTGGGTGCGAGCAACGCGGGCTACGGCTCCGACGTACGAGCCGTCCCCGAGGGCGTCGAGGGCCATCTGCTGACCGGCAGCCACGACTCCGTGATGTCCGGCCGGATCGCGTACACCCTGGGCCTTGAGGGGCCCGCCGTCACCATCGACACGGGGTGCTCCTCGGCGCTGGTGGCCCTGCACCTGGCGATCCGTGCCCTGCGCGACGACGACTGCTCCCTCGCGCTGGCCGGTGCCGCCGCGGTGATGGGCCATCCGCTCAACTTCACCGAATTCAGCAGGCAGTCCGGGCTCGCCGAGGACGGCCGGGTCAAGGCGTTCTCCGACGACGCCGACGGGACCGGCTGGGGCGAGGGCGTCGGCGTCCTGCTCCTGGAACGCCTCTCGGACGCCCAGCGCAACGGCCACCGGATCCTGGCCGTGCTCCGCGGCTCCGCCGTGAACCAGGACGGCGCTTCCAACGGCATGACCGCGCCCAGCGGACCGGCGCAGCAGCGGGTGATCCGCCAGGCGCTGGCGAACGCGGGCGTGGCGGCGGCCGAGGTCGACGTGGTGGAGGCGCACGGCACGGGCACGACGCTCGGTGACCCGATCGAGGCGCAGGCGCTGCTGGCGACGTACGGCCGGAACCGCCCCGAGGACCGCCCGCTGTGGCTGGGCTCGGTGAAGTCGAACATCGGCCACACCCAGGCCGCTGCCGGTGTGGCCGGCGTGATCAAGATGGTGCTGGCGATGCGGCACGGTGTGCTGCCGAAGTCGCTGCACGTGGGCACGCCTTCGTCGCACGTGGACTGGTCGTCGGGTGCGGTGGAACTGCTGGCCGAGGCCCGCGAGTGGCCGGCCGGTGAGCAGCCGAGGCGCGCGGGTGTGTCGGCGTTCGGGATCAGCGGGACGAACGCCCACGTGATCCTGGAGGAGGCGCCCGAGGCGGAGACCCCGGAGCCGGCGCCTTCGGTGTTGCCTGCGGCGGTGCCGTGGCTGCTGTCGGCGCGCGGCGCGGCGGCGCTGCGGGGTCAGGCGGAGGCGCTGGGCGCCTTGGCCGATGCTGATCCGGTGTCGGTGGGGTGGTCGCTGGCGACGACGCGTGCGCGGTTCGAGCACCGGGCCGTGGCGCTGGGTTCCCATGGGGCCGGGCTGGAGGCGTTGGCGGCGGGTGAGCCGTCGGGGCACGTCGTCTCCGGTGCTGCTGGTCCGGTGGGCCGGTCGGTGTTTGTGTTCCCTGGTCAGGGGGCGCAGTGGGTGTCGATGGGTGCCCGGTTGCTGGAGGAGTCTCCGGTGTTCGCGGGGGTTGTGGCCGAGTGCGAGGCCGCGATGGCGGGGCTGGTGGACTGGTCGGTTACGGATGTCCTGCGTGGGGCGGAGTCCCTTGAGCGGGTCGATGTGGTTCAGCCCGCCTCGTTTGTGGTGATGGTGGGTCTGGCGGCGGTGTGGCGGTCGTTCGGTGTGGTGCCGGCGGCTGTGGTGGGGCATTCGCAGGGCGAGATCGCTGCCGCGTATGTGGCGGGGGCGTTGTCGCTGGAGGACGCGCTGCGTGTGGTCTGCGTGCGCAGCCGGGCGATTGCCGGGCTGGCCAGTGGGGGCGGGACGATGGCGTCGGTGGGTGCCGGGGTGGCTCAGGTGGAGGAGATTCTTTCCGCCTGGGACGGCCGGGTGTCGGTCGCCGCGGTCAACGGCCCCTCGCAGGTGGTGATCTCGGGTGAGGTCGCTGCTGTGGAGGAAGCCGTTGCCAAGTGCGTGGAGCTGGGGCTGCGGGCGCGTCGGATCGCGGTGGACTATGCCTCGCACTCCCCGGCCATGGACGTACTGCACGACGAGCTGACCACGACCCTGGCGGGTGTTGCCCCGCGTGCGGGCACGATTCCGTTGCTGTCGACGGTGACGGGCGAGTTCATCGACGGCTCGGGGATGGACGCGAGCTATTGGGTGACCAATCTCCGTTCCCGGGTGCGTTTCGCTGAGGCGGTCGAGAAGTTGGCGGCCGAGGGGTACGGGGTGTTCGTGGAGGTTTCCTCGCACCCGGTGCTGTCGGCCGCAGTCGAGGAGATCGCGGACGAGAGTGTGGTCACCGGCTCGCTGCGGCGGGACGACGGTGGCCTGGATCGGTTCCTGGCCGGAGTCGCCGAGCTGTGGGTCCGTGGAGTCGACGTCGACTGGACGGCCGCCTTCCCGGACTCGCCCGCCGCACGGGCCGACCTCCCCACGTACGCCTTCCAGCGCGACCACTACTGGCTGAAGGATCAGGAACAGGCGGGCTCCGGCGAGAGCGCCCAGGACCCTGTCGACGCCGAGTTCTGGGCGGCCGTCCGCGCGGGCGACACCAGTGCGCTCGCCGGCGAACTGGGCCTCGCCGAGGACGCGCCCCTGAGCGCCGTACTGCCCGCCCTCGACGGGTGGCGCGAACGCCGGACCGCCCACGCGGTGCTGGACGCATGGCGCTACGACATCCAATGGCTGCCGCGCACGGGCACCACGGGCGCCCGCTTGTCCGGCACCTGGGTCGTGGTGAGCGCGGCGGGCCGGCAGGACGACGACACCGTCGCGCTGGTCGCCGACGGGCTGCGCGAGCGCGGGGCCGAGGCCGTACACGTGGTGCTGGACGCCGGGCACGACCGGCGTCAGGTCGCGGAGGCGCTGGCCGCACACGCCGGGGCGGCCGGTGTGCTGTCGCTGCTCGCACTGGACGAGCGGGCGCACCCCGAACGCCCCGGGCTGAGCGCCGGACTCGCCCTGAACCTCCTGGTGACGCAGGCCGTGGCGGAGCGGGAGGAGCCCGTACCGCTGTGGCTGTGCACCCGGGACGCGGTCTCCGCCGGGCCCGCCGACCGCGTCGGCCACCCCGAGCAGAGCAGCACATGGGGTCTGGGCCTGGTCTTCGGCCTGGAACACCCGCAGGCGTGGGGCGGAGTGATCGACCTGCCCGCCGAGCCGACGGCCCGCGACGCCGGCCTGCTGGCCGACGCCCTGGGCGCCGGCGACCACGAGGACCAGATCGCGATCCGCTCCGGTGAGGTGCTGCTGCGCCGGCTGCGGCGCGACCCGCGCCGGGACGCGTCCGCACCGGCCTTCCGGACGAGCGGTGCCGCCCTGATCACCGGAGGCACCGGCGGTCTCGCCGCACACACGGCGCGCTGGCTCGCGACCTGCGGCGCCGAGCACCTGGTGCTCGTCTCCCGGAGCGGCCCCGACGCGCCCGGCGCCGGTCGACTCGCCGACGAGCTGCGGGCGATGGGGCCCCGGGTGACGGTCGCCGCGGCCGACGTCTGCGACTACGACGCGCTGGCCGGACTCGTCGCGGAGGTGGAAGCCGACGGGGCGCCGCCCATCAGGACCGTGGTGCACTGCGCCGGGGTGAGCCGATTCGACTCGCTCCGGGACGTGGGACTCGCGGCGTTCGAGGACGGCGCGGCGGCCAAGCTGGTCGGCACCGCCAACCTGGACCGGCTCTTCGACCGCGACCTGGACGCCTTCCTGCTCTACTCGTCCGTCGCCGGGCTGTGGGGCGCGGGCGACCACGGCTCGTACTCGGCGGGCAACGCCTACCTCGACTCGGTCACCCGGAACCGGCGCGCCCGTGGCCGCACCGGGACGACGATCTACTGGGGCCTGTGGTCCGCCGACGACGGCATGGGCGAGGCGGCGGCCGAGTCCAGCTCGCTGAACTGGTACGGCATGCGCTTCATGGACCCGCGGACCGCGATGGCCGGACTGCGGCAGGCGATGGCCGACGACGAGGAGTTCATCGTCATCGGCGACGTCGACTGGGCGGACTTCAGCCGCGTCTTCACCGCCGCCCGCCGGCGCCCGCTGCTCGACGAGATCCCGGAGGTCAGGGCCGCCCTGGCGGAAGGCGAAGCGTCGGCCGCCGCCGAGAACCCGCTCCTGGAGCGGCTGCGCCCGCTGGCCCCCGACGCGCAGGAGATCCTGCTGCGCGATCTGGTGCGCACCCACGTCTCGCACGTACTCGGGCACGCCTCGTCGGACGCCCTGGAGAACACGCGGTCGTTCCGCGACCTCGGCTTCGACTCGCTGCTCGCGGTCGAGCTGCGCAACTCCCTGCGCACCGCCACCGGTCTGAAGCTCCCCACCACCCTCGTCTTCGACCACCCCGACGTCGACCGCCTCGTACAGCACCTGCACACCGCCCTGCTCGGTGACGCCGAAGAGGACAGGACCGGCACCGCGGCCTCGCCCGCCGCGGCCGTCGTCCCCGCGACCGACGACGACGCCATCGCGATCATCGGCATGGGGTGCCGGCTCCCGGGCGGGATCAGCGGACCCGACGACCTGTGGCGGCTGCTCGCCGAAGGCGGCGACGCGATATCCGCCTTCCCGGGCGACCGGGGATGGGACCTCGCCGGGCTCTACAGCCCGGACCCGGACGAAGCGGGGCGCACCTATGCCCGCAGCGGCGGGTTCGTCCAGGACGCGGGCCGCTTCGACGCCGGGTTCTTCGGGATCTCGCCGCGTGAGGCCATCGCCATGGACCCGCAGCAGCGGCTGCTCCTGGAAACGTCGTGGGAGGCGATCGAGTACGGCCGGATCGACCCGCACAGCCTGCGCGGCAGCGACTGCGGGGTCTTCCTCGGCGTCGGCAACGACGGCTACGGCACGAATCTGCGGCAGGTCCCGGAGGGGGTGGAGGGACACCTGATCACCGGGACGGTCACCAACATCGCCTCGGGGCGCATCTCGTACGTGCTGGGCCTCGACGGCCCCGCCGTCAGCGTCGACACCGGATGCTCGTCCGCCCTGGTCGCCCTGCATCTGGCGGCGCAGTCGCTGCGGTCGGGCGAGTGCTCGCTCGCGCTCACCGGAGGCGCCACGATCGCCGCCGAGCCCACGGGCTTCGTCGGCTTCAGCCGGCAGCGCGCCCTCGCGGAGGACGGCCGGAGCAGGGCGTTCTCCGACGACGCCGACGGCATGGGCCTCGCCGAGGGCGTCGGCGTGCTGCTCCTGGAACGTCTCTCCGACGCCCGGCGCAACGGCCACCACGTACTGGCCGTCGTCCGCGGCAGCGCGCTGAACCAGGACGGCGCTTCCAACGGGCTCACCGCCCCCAGCGGCCCCGCCCAGCAGCGCGTCATCCGGCAGGCCCTGGCGAACGCGGGCGTGGCGGCGGCCGAGGTCGACGTGGTGGAGGCGCACGGCACGGGCACCAAGCTGGGCGACCCGATCGAGGCCCAGGCGCTGCTCGCCACCTACGGGCAGGACCGGCCCGACGACCGGCCGCTGTGGCTGGGCTCGGTCAAGTCCAACATCGGCCACACCCAGCTCGCGGCGGGTGCCGCGGGTGTCATGAAGGTGGTGCTGGCGCTGCGGCACGGCCTGATGCCGAAGTCGCTGCACGTGGGCACGCCGACGTCGCACGTGGACTGGTCGTCGGGCGCGGTGGAGCTGCTGGCCGAGGCGCGGGACTGGCCGCGCGCCGAGCAGCCGAGGCGCGCGGCCGTGTCGGCGTTCGGGATCAGCGGGACGAACGCGCACGTGATCGTGGAGGAGGCGCCCGCCGAGGAGGCCCCCGCCCCGGACGGCCCGGCCCCGTCGGTGGTGCCGTGGCTGCTGTCGGGCAGGGGCGCGGCCGCGCTGCGGGGTCAGGCGGAGGCGCTGGGCGCCCTGGCGGACGCCGATCCGGTGTCGGTGGGGTGGTCGTTGGCGACGACGCGTGCGCGGTTCGAGCACCGGGCTGTGGTGCTGGGTTCGTACGGGGCCGGGCTGGGTGCGCTGGCGGCGGATCAGCCGTCGGCCGGTGTGGTGTCCGGGGTGACCGGGCCCGTGGGCCGGCCGGTGTTCGTGTTCCCCGGTCAGGGGGCGCAGTGGGTGTCGATGGGCGCTCGGATGCTGGAGGAGTCCCCGGTGTTCGCGGGCGTGGTCGCCGAGTGCGAGGCCACGATGGCGGGGCTCGTCGACTGGTCGGTCACCGAGGTCCTGCGCGGCGGCGCGGACGCGCCGTCCCTGGACCGGGTCGATGTCGTCCAGCCCGCGTCGTTCGTCGTGATGGTGGGCCTGGCGGCCGTATGGCGGTCGTTCGGTGTGGTGCCGTCCGCCGTGGTGGGGCACTCGCAGGGCGAGATCGCCGCCGCCCACGTGGCGGGCGTGCTGTCCCTCAAGGACGCGCTGCGCGTCGCCTGCCTGCGCAGCCGCGCGATCGCGGAACTGGCCAGCGGGGCGGGCACGATGGCCTCCGTCGGAGCCGGTGTGGCCCGGGTCGAGGAGATCCTCGCCCCGTGGGGCGACCGGGTGTCGGTCGCGGCGGTCAACGGCCCCTCGCAGGTGGTCGTCTCCGGTGAGGTCGACGGGGTGGAGGAAGTGGTCGCGGCCTGCCGTGAGCTGGGGCTGCGGGCGCGGCGGATCGCGGTGGACTACGCCTCCCACTCGGCGTCCATGGATGTGCTGCGGTCCGAACTGGCCGATGCCCTCGCGGGCGTCGCCCCCCGGACCGGTGAGATCCCGTTGCTGTCGACGGTGACCGGAGAGTTCATCGACGGCTCGGTCATGGACGGCGGTTACTGGTTCACGAACCTGCGTTCCCGGGTGCGGTTCGCCGAAGCGGTCGAGAAGCTGGCGGCCCAGGGGTACGGGGTGTTCGTGGAGGTCTCCTCGCACCCGGTGCTGTCCGCCGCCGTCGAGGAACTGGCCGACGAGAGCGTGGTCACCGGGTCCCTGCGACGCGACGACGGCGGCCTGGACAGGTTCCTGGCCAGTGCGGCCGAGCTGTGGGTCCGTGGGGTGGACGTCGACTGGACCGCCGCCTTCCCCGACTCGCCCCCGGCGCCGGTCGACCTGCCGACGTACGCGTTCCAGGGCGACCACTACTGGTTGCAGGACCTGGAACAGACCGGCCCCGGCGAGAGCGCGCAGGACCCGGCCGACGCCGAGTTCTGGGCGGCCGTCGAGAACGAGGACCCGCACGCGGTCGCCGGCACCCTCGGCGTTGAGGACCCCGCCGCGCTGGAACAGGTGCTCCCCGCCCTCGCCGGCTGGCGCCGCCGGCGCCGCCAGGACTCCGCACTCGACACATGGCGCTACGACGTCGAGTGGCAGCCCCTGGCCCAGGGCGTGACGCCGAGGATCGACGGCTCCCGCTGGCTGCTGCTCACCCCGTCCGGCGGCCACGCCTGGCAGGAGCGGGCCCGGCAGGCGCTCACCGCGTACGGCGCCGACGTCACCGTGCTCGGGATCGCCGAGGGCGACGACCGGGCCGCACTGGCCGCGCGGCTGCGTGGGAACGCGGCGGAGGCCACCGGCATCCTGTCCCTGCTCGCCCTCCGCGACCGCACGGACCACGAGGACGCGGGCCACGGACAGCACGACCTGGACCGGGCGGTGCTGCTCGTCCAGGCACTCGGCGACGCCGGGATCGCGGCGCCGCTGTGGATCGCCACCCGGGGCGCGGTCGGCGTCGGGCGCTCCGACCGGGCGCCCGTACCGGAGCAGGCCCTGCTGTGGGGCCTGGGCCGGATCGCGGCCCTGGAATACCCGCAGCGGTTCGGCGGGCTGATCGACCTGCCGGCCGACGCGGACGAGCGGGCCGGCGAACGGCTGGTGCGCGGTCTCGGCGCCCCCGACGGCGAGGACCAGCTCGCGGTACGGACCGGCGGGCTCTACGTGCGCCGGCTCGCGCGCAAGAAGCTGGCCGGCCACACCCCCGTACGCGACTGGCGCCCCACCGGAACCGTCCTGGTCACCGGAGGCACCGGCGGCATCGGCGCCGAGGTCGCGGCCTGGCTCGCGGCGAACGGCGCCCAGCACCTCCTGCTGACCAGCAGGCGCGGCGAACAGGCCCCCGGAGCCGCCGAGCTGACGCGGCGCCTGACCGGGCTCGGCGCCCGCGTCACCGTAGCGGCCTGCGACGTCACCGACCGTACGGCGCTGCGGGAACTGCTCGACGGCATCGCCCCCGAACACCCGCTGACCGCCGTCGTCCACGCGGCGGCCGTCCTCGACGACTGCCTGCTCGACGCGCTCGACCCGGAGCGGGCCGCAGCGGTGCTGCGCCCCAAGACGGTGGCCGCACACCATCTGCACGAACTGACCAAGGACCTCGGCCTCGACGCGTTCGTCCTGTTCTCCTCGCTGGCCGGAACGCTCGGCCTGCCCGGACAGGGCAGCTACGCCGCGGCCAACGCCTACCTGGACGCACTGGCGTCGGCCCGCCGCGCCGAAGGGCTCCCGGCCACGTCGGTGGCCTGGGGCGCCTGGGACCGGGTCGGGCTCGCCTCCGGCGACATCGGCGCTTCGCTGCGCCGCGACGGCGTGACCGGGATGGCGCCCGAGACGGCGATCTCCGGACTGCAACAGGCACTCGACCACGACCTCGGCTACCTCGCCGTCGCCGACGTCGACTGGCGGGTGTTCGGGCCGTCGTGCACGGCGGGCCGCACCGGGCGGATACTCGAACAGTTCCCGGAGGCCCGCCAGGCAGCGCCGTCGCGGCCCGACGAGTCCCAGGACGACACCGGCCTCCTGGCAGGACTCGCCGGACTCTCCCCGGCCGAGCGCGAGCAGGCGCTCCTGGACCTGGTGCGCGCCCACGCGGCAGCGGTACTCGGCCTCCCGGACGCGGACGGCGTCGACGCCGACCGGGCCCTGCGCGACATGGGCTTCGACTCGCTGACCGCCGTCGAGCTGCGCAACCGGCTCAACAAGGTCACCGGCCTGCGGCTGCCGGTCACCGTCGTCTTCGACCACAACACCGCCCACCAACTGTCCCGGCACCTGCTCTCCGAACTGTTCGGCACGGACGGCGAGACCTCCGCGTCCCCGCGGCAGCCCGCGCCCGCCGTGGCCGCCGGGCGGGGCGGGGAGGTGGACGACGACCCGGTGGCGATCGTCTCGATGAGCTGCCGCTTCCCGGGCGGGGTGAGCACGCCGGAGGAGTTCTGGCAGCTGCTGTCCGAGGGGCGCGACGCGGTCACCGGTCTGCCCGACGACCGCGGCTGGGACCTGGAGGGCAGCTACCACCCGGACCCGGACCACCCCGGCACGCACTACACGCGCGGCGGCGGATTCCTCGACGACATCGGCGCGTTCGACCCCATGTTCTTCGGGATCTCACCGCGTCAGACCCCGGCCATCGACCCGCAGCACCGGCTGCTCCTGGAAACCTCCTGGGAGGCGTTCGAGCGGGCCGGGATCGACCCGGCGACGCTGAAGGGCAGCCCGGTCGCGGTGTTCGTCGGGGCGAACCAGACGGACTACGGGCCCCGGGCCGCCGCTTCGGCGGGCGAGTTCGAGGGCCAGCTTGCCACCGGCAGCGCGGCCAGCGTGGCATCGGGCCGCATCGCCTACACCTTCGGGCTCGAAGGCCCCGCCGTCACCGTGGACACCGCCTGCTCGTCCTCGCTGGTCGCCCTGCACCTGGCCGCCCGGTCCGTGCGCTCCGGCGAGAGCACGATGGCTCTCGCCGGCGGCGTGACCCTGCTCTCGACGCTGTACACGTTCATCGAGTTCAGCCGGCAGGGCGCACTCTCCCAGGACGGCCGGTGCAAGGCGTTCTCCGCGGAGGCCGACGGCGCGGGCTGGGCCGAAGGCGTCGGCATGGTCCTCGTGGAACGGCTCTCCGAGGCCAGGCGCAACGGCCACCGCGTGCTCGCCGTCGTCCGGGGCAGCGCCATGAACCAGGACGGCGCGTCCAACGGACTCACCGCGCCCAACGGCCTCGCCCAGCAGCGGGTCATCCGCCAGGCGCTGGC
Organism: Streptomyces sp. Mut1; assembly: GCF_030719295.1. Taxonomy (NCBI): domain Bacteria; kingdom Bacillati; phylum Actinomycetota; class Actinomycetes; order Kitasatosporales; family Streptomycetaceae; genus Streptomyces; species Streptomyces castrisilvae. Next base: position 124,064 of record NZ_CP120998.1, on the reverse strand, counting down.
CGACGCGGGGCTCGAAGCCGCCGATGTCGACCTGGCGGAGGCGCACGGCACCGGCACCGCGCTCGGCGACCCCATCGAGGCGGAGGCGCTGCTCGCCACCTACGGACAGGACCGGCCCGACGACCGGCCGCTGTGGCTGGGCTCGGTGAAGTCGAACATCGGCCACACCCAGGCCGCCTCCGGAATCGCCGGGGTCATCAAGGCCGTACTCGCCATGCGGCACGGCGCGATGCCGCGCACCCTGCACGTCGACCGGCCCACCCCGCACATCGACTGGTCCGCCGGAACCGTACGGCTCCTGGCCGACGAACGGTCCTGGCCGGACGACCACGGGCCGCGCCGCGCCGCCGTCTCCTCGTTCGGGATCAGCGGCACGAACGTGCACGTCATCGTGGAGGAGGGCCCGCAGACCGCACCCGCACTCCCGGCGGCGCCCGACGGGGCTGCCCCCCGCCCCCTGCCGTGGGCCCTGTCCGCCCGCACCCCCGCCGCGCTCACCGACCAGGTCCGCAACCTGCTCGGCGCCCTCGACACGGAGCCCGGCCACGACGCGGCGGCGATCGGCCGCGGCCTCGCGGCACGCTCCCGCTTCGAACACCGCCTGGTGTGCTGGGGCACCGACCGCGACGCGCTCCGCGACCGGCTCGGCGACTGGCTGGACGGCCGGACCGACGCACCCTCGGCCGCCGGCACCGCGAGCGGCGGCCGCACCGCGTTCCTGTTCTCCGGGCAGGGCGCCCAGCGCCCCGGCATGGGGCGCGAGCTGTACGAGACGTACCCGGTGTACGCCGACGCCTTCGACGAGGTCTGCGCCCAGGTGGACCTGCACCTGCCCAGGCCGCTGCGCGACCTCGTGTTCGCCGCGCCGGGCAGCCCGGAGGCGGAGCTGCTGGACAGCACCGAATACACCCAGCCCGCCCTGTTCGCCGTCGAGGTCGCGCTGTTCCGCCTCTACGCCTCCTGGGGCGTGGTGCCCGACCACTTGATCGGGCACTCCATCGGCGAACTGACCGCCGCCCACCTCGCCGGTGTCTTCACCCTGGCCGACGCGTGCCGCCTGGTCGTGGCCCGCGGCCGGCTGATGGGCCAGGTGCCGGCCGGTGGCGCGATGGCCGCCCTGGCGGTCGCCGAGGACGAGGTGCGGCCGCTGCTCGCCGACCGTACGGACCGGATCGCCGTGGCGGCGGTCAACGGGCCGCGCGCCACCGTCGTCTCCGGGGACACCGCCGAAGTCGACCGTGTGGTCGCGCACTTCAAGGGCCTCGGTCACAAGACGACGCGCCTGCGGGTCAGTCACGCGTTCCACTCGCCCCACATGGACGGGATGCTGGAGGAGTTCGCCGCGGTCCTCCGGGACATCCCGATGGCACCGCCGGCCATTCCCCTGGTGTCCGACGTCACGGGTGCCATGGCCACGGCCGAGCAGCTGTGCACCGCCGGGTACTGGGTGACGCAGCTGCGCGAGGCCGTCCGGTTCGCCGACGGAATCCGCACCCTTGAGGCGGCGGGCGTGACCCGGTTCCTCGAAATCGGGCCGGACGCCGTGCTCGCCGCGATGGCCGCCGACAGCCGCACGGGCGAAACCCCCGGCGTGGTGGCGGCGGCCCTGCGGCGCGACCGCGACGAAACCGCGACCGCACTCGGCGCGCTCACCGAACTCCATGTGCACGGCGCCGCCTGCGACTGGGCGGCCCTGCTGCCGGACGGCGACGCGCTTCCCGACCTGCCCACCTACCCCTTCCAGCGGCAGACCTACTGGCTCGACGCCCCGGCCCCCGCGGCGGACGTACGCGCGGCCGGCCTGGATGCCCCCGGGCACCCGATGCTCGGCGGAGCCGTCCGGCTCGCCGACGGCGGCGGCGTGGTCCTGACCGCGCTGCTCTCCACGCGCCGGCTGCCCTGGCTGGCCGACCACGTCATCGACGGCACGGTGGTGCTGCCCGGTACCGCGTACCTCGAACTCGCCGTCCGGGCGGGCGACCAGGTCGGCTGCGGCCGGGTCGGCGAACTCACCCTGCACGCACCGCTCGCGCTGCCCGAGGATTCGGCGGCCCAGGTGCAGATACGGGTCGCCGCCGCCGACAGCGCCGGAGCCCGCACCCTCGACGTGTACGCACGGCCGGACAGCGCCGACGACGCGGCCGAGTGGCACAAGCACGCGACGGGCACCCTGCTCCCCGACACCGCGCCCCCCGTGGACGCCCCCGCGGTATGGCCGCCCGAGGGCGCCGAACCGATCGGCCTCGACGGCCTCTACCCGCGCCTCTCGGCGAACGGCAGCGACTACGGCCCGGTGTTCCAGGGCCTCACCGCCGCCTGGCGGCGCGGCCCCGAGGTCTACGCCGAGGTGGCGCTGCCCGACACCGCCGACACCGCCGGCTTCGGACTGCATCCGGCACTGCTCGACGCGGCGCTCCAGGCGGTGTCCGTGGGCACGATCGGCGACGCGGGCGTGATGCCGTTCTCCTGGCAGAACGTCGTCCTGCACACCGCGGGCGCCCGTCAGCTGCGCGTCAGGCTCGAAGACCTGGCCGAGCACACGGTCTCCGTACAGGTCTGGGACCCGGCCGGCACCCCGGTCGCGCACGCCGAGTCGCTGGCGTTCCGCCCGAGGACCGCGGCCCAGGCACCCCGCCCGCGCGTCGAATCGCTGATGCGCACCGAGTGGACGCCCGTCCCGGCCGGAACGGCACCCCGCAACGCCACCTGGGCGACGGTCGGCGCCGAAGCCGCACCCGGGACACCCGCCGCGCTCCTGGACGCCGTCACCCTCCACGACCACCCGACCCTGCACGCCCTGGCCGCATCCGGGGCGCCCGTCCCCGAGCGCGTCCTCGCCTTCGCACCCGCCTTCGCGGGAGAACCGGCCGAGGCCGCGAGGACCGCCGCCCACTGGGCCCTCGGCCTGGTCCAGGGCTGGCTCGCCGACGAGCGGTTCGCCGGATCGCGGCTCGTCCTGGTGACCCGGGGCGCGGTGGCGGCCGGCACCCACGAGGGACCGGCCGACCTGCCCGCCGCCACCGTCCACGGACTGGTCCGGGCAGCCATCACCGAGAACCCGGGACGGTTCGCGCTCCTGGACCTCGACCCCGGGCACGGAACCGGCGCGCACGACCCGGCGACGGGCGGCGCACTGGCCGCCGCGCTCGCCGGGGACGAACCCCAGCTGGTGCTGCGCGACGGCGGGGTGCGCCTCGCCCGGCTCGCCCGGGTACCCGCCGGCGGCACGCCCGCGGGCTGGGACCCGGCCGGCACCACGCTCATCACCGGAGGCACCGGCACACTCGGCCGGCTCCTCGCCCGGCACCTGGTCACCGAGCACGGCGTACGGCACCTGCTGCTGATCAGCCGCAGCGGACCGGACGCCGCGGGCGCGGACGAACTGCGCGCCGACCTCACAGCCCTGGGCGCCGAGGTGACGATCGAGGCCTGCGACGCCGCGGACCGCGCCGCCCTTCAGAAGCTGCTCGACAGCATCCCCGCCGCGCACCCGCTCACCGGGGTCGCGCATGTCGCGGGCGTCGTCGACGACGGGGTGGTCACCGCGCTCACCCCGCACCAGGTCAACCGGGTGCTCGCGCCCAAGGCCGACGCCGCGCTGAACCTGCACGAACTGACGGAGGACGCCGGGCTCTCCGCCTTCGTCCTGTTCTCCTCGCTGGCCTCGACACTCGGCGGGGCCGGGCAGGCCGCCTACGCCGCCGGGAACGCCTTCCTCGACGCCCTCGCGGCGCACCGCAGGGCCCGGGGACTGCCCGGGGTCTCGCTGTGCTGGGGGCCGTGGGCCGAGCTGAGCACCATGACCGGCAAGCTGAGCGACGCCGACTTCGCGCGGTTCGCCCGCAGCGGCCTCGTACCGATGTCCACCGCCGAGGCGCTCGCCCTGTTCGACGCGGCCCGGGGCCACGCAGACGCGGTGCTCGTACCGGCCAGGACGGCCCTCGGCGTCTTCGAGGACGGGCAGCCGGACCAGGTGCCCGCGATGCTGCGCGGCCTGGTGCGCGGCCGGGTCCGCCCGACCGTCGCCGCCGCCCCCGGGGCACCGGGCGCCGGGCCGGGCGCCGGGTCCGGGGCGGCGGAAGCCGCGCCGGGAGACCGGTTCGGCGCGCTGACGGGCCCCGCGCGCAAGCGGGCCCTGCTCGACCTGGTGCGCCGGGAGGCGGCCGTGGTGCTGGCCTACCCGGACGCCGAACTGGTCGACGTGGAGGCGGGTTTCCTCGGTATGGGCTTCGACTCGCTCAGCGCCGTAGAACTGCGCAACCGGCTCAGCGAGCAGACCGGTCTGCGGCTGCCGGCGACCGTGCTCTTCGACTACCCGGCCCCGGTCTCGCTCGCCGCGCACCTCGACGAGATCCTGCCGTCCGACGCGGAACGCACCCTCGCCCCGCTCCTGAGCGGGCTCGAACAGCTGGCCGAGACCCTTCCCGGCCTGGCGGGCGACGACCCGCTGCGCGAGCGGCTGGAGACACGGCTGCGGGCGGCGCTGGGCCGGCTGACCGGAACGGTCGTCCCCCCGGCCCAGGCGCCCGCCGCGCCCAAGGAGGACGACGCCGCCATCGCCGACTTCGACGGGGCGAGCGACGACGAGATCTTCCGGTTCCTGGACGACCTGGACGCCTGACCGGTTAAGGGGGGCGCCCGTCGCGGCGCCCCCCCCTGGACCCGTTACCCCCTGGACCCGTTACCCCCGGGGTTCCACCACGAGCGCGGTGAACATGTCGTCCAGCCGCGAGACGGCCGGGCCCTCGAACTGCCAGGGTTCCTGGCGCCGTTCACGGGTGAGCTCCTCGAGTACGGGCACCACCTCGGCCGGCGAGGGCAGAGCCGCGGCCTCCTCGCGCAGCCGGGTGGCGTTCCGCTGGAAGGAGGCGTCCGCCAGGATGCGCGCGGCCCGCTCGTACACCGCGTCGGGCGTCGCCCGGTCCGTGCCGAGCAGCAGCCCCGCCCCCTGCTCCTCGATTCCGGCGCCCCGGTAGAGCTGATCGGCCAGCGGGGTGGTGACGGTGAGCTGCGGGACGCCGTACATGAGCGCGTTGGCGTAGCTGCCGAAGCCTCCGTGGTGGATCAGCAGGGAGCAGCTGGGCAGCAGGGCGTGCAGCGGTACGGAGGAGACGGCGCGCACATTGTCCGGCAGCGTGCCCAGCTCCTCGATCTGCGACGGCAGCAGCGCGGCCACCACCTCGGCGTCCAGCTCCGCGAGCTGCCCGAGGATGTCGCCCTTGGACACGTAGTCACCGCCGTGGCGCTCGGTGTTGGAGGCGCCGAGCGTCATACAGACCCGGGTCCGCCCGGGCGGGGCGGTCAGCCAGTCGGGCACGACCGCCGGGCCGTTGTACGGCACGAACCGGATGGGGGTGCGCGGGGCGCCGGTGTCGATGCCCAGGCTGCCGGGCAGCGGGTCCAGGGTGAGCTGCCCGGTCGTCAGCTCCTCGCCGAAGGCGCCCCCGAACTCCTCGGCACGGTCGCCCAGCCACTCGGCGAGCGGGTCCTTGCGCTCGTCGGCCGGCACCCCGAGGGCCAGCTCCCGCAGGATCTCGCGCTTCTTCACCCACACGTCCGCGAAGCAGAGCGAGCGCACATGCGCGGCGCCGACGACGCCCGCGACGATGGGGCCGGCGTACGTCAGCGAGTCCCACACCACGAGGTCGGGCCGCCAGACCCGGGCGAACTCCACCATGTCGGGGATCATCGTCTCGTTGAACATGGCGCACGCGTACGCGACCACCTGGGCGCGGTAGGCCTCGGCCTCGTAGGTCAGCTTCGCCGGATCCAGCTCGTTCCAGCTGATCAGCTCCGCCATCTCCTGCGCGTCGCGGTTGGCGTGCATCGACGCGTTGATGCCGTCGTTGGTGCCGGTCGCCACGGCCGTCATGCCGGTGGCGGCGACGACGTCGGCCAGCTCCTTGCAGCTGGCGACCCGGACCTCGTGGCCGGCGGCGCGCATGGCCCACGCCAGTGGCGTCATGCAGAACAGATGGGATTTCTCGGGAATGGTTGCGAACAGCACGCGCACGGTGAACTCCTGGGAGAGTCAAAGGATCCGGAGTTCGTCCAGGTTCGGCCCGCGCCGGGGACCGGGGACGGCCGCCCCCCGAGCATCGGGGGAAACTCCCAGAGTTTCGCGGGTCCGCGTGCGGGTCACACGGCCGACAGGTCACCGGCCGGGGTGAACGAGGCGATGGTCTCCTTCAGCCCGTCGAACAGCCGCACCTCGGGCTCCCAGTCCAGCACCCGGCGCGCCCTGCCGATGTCGGGCCGCCTGCGCTGCGGGTCGTCCGGGTGCGCCTCGACGTAGCGGACGGGGGAGGCGCTGCCGGTCAGCGTGATGATGTACTCGGCCAGCTCCCGCATGGTGATCTCGTGCGGATTGCCGATGTTGACCGGCGAGGTCTCGTAGCTGCCGGCCAGGGCGAGGATTGCGCGCACGGTGTCGGTGACGTAGCACAGCGACCGGGTCTGCGAACCGTCGCCCATGACGGTCAGCGGCTTGCCGGCCAGGGCCTGCTTGATGAACGTGGGCACGACCCGGCCGTCGCCGCCGCGCATGTCGGGGCCGTAGGAGTTGAAGAGCCGCGCGATCCCGGTATCGACGCCGTACTCGTCGCGGAAGGCCACCGTCAGCGCCTCCGAGAACCGCTTCGACTCGTCGTAACAGGCCCGCGGCCCCACCGGGTTGACGTTGCCCCAGTAGTCCTCGCGCTGCGGATGGACGAGCGGATCGCCGTACACCTCGGACGTGGAGGTCACGACGAACCTCGCGCCCTTGTCGCGCGCCAGGGACAGCGCGTTGTACGTCCCGTGCCCGCCGGCCCGCAGCGTTGCCACCGGCATCCGGAAGTAGTCCACGGGCGAGGCCGGGCACGCCAGGTGCAGGACGAGATCGACCCGGCCGGATATCGCGAACGGCTCGACGACGTCCGCGTTGAGGAACGTGAAGCGGGGTCGGTCCAGCAGGTCGCCGATGTTCCGCAGCCGCCCGGTGCTCAGGTTGTCGAGGCAGACGACGCTGTCCCCGGCGGCGAGGAGCGCACGGCACAGATGGGAGCCGACGAAACCGGCGCCACCGGTCACCACCGTCCGCCTCCCCATGTGCTCCGACGGACCCTGGGTTCGAGCGGTGTGGCTCATGTCCAACTCCTCACAGTGATGCGGTGACAGGTAAGGGGAACGCGTCCGGTCCGGCGGCCGGGCCCCGGTGGCGGGAGTCGGGTCTCACTCCAGCATCGCCTCGATGATGTCGGCGGCCCGCGCCGCACCGCCCTCGGACCGCACCTCGGCGCGCAGCGCCGCCAGCCGGCCCCTCACCAGCGGGTCGCCCACCAGCGAGGTCACGGCCTCGCGCAACGCCTCGGGAGTGGCGTCCTCGGTGTCGATACGCCGGGCCACTCCCCGCTCGACCAGCAGTTCGGCGGTGCTGATCTGGTCGGAGCCCTGCGGCACCACCACCATGGGCAGTCCGTGGAACAGGGCCTCCCCGCAGCTCCCCGCGCCGCCGTGGGTCAGGAACGCGTCCGCCTGCGCCAGCACCGACAACTGCGGTGCCCAGGCGTGTACTTCGACGTTCTCCGGCACGGTACCGAGCTCGGCGGGGTCCACATCCGGGCCGATGCCGAGAACGACGTGCCAGCCCGGCAGGCCGCCGAACGCCGCGAGACACCGCCGGTAGAACTCCGGCTGCCGCGTGAACGACGATCCCAGCGAGATCAGCAGCACCCGCTCGGCCCGCTCCGGACGCTTCCAGCCGCCTTCCCGGCTCTCACGCCTGAGGAAACACGGGCCGGTGAACGTGACCTCGTCCGGGTCCAGCCGCTCGGCGTGCGGCTGGAGCACCTTCGAGATCAGCGCGAGGGTCCGGTGCCGCCCGGTGAACGCGTCCACGTCCGTCGTCGCGGCCCCGCTCCGCACGAGCCACTCGGTGAAGCGCGCCTCGTAGGCCTCGGCCCCGGGCAGCTCGGCGGTCTCCGCCTCCGTCGTCACCTCGTTGTCCAGATTCAGCGCGACCACGCACGGCGTCACCAGCGCACTGGGCCGCCCCTGCGCCTCGGCCAGCGCCCGGCCGACGTAGGCGCCCGTGTCGTACAGGTACAGGTCGGCGGGGTCCTCGTCGTACACGTCGCGCAGCTGCGGCAACGTCTGCATGTTGCAGTCCAGGAGCACGTTCAGCGTGGAGACCGGGTCCCGCACCCATGCCCCGCCGTCGTCCGGGAAGCGCCGCACGACCGGGACGAACTCGGCGCCGGTCGCGCTCAGCCGCCCCGCAACGGCCTCCTCGTTGGCGGCGGTCACCCGGTGCCCGCGCGCCACCAGTTCGGCCAGCACCTCGGAGGACGGGATCACATGACCGAGGAACGGCGTACCGATCATCGCGATGTGGGCGCGGCGAGGCGTCAAGGCGGGATCACCAATCGGGGCATCGGGGCGGTGGTGGCCGCCCTCTCCTGTTACGGGCGCAGATCAGCATGTCCGCCCCGACGCGCGGAGTGATCCCACGGGCCGGCCTTCTGAGTGAATGCCTAGTTGCCGCGCTGTTCGGCCGGATCGGCAGCGTCGTGCGACGTGGCCAGCACCCAGGAGGTGAAGCCTTCGACACCGTCCACGACGGCCTCGGTGCGCGCCGAGTGGAACAGGTCGAACGAGTGCTGTGCGCCGGGCAGTTCCGCGTACACCACCGGGCTGGAGGAGACGCGGCGCAGCCGGCCGACGAAGTACCGGGCGCCCTCGACGGTCGCCAGGGCGTCCTTGGTTCCGTGCGTGATGAAGAACGGCGGCGCCGCGGGGTCGAGGTAGGCGTAGGGCTGGTTCGCGGAGGGCGGCACATCGGGTTCCGTGCCGAAGAAGTGGCCGTAGTAGCCGTAGAGGCAGATCGCCGCGGTGACCGAGGTGTCGGCCGACTCGAATCCGGGCTGGTACTCCGGGTCGTTCGGTGTGAGCGCGCACATGGCCGCCATGTTGGAGCCGGCGGAGCTGCCCGCCAGGAACAGCTTCGACGCGTCGGCGCCGTACTCGGAGGCGTGCTCGCGGGCCCAGGCGATGGCCTTCTTCGCGTCGATCTGGTGGCCGGGGAAGTCGGTCTCGGGCCGCAGCCGGTAGTTGGCGCTGATGCACACCCAGCCCTGCTGGGCCAGGCGGTAGAGCAGGGGCCGCGCCTCACGGCTCTTGCCCCCGCTGGTGAACCCGCCGCCGTGGAAGTAGATCAGGACCGGCCCGTTCGGCGGGGTGTCGCGGCGGTGGTAGACGTCCAGCAGATTGCGGCGGCCCGCGTCCCCGTAGCTGAGGTTGGCGACCCGCTTCACGTCGAGGTGCCGCGTCCAGCGACGCAGCAGCAGAAGGCGCGGCCAGGGTCGGCGCTGCGGCTCGGCCACGTGGCTTCGCCAGCCGGCCCCCAGCCCCTCGTCGACGGCGCGCATGACCACCCCGCCCGCCCGCAGGCCACGCCAGACGGCCACCGCCATGAACGGGATGGTGGCGAGGGCGATCACGGCCGTCACCCTGCTGCCCGTGGAGTCCAGATCGCCCTGGGCCGCGGCCAGTGCCGTGGAGGCCAGCACGGCGAGAATGCCGATGACGGGCACCTCGTTGAGGACCATGCCGAACCAGAAGCTCAGGGTCGCCAGCGACCGGGGCCGCCGCGGCGCCACAACGGCAAAGAAGGTGCACCAGGTCAAGAGTGCGGTGGACGCCACGTATCCCATAGGCATGCCCGCGATCATATCCGCCTCAACTCTGGAAAGAATCCTGGTACTTCCTCCTCTAGCGTTGCCACGTCATGGAGGTGACACACGTGGCTCTGGCATCCATTTTCGGTACGAATCAGTTCCGCTACGAACCCGGCGGGGTCATCGAGTTCTACGACCGGTACGCGGCAGTGCGCGAGTCCTTCGCCCAGGCCGCGGCGTGGACCGGACTCGATGTCGAGGGCCTGGTGCGGCAGAACGGTGAGTACGACGACGAGATCCGGCGGATCGCGGTGCCCGTCGGGCTGGCCGCCGCCCAGCTCGGCATCCAGGACGTGCTCGTCGAGAAGGGGCTGCGCCCGCATCTGGCCGGCGGCATGAGCCTGGGCGGGATGACCGCCTCCTGCGTCGCCGGAGCCTGCGACCGCCGCGAACTCATGGGCCTGCTGATGCGTGGCGAGCTCCGGCCGGGGACGGAGACGGCGTCGCCGGAGCCGCAGCGGGAGGAGGCCCTCGCCTCCGCCTACCTGGGCCCGGACGACGACCCGGCGCACCTGTGCGAGGGCCGTGAGGGCGTCTATCTGAGCTGCGACTTCGGCTGGGACAAGGACCGCAGGGTGCGGGTCGCCATGCTCAGCGGCTACCGGGACGCGCTGGAGAAGCTCAGCGCCGACACCGGCGGCCTGGTCAGCGTCACCGAGGGCACCGACGTGGCGGAGCACAGCCCGCTGCGCGAGCGGTCCCAGGAGGCGACCCGCGAGCACATCGCGACGATGCCCTTCACCGACCCCGAACTGCCGCTCTGCTCGGCGCTGGAGGAGAAGGTCCTCACCCGCGCCGAGGAGGTGCGCGAGATGTTCACGGAGAACGCCGTCTCGCCCATCAGCCTGGTGCACCTGACCCAGGAGATGAAGCGGCAGGGCGCCCGGCTGGGACTGATCATGGGACCCTCGCCCAGCCTGGACGCGATGTACTTCCCCTTCCCCGTGGTCTGCGTCGACCACCCGGACGCGGTCCCGAGGGCGGTCGCCGCGGTCTTCGAGCACGGCGTGCCGCTGCGCCGCCGGTAGCGTGGGGGCGCGGCCTCCCTCGGCTCGGGCGGTCCGGACGAACCCCGGTTCGCCAACTCGACCGCTCATCCGCCCCCCCCGAGACTCGAAGTGGAGGTTCGTGACATGAGCGCTGAGGAGACCACCGGGCAGGTGAAACCTTCTCTGCTCCGAAGGATCCGGAAGGCCCTCGACGAGTTCACTCCGCCGCCGGAACCGCGCCCGACTCCCAGCAAGAAGGAGTTCGCCGAGGGGCACCACGCGGTCGGAATCATCTATGGCGCCACCGAGGACCCCGGTCACGACGCACCCGGCCCCGAGACCCTCGTCATCAGCGCCGACATCCAGGGTCACGGCTTCATCCACCGGCATGTCCCCCGCCCGCTGGGGGCCGGCAGCGGCCACAAACTCGTCGGATGCAGCATCGAGTTCCGCCACACCACCTACGACCCGGACTACAGCAATGACATCTTCGTGACGCGATGGCCGCTGGAAGTCCAGGAAGCCCTGAAGCCCATCCGGCACCAAGGCCCGGGAGCGGTCCGTGCGCGCATCTGGAACATCCTCTCGGGCTGTTGCTTCGTCATCGGGTGCGCCGGGGTCATGCTCACCCCGATCCTGCTGTGTGATCTGATCTTCGGCTCGCTTGCCGGTCAGAGAGTGCTCGCCGACTTTCTCCCCGAGCTCCACCCGGCGATTGCCGTCGCCGTCAGCGTCGGCGCAAGTCTCTCAGGATTTTTCCTCTCTCTGGTGTGCGACGCCCGCCGCGATTGATCCGCGAGGCGGTGGCTTCGAAGCTCGGGTCTCGAATCCCGAGGAGCACACATTCACCCGTTCGGGGGGTCCCGGGCGGCGCCCCGCCCGACGTTCGAGCTTCGAGATTCGAGCCCTGTTTTTCATCCGGCGCAGATGGAGGGTAGGTAGGGGATTTAGGCCTCCCACCCTCCCCTACCCCCCTCGCAACCAGCAAATATGACTAATAGTGAGCAAGTCGCAGCGGAGAGTCGCGCCTGCCTACGGTGCCCCCAACGAAACGACCCCGACGCGGCGTTGAAGCACCGGCCGGGGTCTGACACAAGATCGCCAACAGAAAGAATCCGATCTCATGGCTGCACAGCACTCTAGCCCCGCTCTTCCCACCGCCGAAGCCCGCCGCCCGTTCCGCACGGCCCACTCCGGCTACGGCAAGCGGTCCCTCCCCGGCCGGGAGCCCGCCCGCCCCGACGCCTTCGACTGCCTGCCCGAGCGCGAGCGGTATGTCGCCGGATACCTCGACCGCCTGCCCGACGGGGCCGCCATGGACATCAAGTCGCTGGCCAAGGACCTGCCCCTCTACGGTCAGATGGCCATCGGCACCGCCCTGCGCGCGCTTGCCGTGGCCGGGCATCTGCGCCGCGTACGGTGCCAGGTCGAAGCAGAAGGCACGTGCCGCTGGGTGACGCTCACCTACTGGTCCCGCACCGCCCACGACAACGAGTGGTGGACCGCCGCACTCCGGGGCGCGGCCACCACCGCCCCGGCACCGGTACCCGCCCCCTGCGCCGAGCCGGCCGACGTACCCCCGCAGCGCACCGCGCGGCGATCCGCCCCGGAACCGCCCGCGCCCCCGAAGCCGGGACACCGGCCGGACGCGGGCGCCGCCCCCGCCCCCGAGCCCGTCCCGGCGTACACCGCCGCCTACCTCGCACTCGCCGAACTCGGCCGCCGCGAACCCCGCATGGCGCTCTCCGCCGCCGACTGCGCCGCCCTGGAACCGCTCGCCGCCGCCTGGCTCGCACGCGGTGTCGGCGCCGACCACCTGACATCGGCGCTCACCTCCGGGCTTCCCGAGCGCGTCGCCTTTCCCGCGGGCCTGGCGCGCCGCCGCCTCATCGACAAGATGCCGCCCCGCCTGCCCGACGCCCCGGCACACCACGGCACGTCCGTACGCGGCCTCCAGGTCGAGTGCGCCGAGTGCGGCCACCCCGGCCCCGCCGAAGCCCTTCCGGACGGCCTCTGCCGCCCCTGCCGCACCGCGCACCAGCCAACGGAATCCGCAGCGCCCGTGACCCCGGACGGGGCCGACGGCGTCCCGGCCCGCGTCGCCGGTCTCCGCACGCTCCTGCGCACCCCGCGCACCTCCTGAGCCGCCGACGCCCCGACGTGTGGAGGACGTCACCGCGTCCGCCCGCCGCCCTACCCCGCCACCGCCTCCAGCCATTCCCTCACCGCACCGGCCGTGCTCTCCGCGTGGTTCTCCATCAGGGTGAAATGGCTGCCCGCCACGTCCAGGGTGGTGTGCGCCGTCTTCCACACCGTCCGCCAGTCCTCCCCTTCGAGCGAGGGGGCGAGCGGCTCCGACGCCCGTACCAGCAGCACCGGGACACCCAGCGGCTCCGCGCTCCACCCCGCGAACAGCTCCCCGTACCAGCTCATCGCCGTCAGCCGGGTGAAGTCGAGCCGCGCGAACGGGCTCTGCCGCTCGTGGAGCCCCCCGACCAGCGCGTCGCGGAACGCGGCCGCCCCGGGCGAGGAGTTCAGGGCGGCGGGCGCGTAGCTGTCCAGCAGGACGACCGCGGCCGGGGGAGTGCCGGCCGCCTCCAGCAGACCGGCCACCGCGTGGGCGATCACCCCGCCGGACGAGGACCCGGCCAGGACGAACGGCTTCCCGTCCGCGCACTTCAGTACGTGCTCCGCCTGCGCCTCGATCAGCGCCTGCCTGGTCGGCGGCAGCGGAGCGGACGGGTCGAATCCGGGGTTGGGCACAGCCCATACGGGGTGCTGCCCACGGAACGACGCGGCGATGCGGGCGTATTCGTGCGCACCGCCCAGCGCCACATGGGAGCTCATGCACACCAGCGCGGGCCCGGAACCTCCCGAGCCGAGCCGCACCGGCTCGACCGGGGCGATGCCCCGGGGCCGGAGCAGGGCGGCGCCGTGGAGGAAGGCGAAGGCCTCGTCACCGCGGCCGTCCGCGCAGGCCCGCTGGAACAGCGCACCGAAGACGTCCGGCCCGGTGTCCGCCCCGTCGGTTGCGGCCCCGCCGTCGCCGCCGTCCGCGATCCGTTCGGCCAGATGGGCGGCGAGCGCGGTGGCCGTGGGGTGGTCGAAGACCAGGGTGGTGGGCAGCCGCAGCGCGGTGGCCTCGCCCAGCCGGTTGCGCAGCTCCACGGCGGTCAGGGAGTCGAATCCGGCCTCGGCCAGCGACTGGGAGGGGGTGACCGATCCGGGTCCGGCGAACCCCAGCACGGAGGCGACCTCCTGGCGCACCAACTCCACCAGGATCTCGTGCTGTTCGGCCGGCGGCCGGCCGGTCAGGCGCCGGCGCAGCGACGCCCGGTCCGTCCCGGCCGAGGCGGCGCGCCGCGCGGGACCGCGCGCCAGCCCCCGCAGCAGCGTGGCCGGGGTGTCGCGCAGGCGGCCCCGGTCGAAGCGTGCGGCCACGAGAACGGCGTCGTCGTGCGCCCCGGCCAGGCCGAGCGCCGCGTCGAACAACGCCGCGCCCTGCTCCGGGGAGAGCGGGCGCACGGCGCCCGCGGCGAGCCTGCGGCGGTCGGCCGTGGCCAGACCGGCCGCGAGCCCCTGGCCGGCGTCCGGCTGCTCCCACAGCCCCCAGGCCACCGAGACCCCCGGCAGGCCCTGGCCGCGCCGCTGCTGCATCAGGGCGTCCAGGAAGGCGTTGGCCGCCGCGTAGTTGCCCTGCCCGGAGCCGCCGAGGACCCCGGCCAGGGAGGAGAACGTGACGAACGCGGCAAGCTCGTCGCCCCGTTCGCGGACCAGGTCGGCCAGGTGCGCCACGGCGTCGGCCTTGGGCCGCAGCGTCGCCGCGAGCCGTTCGGGAGTGAGCGACGTGATCACGCCGTCGTCCAGGACACCGGCGGCGTGGATCACCGCGGTCAGAGGACGGTCCAGCTCCTTCAGCAGCGTGGCCAGGGACGCGCGGTCGGCCACGTCACAGGCGACGGCCCGCACCTCGGCGCCCCGGGCGGCGAGTTCCTCCGGCAGGCCGCCCGCGTCACCGCGACGGCCCGCCAGCACCACGTGCCGGACGCCGTGTTCGGTGACCAGGTGCCGGGCGACGACCCGGCCGATCATCCCGGTGCCACCGGTGATCAGGACCACGCCGTCCGGGTCGAGCGGGGGCGGCGGCGGGACGGGGGCCCCGGCAGCCGCCCGCACCAGACGGGGCGTCAGCACGGCGCCCGCGCGCAGCGCGAACTGCTCCTCACCGGGCGCCGACGCCATGGCCGCCGCCAGCATCCGCCAGTCCTCCTGCGAGGAGGCGAGGTCGAAGTCCGCGAGGACGATCCGCCCCGGGTGCTCCGACTGGGCCGAGCGGGCAAGCCCCCACACGGCGGCGTGCACCGGGTCGGTCACCTTCCCGACCCCGGTACCGACCACCGCGCCCCGGGTGGCGAGCACCAGCCGCGACGAGGACAGGCTCTCCTCGGCCAGCCACTCCTGGATCAGCCGCAGCGCCTCGCCGGTCGCCCGGCGCACCGCCTCGGCCAGTGGGAGGCGCGGGGCCTGCGTGCACGGCGCCAGGACGTAGTCCGGCATGGCGTCGCCCCCGGCCACCGCGGCGGCCAGCGCCGCCACGTCCGGGTAGGTCCCGGCGGACACCCCGCGCCCCACCACGGCCCAGCGGCGGCCGTCCGCGTTCCGGTCCGGGGCGGGCAGGCGGCTCCACTCGACCCGCAGCAGGGCGTCGCGCGCGATGCCGGACTTCGCGATCCGGGGCTGCGCCGGCCGGGTCCTGAGCGCTCCGACCGTCACCACGGGGGTGCCGGACTCGTCGGTCGCGGTGAGGGCCACGTCGCCGTCGGCGCCCCGGCGCAGCCGCACCCGCAGGACGGTGGCCCCGGCCAGGTGCAGCCGTACCCCGGCCCAGGCGAACGGGAGCCGCAGCTGCCCGCCGCTCGCGGCGATGACGTCCGGGTGCAGACTGGCGTCCAGCAGCGCCGGGTGGATTCCGAAGCCCTTGTCGCGGCCCGCCTCGGCCGGCAGCGCGATCTCGGCGTACACCTCGTCCTCGCGCCGCCACATGGCGCGCAGCCCCTGGAACGCGGGGCCGTAACCGAGGCCGTCGTCCGCCAGCCGCTCGTAGATTCCGTCCAGTTCGACGCGTTCGGCGCCGGCGGGCGGCCAGGCCGGCGCGTCCTCGTGGCCTGCGGTGTCGCCCGCCGGGCCCGTGGTGAGGAAGCCGGTGGCATGCCTGGTCCACAGCGGGTCGTCGCCGTCGTCCGCGTCGCCGGCCCCGGCCACGCAGGCGTGGACACCGAGCGGCCGCCGCCCGGTCCCGTCCGGTTCCCCGACGCGTACCTGGACCCGCACCTCACCGTTCTCGGACTCCGGCAGCACGAGCGGCGCCTCGATGACGAGGTCGTCCAGGACGTCCATGCCGACCTCGTCGCCCGCGCGCAGCGCCAGCTCCACGAACCCGGTGCCCGGGAAGAGGACGGACCCGCCCACCACGTGGTCGGCGAGCCAGGTCTGCGACCGGGGCGAGAGCACACCGGTCAGGACGACACCGTCGCCGTCCGCGAGCGGCACGACGGCCCCGAGCAGCGGGTGGGCGGCCGAACGCTGGCCCCACGCGGCGGGATCGCCGGACGAGACAGGGGCCTGGAGCCAGTGCCGTTGCCGCTGGAAGGGATATGTCGGCAGGTCCACGGTCCGGGGGCGCAGGCCGTCGAAGGCGGCCGTCCACTCCACGCCCACGCCCCGCACCCATGCTTCGCCGACGCTCGTCAGGAAGCGGTCCCACCCGCCGTCGTCCCGCCGCAGCGAACCCGTCACCACGGCCGCGTCCTGCGCCACGTCGGCGACGGCGGCCGTCAGCACCGGGTGCGAGGAGACCTCGACGAACGCGGTGTGCCCCTGCCCGGCCAGAGTCCGCGCGGCGTCGGCGAACCGCACCGGCCGGCACAGGTTCCGCAGCCAGTAACCGGCGTCCATCGTCAGCGGATCGGCCGGTTCCCCGGTCACCGTGGACACCATCGGTATCCGGCCCGCCCGTGGCTCGATGCCGGCGAGGTCGGCCGTCAGCCGCTCGGCCAGTACCTCCATCGCGGGGGAGTGCGAGGCGTAGTCGACGGCGATCCGCCGGGCCCGTACGCCCTCCTGGCCGCACCGCGCCAGCAGCGCCTCCACGGCGGGCACCTCGCCCGAGACCACCACCTGCGAGGGGCCGTTGACCGCCGCCACCGACACGCCCCCGGCCAGCAGTCCCGTCACCCGCTCCACCGGCGCCGTCACCAGCGCCATGGCCCCGGGCCCGGCCAGCTCCGCTATCGCCTTGCTGCGCAGGCACACCACCCGGGCCGCGTCCCGCAAGGACAGCACCCCGGCGACGCAGGCGGCGGCGATCTCCCCCTGGGAGTGGCCCACCACCGCGGCCGGCTCCACCCCGAAGGAGCCCCAGAGCCCGGCCAGCGACACCATCACGGCGAACGAGGCGGGCTGCACGACATCGACCCGCTCCAGCGGCGGCGCACCCTCCGCCCCGCGCAGCACATCGGCCAGCGACCAGTCCACGAACTCCGACAGCGCGCTCTCGCACTCGGCCAGCCGCGCCGCGAACACCGGGGACGCGTCGGCCAGCGCCGTGCCCATGCCCGCCCACTGCGCGCCCTGCCCGGGGAAGACGAACACCGGCCTGCCGCCGCCCGCCGTGTCCGCCACCGCGGCGGTGACCACGTGGTCCGCCCGTTCGCCCGCGGCCAGCGCCTCAAGTCCCGAGGCGAAGTCCCCGACCACCACGGCCCGGTGCTCGAACCGCGCCCGGCCGGCCGTCAGCGACCAGCCCACATCCACCGCGTCGGCCCCGCCGGCACCGGCCCGCGCCACGAGGGCGGCCGCCTGCGCGCGCAGCGCCGGTTCGGTCCGCGCCGACAGCACCCACGGGACCACGCCCGGACCGGCCGGCCGGCCGCCCGGATCGTCCTCAAGGGGCTCCTCGGGCGCCTGTTCCAGAATCAGGTGCGCGTTGGTGCCGCTCGCGCCGAACGCCGACACACCCGCCCGCCGGGGCCGTTCGTCCGTCGCGGGCCACGGCCGGGCCTCCGTCAGCAGCTCGACCGTACCCGCCGACCAGTCCACGAGCGGCGAGGCCTCGTCCACGTGCAGCGTCCTCGGCAGCACCCGGTGACGCATAGCCATCACCATCTTGATGACGCCCGCGACCCCGGCCGCGGCCTGGGCATGCCCGATGTTCGACTTGACGGTGCCCAGCCACAGGGGCTCGTGCCCCGTGCGTTCCTCCCCGTACGTGGCGATGATCGCCTGCGCCTCGATCGGGTCGCCGAGCGTGGTGCCCGTACCGTGCGCCTCGACCACGTCGACATCCGCCGCCGAGAGCCGGGCGTCGGCCAGGGCCTGGCGGATCACCCGCTGCTGCGCGGGGCCGCTCGGCGCGGTCAGCCCGTTGGAGGCGCCGTCCTGGTTCACGGCGGAGCCCTTCAGCACGGCCCACACCCGGTGGCCGTCGCGCCGCGCGTCCGACAGCCGTTCCAGCAGCAGCAGCCCGACGCCCTCGCCGAACGTCGTCCCGTCGGCGTCGGCCGAGAACGGGTGGCACCGGCCGCTGACCGACAGCGCCTGCTGGCGGCCGAACTCGATGAACGGCGAGGGGGTGGACATCACCGTCACCCCGCCGGCCAGGGCCATCGAGCACTCGCCCTCCCGCAGTGAACGCGCGGCGAGATGGAGCGCGACCAGCGACGACGAGCACGCCGTGTCCACTGTCATCGCGGGCCCTTCGAGCCCCAGCGTGTACGCGAGCCGGCCCGACGCGACGCTGCCCGCGCTGCCGTTGCCGAGATAGCCCTCCAGGCCCTCGGGGGCGGGGCGGCCCAGCAGCCGCGCCCCGTATTCGCCGGCCATCGCCCCGGCGAAGACCCCGGTGCGGGTTCCCTTCAGCGAGGTCGGGGCGATGCCCGCGCGTTCGCACGCCTCCCAGGCGCACTCCAGCAGCAGCCGCTGCTGCGGGTCCATGGCCAGGGCCTCGCGGGGGCTGATGCCGAAGAAGGCGGGGTCGAAGCGGTCGGCGCCGTCCAGGAACCCCCCGGTGCGGGCGTAGCCGGGGCCGCTGTCCGTGTCCCCTTCGAGGGGGCGGCTCAGGTCCCAGCCCCGGTCGCCGGGGTAGGGACCGACGGCGTCCCCCTCCTCGGCCACCAGCCGCCACAGCTCCTCCGGCGAGGTGACCCCGCCCGGGAAACGGCAGGCGATCCCGACGACGGCGATCGCGGTGTCCGCCGGGTCCCCGCCCGTGGCCGCCGGGTCCCGCGCGTCCGACGGGCCGGTGGCGCCGGAAAGCCTCGCACCGAGATGGGCGGCGACGGCCGCCGGTGTCGGGTAGTCGTAGACCAGCGTCGCCGGGAGGCGCAGACCGCAGGCGGCGGCCAGCCGGTCGCGCAGCCGCACGGCCAGCACCGAGTCGACCCCCAGCTCCCGGAAGGCGACATCCGCCGAAGCGGCCGCCGCCCGCCCGAGCACGGTGCCGACCTCGTCCCGGACCAGACCGAGCAGCACCTCGTCGCGCCGGTCCTCCGGCGCCTCGGTGAGCCGCCGCACCCACCGGCCGGCCTCGCCCCCCGCCTCCCGCGGACCGCTCTCCTCCTCCGGGCGCGACAGCACCAGCCGCCCCGGCGCCTTCGCCAGGGCGGGCCGCATGACCTTGCCCAGCGCGGTGCGCGGGAGGCGGTCCACCTCCCACACCTCGTGCGGGACCTTGTAGTAGGACAGCTGCGCACGGCAGGCGTCGATGAGCCCCTCGGCGTCGAAACCCCCGGGACCCGCCACCACGTACGCGGCCGGGATCTCGCCCAGCAGCGGGTGCGGCCTGCCCGCCACGGCCACCTCGGCGACCCCGGGCAGCGGGGAGATGGCCGCCTCCACCTCGCCCGGGTGGATGTTCTCCCCGCCGCGGATGATCAGTTCCTTGACCCGGCCGGTGATGGTCAGGAAGCCCTCCCCGTCGATGCGGGCCAGGTCGCCGGTGCGGTACCGGCCGTCGCGCAGCACCTCGGCGGTGGCCTCGGGATGGCCGTGGTAGCCGAGCATCACGGCCGGGCTCTCGACCCACACCTCGCCCTCGGCGCCGGGCGCCACCACCCGGCCGGTGGCCGGTTCGAGCAGATGGAGGGTGAGGCCGGGGACGGGCAGCCCGCAGGAGCCGGGGACCCGAGGCCCGGTGGGGGAGTTGGACGCGATGGGGCCGCCCGTCTCGGTGCTGCCGTAACTGTCCAGGAGCCGTATCCCGAAGGCCTCTTCGAACTCCTCGTGCAGCCCGGCCGGGCAGGCGGCGCCGGCGACCATGCCCACGCGCAGCTCCGAAGCGCCCAGGCCGGTCTCCCGGGCCGCCCCCAGCAGCTGCTGGTAGACCGTGGGTACGGCACAGAAGAAGGTCGTCCGGTCCTCGCGCAGAGCGGTGACGATGTCGTCGGCCGCCAGACCGTCCACGATGTGCGCGGTGGCGCCGACGGCGAGCACCCCGAGCACGCACAGATTGTGGGCCACCGTGTGCGCCAGCGGCAGCGGCCACAGGACCCGGTCCGCCTCCTCCAGGCCGAGCACGGGCGCGTAGCAGGCGGCCACGCCCCACAGGGCCATCCGATGGGTGGAGAGCACCCCCTTGGGCTTGCCGGTGGTGCCGGAGGTGTACAGCATCCAGGCGACGTCGTCCAGGCCGGCGTCGTCCCGGGCCGGGACCGGCGGTTCGCCACCGGCCAGGGCGTCGAACAGCTCGACGCCCGGCGGCGCCGCGCGGTCCCCGGTCACCACGATCCGCAGCCGCGGATACCCGTCCCGCAGCCGCAGCACCTGCTCCAGGTGCATGGGGTCGGTGATCAGCAGCACGGCGCCGCTGTCGCTCAGCAGATGCCCTAGCTCGTCGTCGGTGGCGTGCGGGTTGAACGGCGCGCCCACGGCGGCGGCCCGCGCGACGGCGAGGTAACTCTCCACCATCTCCAGGCAGTTGCCGAGCAGGAGCGCGACGGTCTGCCCACGGCCCAGACCCAGGTGGGCCAGATGGCCGGCGAGTCGGCGGGTGCGCAGGTCGAGTTCCGCGTAGCTGACGTCCCGCCGCGCGTCACGGAACGCGACCTTGCCGCCGAGGCGTTCGGCATGGGCCGCCAGCAGCTCGTGGACGGGCTTGATGAGCTCGGCGCGCAGCATCTGCTGGTCAGCCTCTCCGGGTCGCTGTTCCATGGTCGGACGGCTGCTCAGTACAGGCCCTCGGGCGTCTGGGAGCTGATCTGGAGCGGCTGTACGTTGGCCACGCCATCACACGGCCACTCCCCGGAGGTCCGGAAGCGGATCGCCTGGTCCCGTTCGAGGATGTTGGGCAGGAAAAGGTCCTCGTGCAGCACGGTCAGCCGCACCCGGCCCACCTCGCCGTACTCCACGACCCGGCCGGGGTCCGTCCTGTCGACCACGGCCATGGTGATCTGCGGGAAGTTCGGCACGTACGGGAGGGTGGCGCCCCCGTCCGGCGACTCGACGCCGTTGGCGCAGCCGAGGGTGTTGCCGTACGTGGTGGCGATGATGCCGCCGGGCATGGCCTCGGCGAACCTGCGGTACGCGTCGGCGCTGAACTGGGTGCCGCCGAGATAGACCCCCGAGAGGCCGGACATCAGGTCCGGGCGGCGGTTGATCAGGGCGTGCACGGTCGCCGGGGTGCTGCGCAGGTAGTCGACGTGGGTGCTTTCGAGGATGTCCGTGATCTGCTCGACGACGTGATCGACGTACTCCTCCATCTCGATCAGCCGCCCGTTGCGGATGAGGTGCTTGATCCACCGGGTGTCGAGGTCGATGGAGTACACCGTGGCCGCGCACATGTCGGCGAGGTAGTCCGCCTCCTCACCGACGATGTGCGGCCCGGAGGGGCAGGCGTCGATCCAGGTGGCGCCGGTACGGAACCCCGCCGTCCGCGAGCCGTGGAGACGCCAGGCGGCCCAGTGCGCCTCCATGGCATCGGTGTACAGGATCCGCGAGGGCCTGCCGGTGGTGCCGCCGGACTCCCAGACCCGGCCCGCCAGCGGACGGGCCACAGCACCGGGGACGAGGTCGGCCGGGTCCAGGTCCCGCAGGACGGCGAGTTCGAAGTGGCCGAACGCGGCCAGGTCGTCGTAGCCGGTGAGCGCGAGCGGATCGAAGTCCAGCTCCGCACGGCGTTTGAGCCAGTAGGGGGAGCCGTGTTCGGGGTCGAAATGGCGCCGCAGCACGCGCCGCGTCCACTCGTCCAGATCCTGGGCCAACCAGCCATCGGTCAGCGACCGCGACTCTTCCGTACTCATTGTCACCGACATGACGGCAGTATCTGCGGGGACCTGATAGGGGATTCCCTAGTGCGGCCGCGCAGCGTGACCAGGCCTTCGGCGGGGTGCCTAGTGTGCCCTTGTGCGTGCCCCTGGAGCGCCCCCTTCGAGGAGAGCAATGATGGCTGCCGAGACCGAGACCGCCGATGTCGTCATCGTCGGCGGCGGCCCCGTGGGACTGCTGCTGGCGTGTGAGCTGGGCATGGCGGGGGTGCGGCCCGTCGTCCTGGAGCGGCTGCCCGAACCCAGCCCGGAGATCAAGGCCAACGGCCTGATCGGCCAGGTGGTCCGGTTCCTCGATCACCGCGGCCTGTACGAGCGGTTCGACGGCGTCGCCGACGCGCCCCAGCCGGTCCCGGGCTACCTCTTCGGGGCCATCCCGCTGAACCTGGCCGCGCTGGAGACCAACCCGATGACGGTCCTGCCGGCGACCCAGCAGCGCATCGAGCAGGTCCTGCGCGCACGCGCCCACGAACTCGGCGTGGAGATCCGCGCCGGCCACGAACTCACCGACCTGCGACAGGACGAGGAGCGGGTGACCGCCCAGGTCCGCCACGCGGACGGCACCTACGAGCTGCGCGCCCGCCATCTCGTCGGCTGCGACGGCGGCCGGAGCACCGTCCGCAAACGGTCCGGCATCGACTTCGTCGGCGAAATCGGCCACGACCTGGTCTCCCGCGCCGCGTACGCCACCCTGCCCGCGTCGATGCTGGACCCGGAGACCGGCGAGCTGGAGGTGCCGGGACACGGCCGGCTGAGCCCGGTGTTCACCTTCAACCGCACCCCGCACGGCATCTTCGCCTTCGCCGCCCTGCCGGACGGCAACCACCGCCTGCTCACCCTCGAATGGGGCGCCCCGCCGGAGGGCGACGAACGGCCGTTGACGATCGAGGACATGCGGGACAGCGTGCGCCGCGTCCTCGGCACCGACGTGCCTCTGACCGCGCCGTCCGGGTCCGGCCCGCACATGCTGCGCCGCCTCGTCGGCCGCAACACCCGGCTGGCGGAGCGCTACCGCAGCGGCCGGGTGTTCGTCGCCGGGGACGCCGCGCACGTCCACTCCGCCGTCGGCGGCCCCGGGCTGAACCTCGGCCTCCAGGACGCCGCCAACCTCGGCTGGAAGCTGGCCGCACACCTCCAGGGCTGGGCGCCGCCCGGCCTGCTCGACAGCTACCACACCGAGCGCCACGCGGCCGGCCTCCGCGTCTTCATGCACACCCAGGCACAGACGGCGCTCATGACCCCGGGGCCCGAAGTCACCGCACTGCGCGACCTGTTCGGCGAACTCCTGTACTCCACGGACAACATCCGGCGCATCGCCGACCTGCTGTCCGGCGACGACCTCCGCTACCCGACGACCTCGGCGCACCCGCTCGCGGGCCACTTCGCCCCGGACCTCGCCCTGGAGACCGGTGGCGGCCCCGCACGCCTCGCCGAACTCATGCGGACCGGCCGTCCGGTCCTGCTCGACCTCGGCGGCGAACCGTACCCGGCCCAGGCGGCGGCGGACTGGAAGGACCGGGTCGACATCGTCGCCGCCACCTGCCCCGAGCCGCCCGCGACCGCGCTGCTCGTCCGCCCCGACGGCTACGTCGCCTGGGCGGCCAACCCCGACGAGACCTCCGACGAGGCCCGGGACGGCCTGCGCCGCGCGCTGGCGGGCTGGTTCGGCTGAGCCGGCCCGCCCCCGGCAGGCGCTCACCCCGGCGCACCACCCCCGACGTGCCGGACCATGGGCCCGTACGTGTGACGGGACCATGGACCGACGAGGGGCAGTGACGTGCGCGCACGCGGCATCAACTACGACACCGGTTTCCTTCCCGGAGAGCAGTTCACCCGGAAGACCTTCCACCCGGAGGCGGTCCGGCGCGAGATGGCGGTGATCGCCGGCGAACTGCACTGCGACGTCGTACGCGTCTCGGGCCGCGAACCCGGACGGCTGAGCACGGCCGCCCGGTACGCCGCCGAGGCCGGCCTGGAGGTCTGGTTCGCGCCCTTCCCCGTCGACCTGCCCGCCGAGCGGCTGCTGCCGTACTTCGCGGACTGCGCCCGCCGCGCCGAAGCCGTACGGCGCGGCGGTGCCGAGGTGGTGTTCGTGACCGGGTGCGAGATCAGCGTCTTCTGCGGCGGCTTCTTCCCCGGTGACACCTTCGGCCACCGCATCCACACCATGGGCACCGACCCGGGCTGGTGGTCCACGCTCGACCGGGTCTCGGCGCGTCTCAACGAACTCCTCGCCGAAGCCGTCGCCACCGTCCGCGCCCACTTCGGCGGCCCGGTCACCTACGCCTCCGGCCCCTGGGAGTCGGTCGACTGGACCCCCTTCGACCTCGTCGCCACCGACGCCTACCGCGCCGCCGACAACGCGGACACCTTCCGCGCCCGGCTGCGCGAGTCCTTCCGCCACGGCAAGCCCGTCGCCGTCACCGAGTACGGCACCTGCGCCTACCGGGGCGCGGGCGACCTCGGGGGCATGGCCTGGGCCCCGCCGCCGGGCGGTCTCGTACCGGACGAGGACGAGCAGGTCCGCTACCTCACCGAGCTGCTGACGGTCTTCGAGGAGGAGGGGGTGGACACCGCGCTGTGGTTCTCGTTCGCCGGCTACGACAAACCCGGGGAGCTGGACATCACCTCCTACGGCGTGGTCCGCATGCTCGACGACGTCCGCTGGGAACCCAAGAAGGTCTTCCACACGATGGCCGGCCTCTACCACCGCCTCTGACGCCCCGGCACCGGGAGTACCCGCCCCGCTCCCGTCAACCCGCAGCCGCGCATTCTGGTGCTTGCCCCTGTCCCCGCCGGAGCCGCGCCTGCCGCGCCCCGCGCCGGTTTACGGTCGGGCCGTGACTGAAGATGCAGCGGACTCGGACGTCCTTGTAGTCGGATACGGCCCCGTGGGGCAGGTCCTGTCGATCCTGCTGGCCCAGCACGGCTGGCGGGTCACCGTCGTGGAGAAGTACCTGGAGCCCTACAACCTGCCCCGGGCGGTCTCCTTCGACCGTCACGCCGGCCGCATACTCGGCACGATCGGCGTGGCCGACGCGCTCTTCCCGGTCAGCGAGCCGACCAAGGACTACGTCGTGGTCAACGGCGAGGGCCAGACGCTGATGCACTTCGAGCTGAACCAGGACGAGCGCTACCGCTGGCCGGAGGCGACCTCCTTCTACCAGCCGGGCCTGGAGTCCGCCCTCGTCGGGCGCGGCGACCAGCTGAGCGACCTGCGCGTGCTGCGCGGCTACGAGGCCGTCGGCCTGACCGAGAAGGACGACTCGGTCCACCTGACGGTCCGGGGGGAGGCCGGTGAGCAGGTCCTGACCGCCCGCTGGCTGGTCGGCTGCGACGGCGCCAACAGCTTCGTACGCAACCACCTGGGCGTCCCGGTCTCGGCCTCCGACTACGCGGCCGACTGGATGGCCTGCGACGTCATGCCGCACGACCCCGAGGAATTCCCCTCGCAGAACATCCAGGTCGCCGACCCGGCGCAGCCCCGCGTCGACCTCTCGGCCGGACCCTCGCACAGCCGCTGGGAGTTCATCCGGCTGCCCGGCCAGTCCTTCGAGGACTTCGACACGGTCGAGAACGCCTGGCGCCTGCTGACCCACTTCGGGGTCAGCCGGGACAACGCGACGCTGCAACGCTATGTCGCCTACACCTGCCTGGCCCGCAACGCCGACCAGTGGCGCTCCGGGGGACCGGGCCGGGTCTTCCTCGCGGGCGACGCCGCCCATGTGATGCCCCCGCACGCCGGCCAGGGCATGTGCACCGGCATCCGGGACGTGGCGAACCTGGCGTGGAAGCTCCACCTGGTCCTCGCCGGTTCGGCCGATGAGACCCTGCTCGACTCGTACGAGGCGGAGCGCCGCCCCGACGCCCAGCGGACCATCGACATGTCGGTGAACCTCGCCCAGCTGATCGGCATGGTCGACCGCTCCACCGCCGGCTACCGCGACGGCGCCCTGCTCGCCGTGCGCGGCTCGGACGACGCCCCGTCCCGCGACCCGGAGGCGTTCGCCCGGCCCGGGGACGACGCGCTGAAGCACGGCCTGTTCCACGCGGGCGCGGACGGCCTTTTCACCGGAGCGGACAGCCGGATCGTCCCCCAGGCCCGTACCAACCGTCCGCAGGCCGGCGAACTGTGCGGCGACACCCTCGTGCTGCTCAGCACCGAGGACCCGGGAACCCTGGTGGACCCGGCGCTGGCGGACCGCCTGACCGCGCTGGGCGGCTCGATCGTCCACCTGACCCCCGAGGTCGACATCGACGGCACGTACACCGCCTGGCTGACCGAGGAGGTCCGGGCACCCGCCGCCCTGATCCGCCCCGACTTCCACGTCTACGGCGCCGCCCGCACCCGGACCGAGATGACGGACATGCTGAACACGCTGCTCACGGGGGTGTCGGGGCGGAGCTGAGCCGGGTCAGTAGTCGCTGTTCATCGCGGCACGCACCTCTCCGAGCGTGCGGTCGGCAACGGCGTTGGCCCGCTCATTGCCCTCGCGCAGAATCGCGCGGAGGTGGCCGCGGTCGGCCGCGTACGCCTTCCGGCGGGAGCGGATGGGCGCCAGGTACTCGTTGACCGCCTCGGTCACGGTCCTCTTCAACGCGGCGGACCCGGCGGAGCCGATGCCGGCGGCGACCTCCTCGGGCGTCCGGTCCTGGCACAGGGCCGCCAGGAGCAGCAGGGAGGACACCTCCGGGCGGCCGGCCGGGTCGTAGGCGATATGGCGCTCGGAGTCGGTCCTGGCCCCCTTGATCAGGCGGGCGGTCTCATCGGCACCGGCGGCCAGCGTGATGGCGTTGCCGCGGCTCTTGCCCATCTTGCCGCCGTCCGTGCCGAGCAGGAGCGGCGCGTTCGACAGCAGGGCATCGGGCCGGGGGAGGACGACGGAGCCGGAGCCGTAACGGTCGTTGAAACGGCGGGCGATGGTCCGGGTGAGTTCCAGGTGCGGGAGCTGGTCCCTGCCGACCGGCACCAGGTTGGCCTTGCAGAAGAGGATGTCGGCGGCCTGGTGAGCCGGGTAGGTGAACATCAGGCCGCTCACGGAGGACTGCCGCGAGTGGGCGATCTCGTCCTTCACCGTGGGATTGCGTTCGAGCTCGGCGACGGAGACCAGGCTGAGGAAGGGCAGCAGCAGTTGGTTGAGTGCCGGGACGGCGCTGTGCGTGAAGATCGTGCTGCGTGCCGGGTCCACGCCGATGGCCAGATAGTCCAGGACCAGATCCTCGACGTGCTCGCTCAGGTTGTCCGCGACGTCGCGGTCGGTCAGCACCTGGTAGTCGGCGATGATCACGTACATCTCCACGCCGAGGTTCTGGAGCCGTACCCGGTTGTGCAGCGTGCCGAAGTAGTGGCCGAGATGCAGGCGCCCGGTCGGGCGGTCTCCGGTCAGCACCCGGAATCGCCCGGGGTCCCCGGCGATCTGCTCTTCGAGCAGCGCACCGCGGTCCTGAGCCGCGGACACCCCGAGCGGGTCGGCGCATGCGGCGGTGTGGTCCTCGGTGGCTACGGTCCGGTGGGCGGTGGTGTTCATCGGTATCTCCTGGCGGGTCGAATGTCGCCGTCACGACGGCACGGCCCTGATCCAGGGGACACGGAAAACGGGCCGTCCGTCCGAACGGCCCGTCTGCGTGCGTGAGTGGTGGCCGCTCCTACGAGGAGCGCCACCAGCTCAGACACGACGAAAGATGCATGCCGGCACCCTACCGGACACCGCCGGAATCCACCGGCCCGTTCCGCACGGGCCGAACGGCTCCGCCCGCTACGTCACGGCGCTCCGGATGCCCACGGTGATGAGGACCGCCGCCGTGGCCCTGGCGGCGGTTCGCTTGAAGCGGGGCCGGCGCAGTGCGTGCGAGGCGCGCAGGATCAGAAAGGTCCAGGCGGTGAGCCAGAGCGCGATCAGCAGGGCGTGGGCGGTGGCCAGGGTGAGGATCTGGCCGCCGAACGGCTGGTGGGGCGCGATGAACTGGGGGACCAGGGTCAGGTAGATGGCTGCCGCCTTCGGGTTGAGGACGTTGGCGAGCAGCGCCTGGGTGAAGACGGAGTCCGCTCCTTTCGGCAGGCGTCGCCGGGCGGGGGCGGGGGCGTTCGCTCCGGCACCCCGCCACGTCCACAGGCCCAGACCGATGAGGTAGACGGCGCCGACGACCTTGACGGCGGTGAAGGCCACGCTGGACCGCATGACCAGGGCCGAGAGGCCGGCCACGGCCAGGGCGGCGTGGATGTACAGGCCGGTGACGGTGCCGAGGACGACGGGAAGGGCCTGGCGGCGGCCGCTGTCGGTGACGTGCTGGACCAGCAGCGCCAGGCTGGCTCCGGGGGTGGCGATCAGGGGGAGGAGTGCCACCAGGAACCCGGCGACGGCGTAGGGATGGACCACGGTGCCTCCGGTTCGTACGCGCGGGAGGGATCAGAGCACGACGCGGTAGTGGGTGGTCAGGCGCCGGTCGTCGTCCAGGACGTGGAAGGCGAGGCCGGGCGGCTGGTCGCGGTCCGCGGCCTCGTCGCCCTCCCAGGGCATGCGCAGCGTCCAGGTGGTGGCCGGCCCGACGATCAGGGGACGCCCGGCGAAGGTCGAGGCGGCAGCGGTGTGGACGTGGCCCGTGAGGACGGCGGCGACCCGGGGGTGTGCGTCGAGCAGCCCGGCCAGCTGTCCGGGCTCTTCGAGCATGTACGAGTCGGGCAGCGGGTGGTGGAGCGCGACCGGCGGCTGGTGGAAGGCGATCAGCGCCGGCCGGTCCTGCGGAAGCGCGGTGAGCGTGCTGTCGATCCAGGCGAGCGTCTCCGCGTCGAGGCGCCCCTCGTCACGCCCCGGGATGGTGGAGTCGCACATCAGGATGGTGGTGCCGCTGATGTCGTGGGCCCGGTTGACGGGGCCGGGTCCGGGGGCCTCCCCGAGCAGGGCCTTGCGGTAGGCCGGCCGCGCGTCGTGGTTCCCGGGGCACATGAGTACGGGGAAGTCGGCGGCCAGGATCCGAGCCGCCTCCTCGTACTCGGCCTCCTCGCCGTGGTCCGCGATGTCCCCGGTGACCAGGAGCGCGTCGACCGGGCGGGGGAGGGCTCGTACGTAGTCCATGACCCGGGTGGCGCGCAGGGTCGCCCGCTCGCCGCCGTCCAGGTGCAGGTCGCTGATGTGCGCAAGCAGCAGTGTCATTCCGAGGTCTCCTCCTGAGGCGGAGTCAGGCCGCCCCCCTGTGCCGGCCGGTGTCGCCACCGAGCCGGCTTCTAACGGAAATTTTTCTTTTACCGTTAGGGGACCATAGGGTGTGCGAGAGATGTGATCAAGTGGTCGCCGACCTGGCCGGGCGAGAAGGGAACGACGCCGTGGAGCAATGGCTGGCACTGGAACTGGCGAGCACGATCCGCCACGACGGAGACGGCGGTGTCGCCGACGACCTCGCCACGGTCCGGGGAACGACGGACTGGATCCGGAAGCAGGGGCCTCTGCTGGCCGGACACGTTCCGGCCGAAGGGCTCACGGCGGACGAGGACCTCCGGCTCGGGATCATCGACCTCCGGCAGGCGGTCCGAGCACTGTTCGCCCGGCTGGTCAGCCCCGCTCCCCCCAGCCCGGCGGACGCCCACCGCCTGATGCCCGCCGACCGCGCGATGGACCGCCTCAACACGGCTGCCGCGCGGGAACCGGTCGCCCCGCAGCTGTACTGGCCCGACGGCCGAGCCCCCGCAGCCCGCCTGCTGACCGGGGAGGAGGACCCGTACGTCCGGCTCGTCGCGGCCCTGGCCCGCGCGGCCATCGACTTCCTCAGCGGCCCGCAGAGCACGCGGCTGCGCTCCTGCACCGCGCCGCGCTGCGTGCGCTACTTCGTCAAGAGCCACGGTCGCCAGGAGTGGTGCAAGCCGTCCTGCGGCAACCGCGCCCGCGCGGCCCGCCACTACCGGCGCCGGCGCACGGCGGCCGACGACGGGCCCGCCCCGTCCTGACCGCTCGGCGAACCCGGAAAGGGGCGAGCGCTTCGCCGAGGTCCGCGACTACGCTCCTCGGCATGCTGAACCACATCCCGTTGAACGATGCCCTGCGCTCCGCCATAGGCAGCCCCGACCAGGCCGAACTGCTCGACAGCAGCCCCCGGTCACGGGTGTGGCGGGTGCGGCCCGACGACCGCCCGGCGGTGATCGTCAAGCAGATCACCGACGACGGGGACGCGAGCGCCGACGCGGACACGCGCTTTGCACGCGAACTCGCCGGGCTGCGCCTGGCCGGCCGGGCCACCGGGCCCGCCGTGGCCCCCGCACTGCTCGGCACGGACCCGTCCGCGCGGGTGATGGTCCTGGAGTACGTGGAGGACCTCGGCGAAACGGCCGACTGGATGCCCGGATACGCCGAGTCGCTCGCCCGGCTGCACGCCCTGACCGGGCCCGCCGACGCGGGCGCCCTCCCGGCCTCGTCGGGGCCCACGGCCGCCGACGCGGAGTCCTTCCTCACCCTGGCAAGGGCGCTCGACGTGCCCGTACCGTCCACCGTTCCGGACGAACTCGCCGGTCTCCTGGAACGGTTGGACCCCAGCGGCCACCACGCGCTGCTGCACGGCGACCCCTGCCCCGGCAATGACCTGCGCACCCCGGACGGCGTCCGCTTCGTCGACTTCGAGCGGGCCTCGCTCGGCAACGGCCTGCTCGAACTCGCCTACTTCCGCATCGGCTTCCCCACCTGCTGGTGCGCTATGTCGGTCCCCACGGCCCCGCTCGCCGAGGTCGAGGACATCTACCGCAGCACCTGGCGCGGCCTCACCGGCAAGGACGTACCGGGTGACCTCGCCGACGCGTGCGCGGGCTGGCTGATCCAGGGCGACGCCCTGGTCGAGCGGGCCCACCGGGGGACGGCCGACCAGCTCGCCCGGGTCCCCACCGAGGACTTCGAGTGGGGCTACATATCCGCCCGCGAGCGACTCGTCCACCGCCTGGGCGTGGTCGCCGGCCTGACCCGCGACCACGACCACCTCCACGCCACCGGCCGCCTCAGCTCCGCCCTCGCCGACCGCCTCCTCGAACGCTGGCCCGGACTGCGCCCCCTGCCGACACCGGCCGACCGGCCCTGGTACTAGGCCGTGTCGCACGCGCCACCCGGGACGACGTCCGGGGCACCGGCCTCGGACGTCGCCTGTACGAGGCGTTCGCCGATGCCGCGCACCGCCACGGCGCACTGCGGCTGAAGGCGATCACGTGGCCCGAGCGGGGCCGGCGTCACGCCGGGCGCGTTCTCCTCCACAGCAGCGTGACCGCGACAGCGCCCGCCAGACACGGGATCAGCCCGGCCCAGCCCAGCTCCGGCGGAAGGCCGGTCGCGCCGGAGGTGTCCTTGATCAGCAGCCCGGTCAGTCCGATCGCGGCGGCGGTCACGAAGACCGCCGCCGCCAGGGCGGGGGCCCACCGTTTGCCCGCCTTGACGGTCCAGGCCGTCGTGAGCCAGGCCAGGACGCCGAGAGCCCCGATGACGGTCGAGACGACCAGGTAGGTGGTGACGGCCGAGTCGACCTGTGCCTGGGAGTAGTCGGGGTAGCCCGCGCGGATGTGATCGGCCAGCAGGTGGGTGGTGCCGCGGTCGGCGTACGGGGCGATTGTCGCGAGGACGGTGAGGGCGAGGCCCGCGTACATCGCCGCGAGCGTCCCTCGTGCGGGGAGTGGACGGGTCATCAGGGTGCCTCTCTCGTGGGTTCCCGAGTCACTGCGCCAGCGTCGTACGGAGGAAGGCGAGGATCTCCGCCTGAGCGGCGTGCGCCTGCGGTTCGACGCCGGGCAGGGTGAGGAACGCGTGCTGCGCTCCGGAGTATTCGGAGAGCCGCACCGAGGTCCCCGCCTCGTGCAGCCGCTCGGCGTAGCGGCGGCCGTGGTCGGCCGCCGCGTCCAGGGTCGGCACCACCACGAGCGCCGGGGCGAGCCCGCTCAGGTCGTCGGCGTACAGCGGCGAGACCGCGCGGGCGTCGGCCCCGGGCGGGACGGCGAGCCGCTGGAACAGCTCCAGCTGCGGCAGAACCGGGGTCGGGCTGTACGCGTACTCGGCGACCGAGGGGTAGTCGAACATCGTCCCGGTCACATCGACGGCCGGGTTGACCAGCACCTGCGCCCTGAGCTCCACCCCCGCCTCCCGGGCCCGGACGGCCGTCAGCGCGCTGATCAGCGCACCGCAGCTCTCGCCGAATACGGCCACGCGTGCGGGGTCGACGCCCCACTCCTCCGCGTGCGCCACCACGTGCCGGAGCACGTCCCAGCCGTCGTCGGCGGCGTCCGACAGCGGCGTGCCGGGAGCGAGGAGGCGGTGCTCGACGGAGACGACGAGGGCGGGCAGCCGGGCGGCGAGGTGGCTGTTGGTCCAGTCGCACTGCACCGCCGTGCCCACGAAGCTGCCTCCGTGGACATGGACCACGAGCGGCAGCGGGCCGGTTCGGGCCTCGGTGCCGTCGTCTCCCGCCGGGGCCGGGCGGTGGACCCGGACGGGCAGGTCGCGGCCCGGCAGTTCGACCGTCTGCCAGGAGATCTCGGCGCCGGCGTCCGGCTCTCCCAGGAACGCCCGCGCCCCGCTGGAGGCCCGGAAGCGGTTCTCCGCCTCGCGGTAGGCGAGCAGTTCCTCGGTCGTGATCGCCGAGAAGTCCGGCTCGGGCGGCCGTGCCGCGGCGGTGCTCTCACTCATGTGTCCTTCTCCCCTCCCGGCGGCATGCCGGGTGTGTCGTATGACCGGACAGCGCAATGCCCTCATTATGCACGCACCGCGTGCAACGACAAGTGCATGAGTGGGTGCATCATCAAGTGCATGAGTTAGGGTGAGCCCGGACGAGAGGGGCGCGATGACTGGCCGACGGCGATGGTCGACCGAGGAGATCCTGGACACGGCCGAGGAACTGCTGCGCACGGGCGACGCCGAGTCGTTCAGCGTGCGCAGGCTCGCCGCGGCGCTCGGGACCGACTCGTCCAGCCTCTACCGGCACTTCCGCAACAAGACCGAACTGCTGCGCTCGGTCGCCGACCGCGTCCTGCTGGCCGCCATGGACGGCTACCGCCCCGAGGGCGACTGGCGGCAGCGCGTCATGGCCCTGGCCCTGCGCCTGCGCGAGGCGTTCGGCGAGCAGCCCCAGCTCGCCGCCGTGTGGGGGCGCTACGCCTCCGGCGGCACCGGGGCCCGGCTGGTCATGGAGGAGGTGTTGCAGGCATTGCGCGCGTCCGGCCTGCCCGACGAGGAGATCCCGGTGCGCTACCACCGCCTCGTGATCCTCCTCGCCGCACTGCTCGCCTCCGAGGGCGGCATCGGCACCATCACCCCCACGGAGTACGAACAGGGCCAGGAGCAGTTCCGCGTCGCTGTGCTCGGCGCCGACCCCGAACGCTTCCCCGCCCTGGCCCACTTCGCCCGCGATGTCCGCCCGCTCGGAGCGGACCGCGGCGCCGCGTTCGAGGAGATCCTCGCCGCCCACCTGGACCACATCGAGGCCCGGATCGCCTGATGGGGCGTCGCGTGCCCCGCCCGTACGGGCCGGGCACGCCCCCCGCCGAGCCGAGCCGGGGCCGGGCACGTTCCGTCATGAGGGGCTGGGGGACGCCTCCTCCGGCTCGCGCCGCGAGGCCCGGTCCTGCCGGGGGAGCAGGAGCGGAGTGGCCAGGATGAGCAGGCCCGCGGCCATGAGCGCGGTACGCGGGCCGGTGGCGCCGGCGAGCAGCCCGGCCAGCGCGGTGAGGACGGCGACGGACGCCTGCTGTCCGATCGACCAGGCCGTCAGGGTGCGGGCGACGAGGTGCCCGGGAGTCTGTTCCAGGCGGTACGTGGCGAGCACCGGGCTGTACAGGCTCATGCTGACGATGATGGCCAGTTCGACGGCCATCACGGTGACGAGGCCGACGACGCCGGGGCGGACGAAGGCCAGACCGATCAGCCAGACGGCGCGCAGCGTGCCGACGGTCCGGAAGATCCGGTCCCGGCCGTAGCGGGCGACGACACGGCGGGCCAGCCGGGAGCCGATGAGTCCGCCGAGGCAGGGGGCGGCGAAGGCGAGCCCGTACTGCCAGGGCGGGAAGCCGAGCCGGCGGAGCAGGAGCACGGCGAGCAGCGGTTCGGTGGCCATGATCAGACCCGCGACGAGGATCTGGTTGAGGTAGAGCGACCGTAGGCCGGGGTGGCCCATGATGTGCCGCCAGCCGTCGAGCAGCGCGCCCGCCCGGACCGGACCCCGGCCGGCCCGCTCCGGCGCTTCCTCCTCGCCGCGGATCGCGGTGACGCCCAGCGCGGACAGGAGGTAGCCGAGGGCGTCGGCCACGACGGTGGTGACCGGCCCGAACACACCGATCGCCGCCCCGCCCAGCGGCGGCCCCACCGCGATGGAGCTCCAGTTCGTGGACTCGAACCGCGCGTTGGCGACGAGCAGGTCCTCCGGCCGGACCAGGGCCTTGAGATACGCGCCACTGGCCGCGCCGAACGCGATTTTCGCCGCGGCGACCAGGGCCGAGATCACCAGCAGCTGGACGAAACCGAGCCGGCCGAAGGCATAGGCCACCGGGATCGACGCCATGGCCGCGAACCGGACCAGGTCCATCCCGATCATGACCGGGCGCTTGCGCCGGAACTCCACCCACGGCGCGAGCGGCACCGCGATCAGCGCCCCCACCGCCGGGCCCACCGCGGACAGCGCGGACACCTCGGCGGGACCGGCGTGCAGCACCATGACGGCGATCAGCGGCAGGGCCCCGAACCCCAGCCCGGACCCGTACGCGCTCGCCGCGTACGCCGCCCACAGCCAGCCGAACTCCCGGCCCAACGCTCTTCTGCCCACCACACCCCACCAGAACAACCGGAAATTGACCGGGGAGAGCTAATCGCTCGGAAGAACACCAGGTCAAACAACCAGAGAGGCCACTGCCCACAACCAGGAGTTGTTCACTAAGCTCGCTCCCCGTGGACCTCCAAGCA
Source organism: Streptomyces sp. Mut1 (assembly GCF_030719295.1). Taxonomy (NCBI): domain Bacteria; kingdom Bacillati; phylum Actinomycetota; class Actinomycetes; order Kitasatosporales; family Streptomycetaceae; genus Streptomyces; species Streptomyces castrisilvae. The sequence continues at coordinate 89,133 of NZ_CP120998.1, read as the reverse complement.
GTACGAACCTTCGTCGCCGTCACGGAAGCGGGCGGCTTCCACAAGGCCGCCGCAGACCTGTCGGTCACCCAGCAGGCCGTCTCCAAGCGGATCGCCACGCTGGAGCAGACCCTCGGCGTCCGGCTGTTCACCCGCGCCCCGCGCGGCGCCGGGCTCACCATCGACGGCCGGGCGTTCCTGCCCCACGCACGCGAACTGCTGCGCGCGGCCGAGCGCGCGAGCGCGTCCGTGTCACCCGGCCGCCGTCCCCTGCGCGTCGATGTGATCGCCTCGCGCACCGCGCAGTCGAGCCTGATGCGCGGGTTCCACGGCGCGCATCCCGAGATCGTCCTCGACGTGATGATGCTGGTCAGCATGGACACGGCCGTCACCGCCCTCCTCTCCGGCGAACTCGACGCGACGTTCCGCGCGGTCGCGGCCCCCGGCCGCCCCCTGCCCGACGGCATCGAGTCCGTACGGGTCCTGGACGAACCTCTCCAGCTCCTCACCGGCCCCGCCCACGCCCTGGCGGACGCCCCCTCGGTCACCCTCGCCGGCCTCGTCGGCCACCGCGTCTGGATGCCCGGCATCGCCCCCGGCACCGAGTGGGGCGCCTACTACGACGACCTCGTCGCCGAGTTCGGCCTCACCATCGAGGCGACCGGCCCGAACTTCGGCTCCGACGCGCTCCTGGACACCATCGCGGACACCCCCGCCCTGGCCACCTTCATGGGCGAGCGCTCCCGCCTCATCTGGCCCGCCGGCCACGGCCTGCGCCGCATCCCGGTGACCGGCCCGACACCGGTCTACCCGCACTCGCTCCTCTGGCACCGCGACAACCCCCACCCCGCGCTGACCGCCCTGCGTACCCACCTCGCCGCGACGACGGCCGGCCACGACGCGGCAGGGACCTGGGTCCCGGACTGGGCGCTCCCGCGCTGAACGGCCCCTCCCCCCGGCCCTGTCGGACGCATCGGCCTGCCGCGAAAAGGCATGCGCACAATTGTCCGAGCGATAGGTTCTGTGCCATGCACGCGCTCGCCGAACCGGCCACCGCCGTCCCGCGCCCTGCCGTCGACCCCAGGAGGGCCGCCGCATGAGCGGCGCGGTGATACGCCGCCTGACCGGCGCCGAACTCCTCGCCCGGCCGCAGGACGTGCGCCGGGTGTACGCGGAGGCGTTCGCCGGCCCGCCCTGGTTCGAGGACGCCTCGGCGGCCGACGGGTTCATCCGCCGGCTGACCGACGACGTCACCCGGGACGGCTTCACGGCGGCCGGTGCGTTCCGGGGCGACACCCTGGTCGGGCTGGCCACCGCCTGGACCACGCCCGCGCCGTTCCCCGCCGACCGCTCCTACGCGCAGGTCGCGGCGGCCTTCGGGGCCGGACGTACGGCGCGGTGGCTGTGCGGGAGCCTCGAAGTCGACGAGCTCGCCCTCGCCACGGCGGCGCGCGGGCAGGGAGCGGGCGCGGCCCTTCTGGATTCGGTGGCCGCGGACGCCCCCGGGGGCCGGTGCCGGCTGCTGACCTCCGGCCGGGCCCGTGACGCGATCGGCTTCTACCGGCGTGCGGGCTGGGTCCAGGCCGTTCACCCCGCCGGCGACGGCACCGGCATCGTGGTCCTCCTCGGCCCCCGGCACCCGGCCCGTACCGCCGTCGGCTCCCTCTGACGCGGCAGCCGCGCCAGGCGCCGCGGCCCCGTCCGCTCAGTGGGCGAGGCGACGGGGCGCGAGCGGCAGGGGCGGGGTGAGGACGGGCTCCAGGAGCTGCGCGAGCTGCCGGCGTTGATGCGGTTCGAGCCGGTCGGTGGCCGGGGCCATGGCGTCCCGGGCCTCCGCGTACAGCCGCTCGGTGAGTTCGCGTCCCGCGTCGGTGATCAGGACGATCACGGCGCGCTTGTCCTCGGGGCTGGCGCCGCGGGCCAGCAGGCCCCGGCGCTCGGCGCGGGCGATGAGGCCGGACAGGGTCGACTTGTCCAGGCCGAGGAAGGTCGCCAGGTCGCTCATGCGGGGCTGCCGGTCGCGCAGGATGCCGAGCACGCGCAGCTGGGTGAGGGAGAGATCGTGCTCGGCGCCGATCCGCGTGAGCACCCCCATGATCTGAAAGGCGCTGCGGCCCAGGGCGTCCAGCAGGGCGTCTGTGGAGTCATCGGGAGCCATGGCGACCACCCTACTTGACATTGTTGGCATTACAAACAACTCTGGTATTGATTGGTAATGCAAACCAACCGTCCGACCAGGGAGTTTCCCATGCACGCAGCAGTCATCACGGCGTACGGCACCCCGCCCGTCTACCGCGAGCACCCCGAACCCGTGGCCCGGGGCGAGCACGAGATGGTGGTGGACGTCCTCGCGGCGGGCCTGCACCACCTCACCCGCTCCAAGGCCAACGGCACCCACTACTCGGCCTCCGGCGTCTTCCCGATCGTGCCCGGCGCCGACGGTGTCGTACGCGACCCCTCGGGCCGCCTGCGCTACGCGGCCCTGGACGACACGGACCTGGGCAGCTTCGCCGAGCGCACCGTGATCGACGTACGCCGCAGCGTCGTCCTGCCCGACGACGCGGACCCGGTGCGGATCGCCGCCGCGATGAACCCGGGCATGTCCTCCTGGGTCGCCCTGCGCCGCCGCATCGCCTTCGAGAAGGGGCAGCGCGTCCTCATCCTCGGCGCCACCGGCAGCGCCGGACGCATGGCCATCCAGATCGCCAAGCGGTTCGGCGCGGCGGAGGTCTTCGCCGCCGGGCGGGACGCCGCCAGGCTGGAACCGCTGACCGGCCTCGGCGCGGACCGCGTCCTCACCTTCGACTCGATCGCCGCAGCCGCCGACGTCGACGTCGTCCTCGACTTCGTGTGGGGCGCGCCCGCGGCGGACGCCATGATCCCCCTCCTCACCGCCCGCGCCGACCGCTCGGTGCCGCTGACCTGGGTGCAGATCGGCTCCATGGCGGGCGCGTCGGCCCCGGTGCCCTCGGCGGCGCTGCGCGCGGCCCGGCTCCAGATCGTGGGCAGCGGCATCGGATCACTCTCCCCCCGCGACATCCTCGCCGAACTCCCGGAGCTGGCCGAGGCGGTGACCGAGGGCGCCCTCGACATCCGGGCCCGGCCCGTGTCCCCGTCCGGGATCGCCGAGGCGTGGAACGACCACCGGACCGACGAACGCCTCGTCTTCGTCCCGTAGCCCCTTCACCGCCTGCGGGAGACTCCCAGCTCGATGAGGTAGCGCTTGGTCACCCGGCCGCCGTAACCCCCGTCGATCAGGTCGGCGATGGACGCCAGCAGCCCGTGCCGGGCGGCTTCCGGCAGGGCCCGGTGGCCCGAGTAGGTCCGCAGCACGTCCAGATACTCCCGGGTGGTGTACGTGAGGTCCTGCTCGTAGCGGCGGAAGACCGTGGGCGCGAAGCGGCCGCTTCGCGCCACCTCCCGGGCATGGTCTGCGTTGTCGACATCGGCGGTGGCGGGAGGCCGCGTCCCGGGCTTCGTGCCCGGGTCGAAGCGTTCGTAGCAGCGCTGGACCTCGACGAAGAACTCCTCGGTGCCGCCCCTCACATGCTGGGTACGCACCACGGCGAGTGCCCCGCCGGGACGCAGGGCATCGGCGGCCTTGGGCACGCGCGTCGCCGGGTCGATCCAGTGGAACGCCGTCGCCGCGAGAACCGTGTCGAACGGCTCCGCCGGCAGCGGCCAGCTCTCGAACTCGGCCGTCACCACTTCCACGGCCGAGGCTCCCGCAAGGTTGCGCCGGGCGACCGCGGCCATGTTCGCTCCCGCCTCGACCGCCGTGATCCGGCAGCCCCGGCCGGCCAGGGGAACCGTGGCCCGGCCGGTTCCGCAGCCCAGCTCCAGTACGCGACTGCCGGGACGGGCCCCGGCGAGTTCCGCGAGGTCGTCGTAGAGCGCCGGCGGGTACCCGGGCCTGGCCCGGTCGTACAGCTCCGCGTCCTCGTCGAACGTCTGTCGCAGACGTTCCCGCAGGGAGTCCTCCGGGCTGTCGTCGCGAGGCGCGGGCGTGGTGGTTTCGGGCATGCGGAGCAGATTAGGGGACGCCCGCCCGCGCCAGACAGCGCTCGTGGGCTGCCCGGCCGGTCGGCCCGCCTCACCGGAACGGTTCACCGGCGCTCACGCAAGGCGTCGCGCTTCTCCGCACGGTGAGCCGGAGAAGGACCGCCGGCGGCCTCCGGAGGGACTACGGACGTCCGCCGTGCCGGAACCACTCCGGCGCCAGGACCGACATCACCGTCGCGTCCACCCGCTCGCCCTCCCAGAGCAGCGCGTCACGCAGCACCCCCTCGGCGACGAACCCCGCCTTCTCGTAGGCGCGGCGGGCCCGCGGATTGAACGCGTAGACCTCCAGCGAGACGCGGTGCAGCCCCAGCGCCTCGAAGCCGTACCCGACGATCAGACGAGTTGCCTCCGTCCCCAGACCGCGTCCGTAGCTGCCGGGCACCAGGAAGATGCGGAAGTTGCAGCTCTCGTTACCCGGGTCCCAGCCGTTCAGGACGACCTCGCCGACGACGTTGCCCGTCACCCGCTCGACCACCGCGAGGTCCAGCCGGTCGTCCTGCTCCGCGCGGCTGCCGTACCAGGCACGCAACCGCGCCTCGTCGAGCCTGCCGTCGGGATGGCTGCCGGTCAACCGTGACGCCTCGGCGTCCAGGAACATCGGCATCAGCGCGGCGATGTCATCCACCGTGACGGGCCGGAGCAGCACCTGCTCCCCTCTCAGCGACGGCTTCTTGAGGAAGTCCGGACGGGGAGCATGTCGCACGTGATCGGCCATTGCCGCATTGTGGCCGACCGGTCCGCCCGATGTCCTCCCGATATCCGGGGGCGACCTCCCGCCTCCGTGCCCCGCCGTTCTCCGGGACGGGCGCGGCCCGCCTCTGCCGCGCCCCCGTCCTCACGGCAACTCGTCCAGCCGGTCCACGCACAACTCGTACCCGCTCTCCGCGTGGACCTTCGACCAGCCCGCCGGCACCGGGGCCGCCGCCGGCCACAGGGCGCGGCGGCCCGAGGGGTCGCAGAGGACGACGAACGTGACCGGGGCACCGGCGAACGGGTCGTCGGGGGCCGGGCCTTCGAGGACCATGAGGCTGCCGTCCGCGTCCAGCCGGGCCGCCCGGCCCGTGCGCCACATGCGGGCGGGGGCCCGGGACGGGCCGGCGAACGGATCGGGCAGGAAGCGTTCACCGGTCGCGGCCGGGGAACCGGCGTAACCGAGGGCCACGCCCGCCCCCGCCACGTACAACGCACCGACCGTGCCCGGAGCCACCGGCCGCAGCCGGGCGTTCAGGACATAGGCCCGGTAGCCCGGGGCGGGCCTGGCCGCTCCCGTGCCCCGGTGCTCGACCACCAGGTGGCCCTCGGCCCAGCCGCCGCTGGTGATCAGCGGCAACCGCTCCTCGCGGGCGAGCGCGACCAGCGCCACGAGCACCTCGTCACTGCCGCCGAGCAGCATCCGGGCGTCGCGCTCGCGCAGCCAGCGCAGCAACTCCTGCGGTACGGCGTGCCGCAGGGAACGGTCCGGGACGTGCACCCGGGCACCCCGCACCAGCGCGCCCAGCAGGCCGATCGTGGCGTCGGCGTCCGGGTAGCCGCGTACCAGCCAGGCGGCGTCGACCGGCTCGGCCAGCGTCGCCGCGACGACCGGCCCGCCGCCCACCACCGTCGCACCGCCCCCGCCCGGCGAACCCGCCGCACCGACCGCCCACAGCACCGGGTCGGCCGTGCTCAGCGGGCGCGTACGGTCCGTGTCCAGCAGCGGCCACTTCCCGTCGGCGGGCAGCAGATCGGCGGCCTCGTCACGCACCAGGCGGGCGGCACCCGGTGTCCGGCCCAGCAGCAGGTCGGCGGTCTCGTCCAGCAGCACCGCCACCGGCCGCACCGAACCGGGCAGCCGCTGCGCGGGATCGACCGGCACGCACGCCGCCCCGGTCTTCGCGATGGCGAGCACGGCCACCGCGAACCCGGTCGGCGAGGACAGCGCGGTCACGACCGTGGCCCCGGGGCCCGCGCCATGGGCGACCAGGGCGTGCGCCAGCAGGTCGGAACGCGAGTCCAGCTCCGCGTAGTCCATGACCGGGACGGCCGGCCCGCCCGGCTCACCGGATCCGTCGGAACCGGGCGGGGCACCGTCCGTGTCATCCGCGCCGCTCACCCCGCCCGCCCCGATCGCACCCGACAGCGCCACGGCCTTCGGCGCGCACCGCACCCGCTCCGCGAACAGCTCGGGCACCGTCGTCGCGGGCAGCTCGTGGCGGCCCGCCTCCCACACCCCGCCCCGGTCCGCCGGCCGCCCGGCCGGCACCAGCGCGCTCAGCACCGCGTCCGGACGGTCCAGGGCCGCCGCGAGCAGCGAGACCAGCCGGCCCGTCAGCGTGGCGGCCACCGTCTCGCCGACCGCCTTGCGCCGGTACGTGGTCGTCAGGGTGATGCCCGCCGGCGCGCCCTCCCGGCTCTGCCGCTCCGTCAGGGTGAAGCCGACATCGGTGGCCGGCAGGGCGAGACCGGCGCGTTCCGGCTGCACCGTGAGCGGACCCGAAGCGAACCGGCCGGCCGTCGTGTCCTGGAGGACGGCGAGAGCGACGCCCCCCACGCCCGCGAGAGGGGCGTCGGCGCTGCGGTAGGCCGCCAGGTCCCGCTTGCGCACCCGGCGCACCAGCTCGCTGAACGCCGGGTCGCCCGAGGCGTCCACGGTCAGCGCCAGCACCCGCCCGTACGCGCCCACCGCGCCCCGCAGGGTGACGTTGTCGCGGGCCGGGACCGGGGCGGCGACGGTGATCTCACCGGCCGTGCCCAGCTGGTGCAGTACGGCGGTGAGCGCGGCGTGCACCACCATGAAGACCGTGGCCCCCCGCGCGGCAGCGAACCGGGTGAGCCGCGCGTGCAGGGCCTCGTCCAGGTCGAGGTCCAGGCGGCCGGGGGCCGTGTCGAAGCCCGTGGAGCCGCTGCCGGGCAGCTGGGTCGGTGCCCGGTCGCCGTACGGGGCACGAGGCGCGTACCGCACGATGTCCCGGACCGGCGAGGGGGTGCCGCCGGCGGCCAACTCCTGGTAGACGCACGCCAGATCGGCCGCGAGCGGCAACTGCGACCACAGATCCACATCGGCGGCGGGCAGCGCCAGCTCCAGCCGGTGGTCGTCCGGTCCCAGGGACCTCAGCCTGGTCCCGGCGTTCCCGGTAAGGGAGTTGCGCAGCGCCCCGTACCGCCGGCCCAGGACGGTCAGCGCCCTGTCCAGCGTCCGTACGTCCAGCGGCCCGCGCAGCCGGAACACCAGCTCGACGCTTTCCGTGCCGGACGCGCCCGTTTCCGACTCCGACGCGGACGGGTCCGGTCCGATCGCGGTGGCGGGGTCCTCGCCCAGCAGCGCGGACAGCGCGGCCGGGGTCGGCGCGGCGTGGAGCGCGGCCGGATCGGCCGGGCCGCTGCCCAGGGTCTCGCGCACCCGGTCCAGCAGCCGGGCCGCCGCCGGTGTGTGCCCGCCCATGCCGAAGAAGTCGCAGTCGGCGCCGATCAGCCCGCGCGGCAGCCCCAGCACCTCGGCGAACAGGTCCCGCACGATCTCCTGGACCGGTGTGCCCGGAGGCGTCCCGCGCGACGCGCCCGCCGCCGGCCCCGGCGCGGGCAGGGTGGCGTGGGCGGCCGGGGGCGGGACGGTCAGGCGGGCGCCCGCGGCCAGCGTCGGCCAGATCTCGGCCGCGCTCGCGGCGGACGCGGGGCTCGCGGCCTGTGCGACGACCTCGTCCCGGCCGGGCCGGAACGCCGCCCCGGGCCGCAGCAGTTCGTCCAGCGCCCGATGCGGTACGACGACCCCGGCCGCCGGTCCGCCACCGGGCCCGGAGGCGTAACAGACGTACGCCGGGTCGTCCCCGGAGCACGGGCCGCCGCCACCGGCCGGCGCACCGCTGTCGGAGCCCGCCGGGCGCGGGCCGAGGACGGCGGCCGGCAGCCCCGCGTAGTCGGAGGCGTCCGCGGCCTCGGCCAGCACGGCACGGGCCGCGCTGTCGCGTACGACGAACCGGCGGTGCGCGAGCGGATCGGCCGGGTCGAGCGCCACGTACGCCGCCCCGGACCGCAGGACGGCCAGCAGCGCCGTCACGAGCCGGGGACCGGGGCGCAGACCCGTCGCCACCCGGTCGCCCCGGCCGATGCCCCGCGCCACGAGGGTCCGGGCGAGCCGGTCGGCCGCCCGGCTCAGCTCACGGTAGGTCAGGGAGACCTGGTCACCCGGGTGTCCGGGGGCGTGAACGGCGATCGCGTCGGGGCGTGCGGCGACCTGCTGTTCGATGAGACCGGAGAGGGACATCGTTGGCGCACTCCTTCGACAGCGGCTTCCGTCTTGGCAAGACATTGCCAAGACGTTGGCAGAAAACGCTCGAAAGACTCTCCGGACCGGCTTGAGTCTCGCCTTAGTCGCAGGTCGGGGTGGTTACGGAGAGGCCGTGCGGGCCCGCCGATGTTGCCAGAACGCTGGATGGAGGCGAAGGCGGGAGCGGCCCCCGCGCCGCCGCTCCACCCGCGCTCCGGCGGCTCTGTGGCGATGTTCATGCCGACGTACGGCATCCTCGGACCCACGACACACGGGTCATGACGACCGGGGTCCCCCTCTACAGCCCGCCCGGTCCTGCCCGGGCGGGCTGTGCCGTGCGGATCTGTCGCACCCCCACGTCCACGAGGTCCCCTCCGCGACCGCCCGCGGCCGGCTCGACGCCTTTCAGCCGGCCCGTACGCCGTGGCGCGCGGCGAAGGCGAGCAGAGGCGCGGCGACCCGCGGCGGGTCCTCAAGGATGGGGGAGTGCCCCAGCCCCGGCAGCAGCTCCACCTCCGCACCCGGAACGACGCGGTAATCGGCGGCGGACGAGGAACGCCACCGGCGGTCGTCCGCACCGAAGAGGACCAGCAACGGCACGCCGAGCACCGCCAGCCGGTCCGGCAACGCCCGCTGCTCCAGATACGCACGGGTGCCCGCCATTGTCGCCGTGAACGTATGGAAGGTCATGGCGCGCACCTCGTCCAGCAGCGCGTCCGGCACTTGGTACCCCGGCCGGCTGAAGCCCGTGCCCGCGAACTGCCGCAGCTGCTCGTCGCTCGGCGGCCACTGCGCGGGCCCGGCCGCGCCGGACCCCTGGGCGATGAACGCGCCCAGGCCGGGCCCGGTGTTGATCAGGACCAGGCCGGACACCAGCTCGGGCCGCTGCTCGGCGAGCGCGGTGGCGGCCACCCCGCCGCTGGAGTGCCCCACCACCACGGCCCGCCCGACACCGAGCCGGTCCAGCACCTCACCGGCCCGGCGCGCCTGGTCCGGGATCGTGTAACGGCCGTCGTCCGGTTTGGCCGACCGGCCGTGCCCGAGCAGATCGATCCGTACGACGCGATGGGCCCCGGCCAGCAACGGAACCAGCGCGTCCCACGAGCGCGCCGAGGACGCGGACCCGTGGATGAGCAGAAGCGCCGGGGCGTCACGCGGCCCGTCCTGGCACACATGGATGTCGCCGTCGCCGGGCGCCGGCGACGAGAACACGGAGGTCTCGGAAGCAGTCATGGACCCACTGTCACCGCCGCCCGCGGCGAGGTATTGGACGAATGTTCCCGGCGCCCGGCGCTCTCGTGGTTCTCGTAGCATGGAAGCGTGCACACGTTCACGCACGGAACGGCCGAGTGGGACGTCGCCTGCCCGCGACGGCCCAGCCGGGTGGCCGGAGTCACCATGGCCGGGTTCCGCGTGCACGACCTGGACACGCTGCGCATGGTCCCCCACCCGAACGTGACCCTGCTCCTCGAATTCGGCGCCGGTTCCCCGGTTTTGGACTCCGCCCCCGGAGAACAGCGGCGCGGAAGCCTCGTCGCGGGCCCCGGGCTCGGTTCCGGGGGCGCGGTCCGGGTGCGCGGAGAGAACGTCGAGTGCGTACAGGTGCGCCTCTCGCCGGTCATCGCCCGCGCCGTGCTCGGCGTCTCGCCCGCCGAACTCGACGGCGCCGTCGTACCGCTCGGCGACCTGTGGGGCCGCGAGGCGTCGCGGATATGCGAGCGGCTCGGTGAACTCCCCGGCTGGCAGGCCCGCTTCGCGCTGGCGGACGCGCTGCTGACCCGCCGCTTCGCGGCGGGGCCGGCGGTGGACCCGGAAGTCGCCCGAGCCTGGCACCGCACCCTCACCGGCCACGGCCTGGTCCGGGTCGAGGATCTCGCCGCCGAGGTCGGATGGAGCCGCAAGCGCCTGTGGTCCCGCTTCCGCTCGCAGCTGGGCCTGCCGCCCAAGCGCGCCGCGAAACTGGTCCGCTTCGACCACGCCGCCCACCGCCTGGTCGCGGGCGAGGCCGCGGCCCGGGTGGCCGCCGACACCGGCTACGCCGACCAGTCCCACCTGCACCGCGACGTCATGGCGTTCACCGGTTCCACCCCCGCGACCGTGGCCCGCGAACCGTTCCTCGCGGTGGACGACCTGGCCTGGCCCGGCCGCGCAGCACCATGAACGCGCCTGAGCCGTACAGGGGCCAGGGTGTGGGGCGGCCATATCCACGCCCGCACGGACCCCCGCCACCCGTGGGGCGCGACGGGGTCCGAACCACGCCCGTGCGCGTGACAGCCGGACCGTGAATCCGTGAGTGAGATGATCCCTCCGGCAGGATGGTCGACCGAAGAGGCCCGGGGGATCGAGTGAGCGCGACGGGGCGGCGAGGAGCCGACGGGCAGACGGTACACGGGGCGCGTATAGGCCCCTACGTGATCGAGCGCCGGCTCGGCGAGGGCGGCATGGGGACGGTGTATCTGGCCCGGTCGCGCGGCGGACGCGCCGTGGCGGTCAAGGTCGCGCGGGCCGAGCTCGCCGGCGACGCCCACTTCCGCGCCCGGTTCCGTGCGGAGGTGACCGCGGCGCGGGCCGTCGGCGGCTTCCACACCGCCCAGGTCGTGGACGCGGACCCGGACGCGACCCCTCCCTGGCTGGCGACCGCGTATGTGCCGGGACCGACACTCGCCGAACGCATCCACTCCCAGGGCCCCATGGACACACAGGAGTTGAAGGGGCTCGGCGCGGCGCTCGCGGAGGCCCTGGTGGCGATCCACGGCTGCGGCCTGGTCCACCGCGATCTGAAGCCCGGCAACATCATCATGGCCGCGGACGGGCCCCGCGTGCTGGATTTCGGGATCGCACGGGCCGTGGAGTCCACGCGCCTGACGGCCACCGGCCACGCCTTCGGAACACCCGGATTCCTCGCACCCGAGCAGGCGACGGGAGCCGCCGACGTCACGGCAGCCGCCGACGTGTTCGCGCTGGGTGCGGTCCTGGTGGCGGCGGCGGGCGGCAGCGCGTTCGGCGGGGGTACGCCGATGGGCCTGATGTACCGCGCGGTGCACGAGGCACCCGACCTGACCGCCGTCCCGCCCCGGCTGCGGGGACTGGTGGCGGACTGTCTGGACAAGAACCCCGGCAGCCGGCCGGACCCGGCCCGGCTCCTCGACCGGTTCGATGAACTGACGGAAGCGGCGACGTCGTACCGCCTGGAGCCTCCGCAGCCGCCCATGCCCTCGTACGTGCCCACGGTCGCCGACGCCGCACCCGGCCGGGGCCCCGGCGGGGAGCCCGCCGCCGCCGACGACGAGGCGTTCATCGCGGCGGACTCCGATTCCCACGTCGTGGTCGACGCGGGTGGGGTACTGCTGACGCTCCACGGGCTGCCGCTGGACGAGATCGAGACCGACGAGGACCTGGACCGCGGGGGTACGGAGGTCGAATGGTCCTGGCCGGAGATCGCCGACGTCCGCCATCGCACCGTCCGCAAGTCCCGGATGCACGTCACGCTCACGCTGCACGACGGCTCCACCTTCGAGGGCGAGATCAACGCCCGCCGGGCCTCCCGCGTCGAGCAGTGGCACCGTGACCTGGACACGGCGCTCACGTACTACCTGCACCGCTGACACCGACACCAACGACCCGGACGTGCTCGACTACGCGCTGCCCACCCGCGCCAGTACCTCCGCCGCGTCCGGGCACCAGGCAGCCGGAACCACGCCATCACGCGTGACCCCCGCCCCGCTCGCGCGGCACGTCCCCTACCGTGAGGACGTGCATCCCTTCTCACGCTCCTGGGCGGCGCTGCTCGCCGCCGTCGCCGGTCTCCCGGACGAGGACTTCGCGCAGCCCTCGGGCTGTGCGGGCTGGCTCGTACGGGATCTGGTGTGCCATCTGGTCATCGACGCCCAGGACGTCCTGATCACCCTGGTCACCCCGGCCGAAGCGGAACCCACGGCCGACGCGGCCGGCTACTGGGACCTCCTCGCCGAACCCCCGGCCGGTGACGACCCGCTCGACGCGCTGATCCCCCGGCTCGCCGCGGCGTACGGCGAGCCGCGGTGGCTCAAGTTCCACCTGGACGACGTCGGTTCGGCCGCGGGCCGGGCCGCCGTACTCGCGGACCCCGCCGCCCGGGTCTCCACCCAGGACAAGGTGCTCACCGTCGGCGACTACCTGTCGGCGTACGTCCTTGAGTGGACCCTGCACCACCTCGATCTCGTCGCGCATCTGCCGGCGGCCCCCGCGCCGCCCGCCGAGACGCTGGCGGTGGCGCGCACCGCGCTGGAGGATCTCGCCGGTGCCGCGTTCCCCGCGTCGTTCCCGGACGCCGACGCGCTGCGGATCGGCACGGGGCGGCGTACGCCGACCGCCGCGCAGACGGCGGAACTGGGCGCACGCGCGGCGAGGCTTCCGCTCATCCTCGGCTGACCGCGTCGCGCGCCCCGGCCGTCAGCCCGGGGCCGGCCCCGGGCCGGCGTCCAGGATGCCGTCGACGCCGTGCAGGAACGTCTCGGAGACCAGCGCCGGATCGGAGAGGCAGCCGGCCGCCATCGCGCCGTCCCGGAGCATGACGAAGTGGCGGCCCGCCGCGTCGGCCGGTGTGCGGCCGGCCTCGGCCATCAGTTCCGTGACCGTTTCCAGGAACCACTGCCGGTGGGCCAGGACCGCCCGGTGGACGGGGTGTTCCGGGTCGGGGTACTCGGCAGCCGCGTTGAGGAAGGCGCACCCGCGGAATCCGGAGGACCGGATGCCCTCCACGATGGACCGGCCGACGGCCCGGACCGTGTCGGCCGGTGCGAGCCCCTGGGCCCGGATGGCGGCGACCTGCCCCCGGATGCCCTGGTCGGCCTGCTGGAGGTAGCAGAGGATCAGCTCCTCCTTCCCCTTGAAATGCCGGTACAGGGTCGCGCGGGTGACCTGGGCCTCCGCGATGATCCGGTCGACGCCGACGGAGTGGATCCCCTCCGCGTAGAAAATCCTGGTCGCTGTGTCGAGCAGCCGGGACCGAGCCTCCGACGTGCTCCCGGCCTGTGTGCGCGCGCTCATGGGGACACCGTAACAGCCCGATGAGGGAGAACGTTCGGTCTTGACAGGGGAATGCGGGCTCCCTTAGATGGAAAGGGAGGAGAGACCGAACGTTCTCCCTCGTTTCGGTCTGGGCGCCCTGAGCACCACGCTGCTGGTGGCCTACCCCCTGTTCGACGTCGGGTGCGCGGTCGTGGACATCAGGTCCGCCAAGGCCGGCCGGGGGCCGGTGCGGGGGCTCTACGCCAACGTCGCGCTGAGCACCCTCACCGCCGCGGGCCTGGCCGCCGCCGCCGGCCACGGCATCCCCGCCGTGCTGCGGGTCTGGGGCGCCTGGGCCATCACCGCGGGGCTCGTCCAGCTGATCGTCGGCGTCCTGCGGCGCGGTATGGGCGGACAGTGGCCGATGATCGCCGGCGGCGCCATCTCCACCCTGGCCGGAACCTCGTTCATCGCCCAGGCCGGCAAGGGCGACGCCTCGCTGACGAACCTGGCCGGCTACGCGTTCCTCGGCGGCGTCTTCTTCCTCGTCTCCGCCATGCGCCTGGGCCGTACGAACAGCCCCGCGTGAGCGGCGGCAGGCCTCCCGCGCCCGGCTACCGGAAGCAGGCGATGATCAGCGGAAGGTCCTGCAACCACGTGCGGAGCAGGGACGCCCTGCGGGCCCTGACCGCCTGCTGGTGGAAGGTGCCGTCGTGGAGCCGGACGGTCACCCAGAGGTACTTCTGGGGCGCCGCCCCGTATTCCACCGAGCTGATCCGGTCCCAGCCGAACTGGAAGTACCGCACGTCCGACTCGAAAGCGACACCATCGGCATCGATCAGGACCGCCGAGGTGGCGTCCGTCGCCGTGAAGACGACGTCGTCCACCGGTCCGGGCGCCGGGGCGGCCGCGGGATAGGCCGGGGGATAGGCCGGCGGGAACGGCGGCGGCGCGAGAGCGGTCGGCGGCAGGGACGGGGGGACCGCGTCCATCGGCGGCTGTACGGGGAACGCATCCACCGGAGCCGGCGGCACGGCATCCACCGGGGGCGGCGGCACGGCGTCCGCCGGGGCGTACGTGCCCGGAATCGGCGCGAACAGGTCCAGCAGCGCTTCCGGGCCGGGCCGCTCGGCGGGGTCCTTGGCGAGGCACGCGAGGAGCGCTGGCCGCAGGCCGGGCGGCACCGCGGACAGATCGGCCGACTCGTGCACCGCGCGATACATCAGCCCCATCGGCGTACCCCCGCCGAAGGCACTGCCCCCGGCGGCGGCGACCAGCACGGCCCCGAGCGCGAACACGTCGGCCGCCCCGGTGACCCCCTCGCCCATGGCCTGCTCGGGGGCCAGGAACCCCGGGGTCCCGAAGGCCATACCGGTGGAGGTCAGGCGGGTCGACTCCATGGCCCGCGCGATGCCGAAGTCCAGGACCCTCGGGCCGTCGGCGGCCATGATGATGTTGCCGGGCTTGAGGTCCCGGTGCACCAGACCGCAGCCGTGGATCGCCGCCAGCGCCTCGGCCAGCGCCGCCCCCAGCTGCCGCAGCCGCTCCTCGTCCATCGGCCCCCCGGAGGCGAGGAGGGCGGACAGCGTGGGTCCGGGGATGTAGGCCGTGGCCAGCCAGGGAGCCTCCGCCTCGGGATCGGCGTCCACCACCGGAGCCGTATGGAAACCGCCCACCCGGCGGGCGGCCACGACCTCCGCGCGGAAACGCGCCCGGAAATGCGGATCGGTCGCGAGCTCCGGCCGCGCCACCTTCACGGCCACCGGACGCCCGCCGCGCGAGCGGGCCAGATAGACCGTGCCCATACCGCCGGCCCCCAGCTCCCGCTCCACGGCATAAGCGCCAACGCGCTCCGGCACACCCACCCGTCCACCCCGTACGTCATGCGCCGCCTGCGGCCCGCCCTGTTCTATCGCGCATCAGTATGACCGGGCGCCCCGTCACCACCGCCACAGGGCGGCCCGCCGCGACGGCAGGGCGCGTATCCACCGCCCCCGGGACCGGTCGTGACGTGCCGTCACAGGGCGGACGCGCGGGGTGGTGGTTCGCCTACGATGGGGCGGTGAAGTTCGTGATAGTGCCAGGTGGCTGGCAGGGTGGATGGGCGTTCGACGCGGTGGCGGCCGAGCTGCGCCGCGACGGTCACCAGGTGGAGGCGGTGACCCTGGCGGGGCTGGAGCCGGACGGCCCGCTCGACGTGGACCGGCCGCCCAACCTCGACACCCACATCGACCAGGTGGCCGGGATCATCGACCGCGGCGGTGACACGCCCCTCGCGCTGTGCGGGCACAGCTACGGCGGCATGGTGATCGCCGGAGCCGCGGACCGGCTCGGCGACCGCATCGGCCAGCTCGTCTTCATCGACGCCTACGTCCCCGAGGACGGCGACTCGTGCTGGTCCCTGACCAGCGACCGGTTCCGGCACCTGTTCATGGCCGGGGCCCGCGAAGACGGCCGCTGGGTCGCGGTCCCCCAGGGGGCGGACCCGCGTGCGCGGCCCCACCCACTGGCCAGCTTCCTCCAGTCGTTCAGGCCGGGCAACGACCCCGCACACGCGGTCGGCCGCACCTTCATCAGCGGCGGGGCCTGGCCGGGCAGCCCGTTCGTGGACCTGACCGAACGGCTGCGCCACCGCGCGGGCTGGAAGGTCCACGACATCCCCGTCGGCCACAACATCGCACGTCACGACCCGGGAGGCCTCGCGGCGGTCCTCGGGGCGCTCCCGCCGGCCGGCCGGAGCGCGTGACGTCGCTGCGGGGCCCCGGCCGGGGGCCGTAACCCCGCACGCCACCGACCGGGGCCGTCGGTCACTCGCGGGCCGCCGCCGTGCTGCTCATGTCCGCGTAACGGGCACCCGCCACCCGCGCCGCCAGCGGTTCGAGCGCGGTGAGTTCGGCCGCGGACAGGGTCAGGGCCGCCGCCGCGGCGTTCTCCCTCAGCCGGGCGGACCTGCGGGAGCCGGGGATGGGCAGGACGGTGAGGCCGTGGACGCCGGACTGCTGGTGCAGCCAGGCCAGCGCGACCTGTGCGGGGGTCGCCGCGTGACCGGCGGCGATCTCACGGACGGTCCCCAGGAGCGCGTGATTGGCGCGAACGTGCTCGTCGGCGAACCGGGGCATCGTCAACCGGCCGTCCCCCGGGGTCAGTTCGGTCGGATCGGAGAACGCCCCGGTGAGCAGGCCGCGCCCGAGCGGCGAGTACGCGACGAACGCCACGCCGAGTTCCGCGGCCGTGGGGACCGCCGACGCCTCGACATCGCGGCTGAACAGCGACCACTCGGACTGCAACGCGGCGATCGGGTGGACGGCGTGCGCCGCGCGCAGTTCGGCACCGGTGACCTCGGAGAGCCCCAGGTGGCGGACCTTGCCCTCCTGGACGAGCTCCGCCATCGCACCGACGGTCTCCTCCAGGGGGACCGACGGGTCGCGGCGGTGCGCGTAGTACAGGTCGATCGTGTCGATACCGAGCCGCTTCAGGCTCGCCTCGACGCACTGGCGTACATACGCGCGGTCGCCGCGGACCTGGTTCCAGGTGCGCCGGCCCGGCTCCCGCACGATGCCGAACTTCGTGGCGAGGAAGACCCGTTCGCGGTGGGCGCGGACGAACGGGCCGAGCAGCACCTCGTTCCCGCCGTCCCCGTACAGGTCCGCGGTGTCGAACATGGTGACGCCCACGTCGAGTGCGGCCCGCAGCGTTTCCCGCGCCCCGTCCGGCGCGACGGGCCCGTAGGCCTCGCTGAAGCCCATGCAGCCCAGGCCCTGGGCGCCGACCAACGGGCCCTTGGTGCCGAGGGGAACGACGGGGAGAGTAAGGGCAGACATGACAGGGGCTCTCCTTGTGTGGCGCCGAAGGCCGGGAAGGGGGCGGACATCATGTGTGAAGGGGAAGGGTGACGTCGATGATCTCCTGGACGCGGTCCATGAGGTCTTCGCGATTGTGCTGGATCCAGGAGATGTGCTGGCTGCCGAAGAACGCGGCGACAACGACCCGGGCCATGGAGGTGATGTTGGCGGTGGGCCGCAGAGTGCCCTCCTCCTGGGCCTGTGCCAGCAGCTCGGCGATCAGCTGGGTGAACTCGCTGAACGGCGTCGGCATATCGGCGTCGACGAGGTTCCGCTCGATCTGCAACCGGGCACCGGCCTGCATCACCGGATTGTCCCGCAGGGCCACCGCGGTCTGCAGGAGGAGTTCGGCGACCGCGTGGAGCGGCGGGAGACGCCTGGCCGTGACCGATTCGGCGATGGTGGGCAGGTGGGTGTAGAACTCCGCGGTGACCGCGACGGCCACCGCCTCCTTGTTGGTGAAGTGGAAGTAGACGGCACCCTTCGTCACCTCGGCACGGTCGGCGATGTCCTGGAGCGTGACGGCGGGGAACCCCTTCTCGGCGAAGGCCGCGGCGGCGGCGTCGAGGAGCTGCCTGCGGGTGCGGCCGGCACGTTCCTGCTTGAGTTCGCGCGGGGAGACGGCCTTGGCTCCGGAAGCTGTACGCAGACCGCTGTTCGAGTTGTTCATGATTCCTTTTCCGTACGCTTCGACGGTGCCTGGTGCGAATGGCCCGCACGAGATAGTTCCCTTGCAAGATACCTCTGCGAAGGTATATTTTCACGTCGCGCTACCACGGTATTTCCGAACCCAATGGGGGAGAGACCATGGACCAGTTGTATGGACTGTCGACCAGGGTCCCAGGTGAACCGGGCACGGCAGTAGTGGATACCTCGCTGAAGTTTCTTCAACCCGTCTCCCGACAACTGGTCCACCGGGCCGCGGTCGCGGAGGTCTTCATCACGGACGCGCTGCCGGTGAGCGAGAGCCGGTTCCTCGTGGGAGCCCAGTGGCCCCGGGACCACGCACTGTATTACCCCGACGCCCAGGGTGTGTCCGACCCGCTGCTGCTGACCGAGACGGTGCGCCAGGCCTTGGTCTACCTGGGACACGAGTACTGCGGAATCCCGCTGGGACACCGCTTCGTCGGCAGTGACACGCACTTCGAGATCACGGACCACGAGGCGCTCGCGGTCGGCGACACCCCGCTGCACGTCACCCTGGACGTCCAGTGGTCGTGGGTGGCGAACCGGCCGCCCCGGCGCTTCGGCATGCAGGTGGACGTGGTGGTGTCCGTGGCCGGACGGGCGTGTGCCCGAGCCGGGCTGAGCGTGTACGCCGTCGACGAGCGGCTGTACCGGCGACTGCGCTGGCGGGGGAACGAGGAACCGGGCGGCGGCGGGGCCGTCCCCGCCGGACACACCGCCGCGACTCGCCTGCCCGCGGCCGAAGTCGGACGCCTGCGGGCCAAGGACAGCGTCCTGGGCCGCACCGAGACGGGGGAGTGGCGGCTGCTGGTCGACCTCCACCATGCCGTGCTCTTCGACCACCCCGGCGACCACATACCGCTGATGGTCACCCTGGAAGGTGCCCGCCAGCTCGGCCACCGCCTGGTCAGCCACTGCCACGGCGCCCCCGTGGGAGCAGCGGTACTGCGCGCCGTCCGGATGGACTGCCCGGCCTTCGCCGACCTCGACGAACCGGTGCGGCTGTGCGCCGAGTTGCGGCCGCGCGGGACCGCTCCCGACCTCACGCGGATGCGCGTCACGGCCGTACAGCGGGAGGAGACCGTCGCCACGGTCACCATGGAATGGCTGCTGCGGACCCGGCCCGCCGCGCCCGGGGGGATCACCTTCTCCCGTGGCGCGGTCGGCTCCGGCGCGGCGGTGTAGCGGGGCGCCCGGTCCGGCCGGCCTTCGTCGGCCGCGGCCTGTGGCGTACGCGGGGGCCGGGGCCCCGCCGAATCCCGGTGCACGCGGGGGGTGTTCCTGTCCTGGTGGCATCCGCACCTCCAAATGGCAAACCGTTGGGAAAGTATTTTTTACCATTTCTGTCCGGCTCGACAAGGAGCTGAATGTGCTCAATCATGCTGAGCCGCAAAAAAGGACGCGATCCGGCCTTTCCTTACCGGAGCGTACGGACAGCACGCTCGACGAGGACGCCGTACTGCGGGCCGCCCTGGCGGCGGGGCGTGCGGCCCCTGCGGCGGACCGGGACCGGCGGCTCGCTCCCGAGGTCGTGACCGCGCTCCAAAAGGCCGGATTCGCACGGCACTTCGTGCCCCGCCGATGGGGCGGCCGGGAAGGCGGCTTCGCCGACCTGATCAACGCCACGGCGCTGATCGCCGGACAGTGCCCCTCGGCCGCCTGGTGCGGCATGCTCTGGGCCGCGCACGGGCGGTTCGCCGCCAGGCTGCCCGAGGAAGGACAGCGCGAACTGTGGGGAAGGGGCCCCGACACCCTGATCGCCGCGGCCCTGGCCCCGCCCACCGCGACAGCCCGCCCGGTACCGGGCGGCAGGCTGCTGGACGGCCGCTGGGACTGTGTCAGCGGCGTGGACTTCTCCCCGTGGATCCTGCTCGCGGCCCTGTCCGACCACACCCCGGCCGCATCCGGCGCCCCCGTCACCGCTCCGGCGCACGGCGTGGCATGGGTCCTGGCCGTGCCGCGCTCCGAGGTGACCGTGCGCGACACCTGGCGCAGCACCGGGCTGCGCGGCACCGGCAGCAACTCCGTCGAGGCACACGGGGTGTTCGTCCCCGACCGGCGCGCCTGTCCGCTGGGTGACGTGCTGGCCGCCGTGGCCGAGCCCGGCGCGTCCCCGGCCCGCCGGGCGCCCGCGCATCTGGCCGGCGGCCCGATGTTCTGCGCCCCGGCGCTCGGCGCGGCCCGGCTCGCTCTGCGCTCCTGGACCCGCTGGGCGGCCACCCCGCCGGCCGGACGCCCGGCGGCTCTGGGGGACGCGGCCGTCCAGCGGGTGCTGGCCCGCTCCGCCGCCGAGATCGACGCCGTGGCGCTGCTGCTGGAGCGGGCGGGGGCCGGCGCCGACGCCGAGCCCGCCGCGCCACGCGTCGAGGCGGTCAACCGGCGCGACGCGGCGGTGGCGGCCGAGTTGCTGGTGGAGGCCGTCGAGCGGCTGTTCAGGACGGGTGGTGTCCACGCCAGGGACGACACCAGCGAGGTCCAGCGGGCCTGGCGGGACACGCACACGGTGGCGGCGCACGGTGCGCTGCGGCTGGACGCATCGGCCGGGGCGTACGCCGCCTGGAGCGAGGGCGAATGGGCGGCGCGGGTGCCGTCGGGGGCGCGGTGAACCGGCCGGCCCGCCTGGTCTTCAGCGATGTCGACGAGACGCTCATCGCGGAGAAGTCGATGTTCGACTTTCTCGCGTACTACTTCGGCGGCACCGACGGGGCGCGAGGCGCCCGGCTGGCGGCTCGGGTCCGCCGGGACCTGTCCCGCCGTACGGCCGCCGGCGCGTCCCGGGAAGCCATGAACCGCCTGTACTACCGGACTTGGGAGGGTGAGCCCGCCGCCCGGGTGGCCCGGTGGGCGCGGGCCTGGTACGCCGAGCGGTCGAGGGCGCCGGGCTTCTATCTGGCGGACGTGCGCCGGGCGCTGGAACTGCACCGCGACGCGGGGGACACGGTGATCCTGGTGTCCGGATCGTTCCCCGCGGTGCTCGCGCCCATCGCCGCCGAGGTGGGGGCGGCGCGCCTGCTGTGCTCGGTCCCCGCGACCCGGGACGGCGTGCTGACCGGCGGGCTCGTGGGCGATCCCTGTATCGGGGAGGCGAAGCGGGCGGCGGTCCGTGACGCGCTGCGGCGCTGTCCCGACGTGGACCCGGCGCGGTGTTACGCGTACGGGGACCACCTCTCCGATCTGCCGATGCTGGCGGAGGTGGGACATCCCGTCGTCGTGGGCGGCTCGGCGGAACTGATGGCGCGGCTGCCGCGTGCGCGGGCGCTGCACCCCCGTACCGCTGTCCTGGCCCCGCCCGCGCCGGCGGTCGGCGCCGGGCTCCTCGGGGACAGCTCCTGACCGGCCGTTCGGGCAGCCGTCGTCGTCCTTGGCCGGGCCCGCCCGTCTTCCGGGCCGGAGCGGGGTGGCCGGCAGGGCGGGGGCCGGCACTTCAGGGCTCCCGCCGGCTGGAGGTGTGCTCGTCCTTCTGCGGCCCGGACACGGCTGCCCACAGGTCGTCGAACCGCCGCCCGGCGTCGGCGTCGTCGTGCGGCACGGGATGGGGGACCCCGAAGAAGGCCGATACCAACAGGCGGGCCACGGCCTCCGGCGGGTACCCGCCCATGCCCCCGTCACCGGCCTGGGCCTGTGTGACGGCCCGGGTCAGCGGCAGGCATATCCGCTGGACGAGCCCAATGTCGTGCCGGTCCAGATGGGGGGTCTCCACCGCCAGCCGCAGCGCGGACCGGGCCCGTCTGTCCTGGCGGAGGTGCCGGGCAAGACCGAGCACGGTCTCCCGCAACGTGCGCACCGCCGCCGTGCCGGACCCGCCGGTCCGCGCCGCGCGTGCGCTCAGCTCGGCCCCGGCTTCCTCGATCAGCGCCACCGCCAGATCCTCCTTCGAGGAGAAATGCCCGTACAGCGCACCCTTGGTCATACCGGTGTGCTGGATCACGTCGAGCAGCGTCGTCCCCATGTAGCCATGCGCGGCGAACTCCTCCGCCGCTGCGTCGAGCACCTGTTCCCGGGTACGGATTGCACGCCCCTGAGTCACACGGATTCTCCGTTCAGAGAAAAAACCTTCGCAAAGGTATATTTTATGGCGACGTCCCGCTGCCCATGTGTTCCGGGACGACTGGACATCGGTGTTCGGGGCCGGAACCCGTCGCCCGAGCCGATCGGGCGACGGGCGACACGGTCGCGACGGTGCGGTACTGGATCAGACCCGGTGTACTAGATCAGATCCAGAGACCGCAAGTCCCCCACGTACTTCTCGATCAGAGCCCGGGTCAGGTGCGGGATGTCGCGCTCGGCGCCGACACCGGCCGTACGCACCGCCGCCCGGAACCGCCCGGCGGGCAGCGCCGACGTCGTGCTGGGCACCAGCGGCTCCCGCCAGGCAGCTATCAGCGGCAGCAGGGAGTACGGACGCCGCGCCCGCGGCAACGCCGACAGCGCGGCCTCGAACTCCTCGCGCCACTCCCGGTGGCCGCCGACCCGGCGGACGGCGATCCCGCTTTCGGCCAGCCAGTCGACCACGGTGTCCAGCGAGACACCGTCGTCGTGCGGGTTGACCACGTTGAACGTACGGAACCCGGCAACGCCGAAGCTCAGCGCGGCCACCGCGGCGGCGACGAAGTCGCCCGGCAGCCCGTCGTAGTGCGCACGCGGCCCTTCCCCCCGCGCCTCGCTGTAGAACGAGTCGGGCGCGATCCCCGTCGCGATCAGGCTCACCAGCAGACGGGTGAAGGTGTCCGGCACATTGAGCTGCCCGGTGTACCGGGCGTGCGCCAGGATCATGCCGGAACGGAACACGGTCACCGGCAGCCCGCACAGGTCGTGCGCCTCACGCAGCAGCACCTCACCGGCCCACTTGCTGGCGGCGTAACCGCCCGCGTGGCCCCCGTCGACCGCGTACTGCGGGATGCCCGCCCTGATGTCGGTGCTCTCGTCCACGGCCGCCCCGTGAGAGGCCGTGGCGACCGTGGACACGTACACGACCGGCTTCAGCCGGGTGGTCAGGGCGGCCCGGACGACCTCGGCGGTGCCGGCCACATTCGGCTCGAACAACTGCCGGTACGGCAGCACGTGGTTGACCAGCGCCGCCGGATGCACGATCAGGTCCACCGAGGCCGTCAGCTCCCGCCAGTCCCGCTCGCCCAGACCCAGCCGCGCCGCACCGACGTCGCCCGCCAGCACGCGCAGCGCACCGCCGGCGGTGAGCTCGGCGAACCGGCTCTTGAGCACGGTGTCCCCGCTGTCCAGAGCCTCCTCAAGACGGCGCCGCGCGGCGCCGTCGTCGGCCGCGCGCACCAGGCAGACCAGCGTGCCGCCCACCGGGGCCAGCCGCTCCAGCCACTCCAGGCACAGCAGCCGGCCGAGGTAGCCGTTGGCCCCGGTGAGCAGCACCGTGCGCGGCTCACCGGCCGGCCCCGGCAGCGCGGTGCTCGCGGCGAGCGTGGCGGCGTCGATGAACTTGTCCAGAGTGAGGTCCCCGGCCCGCACCGTCGTGGCGTCCTCGCCGTGGACGGAGGCGAAGGTGGCCCGCGCCGGGGCCGCGCCGCGCAGCCGTTCCACCTGGCCGGCGATCTCGCCCAGGCTGTTGGCCGGACCCAGGATGGTTCCGACCGGGACCTCGACGCCGAAGACCTCCCGCAGCAGGTTGGCGAAGGACAGCGCCGACAGCGAGTCCCCGCCCAGGTCGGTGAAACGCTGCTCGGGCCCCGGCTCGGCGTCGAGCCCCGCGAGCAGCGCCTGCGCAGCGCGGGCCACCGTTTCGGCGACCGGGCGGTCGCGGTCCTGCCACACCGCGCGCAGCTCCGCGGCCTGCCCCTCGGCGAGTTCGGCGTAGCGCTGTTCGAGCCGTTCGCCGTACCGCTCCTTCAGCCGCCGGCGCAGCTGCTTCGTGGAGTCGGTCAGCAGGCCGTTGTCCTGGCTGAACGGCACGGTCTCCACGATCAGGTCGCGCGGGACCTCGTACGGCGCGAGCCCGGCCTGCGCCGCGACGCTCTGGAGCGACCGGCCGAGCGCCGCCTTCAGCGCCGCCCCGTCGCCGGCCCGCGCGACCGCCTCGGGGGTCGGCACGACCACGGCGAGCAGGTAGGAGCGGGAGCTGTTCCCGTACACGAAGACCTGCCGCACCAGCGGGCTGGCGACGAGCGTCGCCTCCACCCTGGACAGGGCGACGAACTCCCCCTGAGAGAGCTTGAGCACGTTCTTGCGCCGGTCCACGTAGGCCAGTTCGCCGGGCGCGGTCTCGGCCATGATGTCGCCGGTGCGGTAGTAGCCGTCCCGGTCGAACGCCTCGGCGGTGTCCTCGGGCCGCCGGTAGTAACCGGGGGTGATCAGCGCGGTCCTGACCAGCAGTTCGCCGCGCGGGTGGGGGGAGTCGGCGGTGGAATAGCCCAGTTCGGGCACGTCCACGAGCTTGTAGTGCAGCACCGGAGGGCTCTGCACGCGGTGGTCCAGCATCACCAGACCGGCCTCGGTCGTGCCGTAACTGTCCAGGAGCGGGACGTCCAGGTCGTCGCGGACGAACTCGGCCAGCTCCGGGGCCAGCGTCGCGGACCCGCAGGGGGCGTGGATGATCCGCCCGCCCAGCACGTGGTCCCGCAGGTGCGCGATCACCTCGGCGCGGTCGGCGTCGCCCGGCTCACCGCCTGCCGCGCCCCGGCCCAGCCGGGCGTGGTAGCTCTCGGCGAGCAGCTCGCAGACGCGCGGCACCATGGCGATCTCGGTCGGCCGGATCAGCGCCAGGTCGTCCAGGAGCGTGGACAGGTCGCTGTCGGCCACGAAGTGCGCGGTGCCGCCGGTCGCCAGCGTCTTGATCACCAGCCTCCTGGCGACCAGGTGGCTCTGCGGCAGGAAGTTGGCCGTGATCAGCGGGTAGGCGTTGTCGGGTCCCGTGGGCGGGCGCCACATGAGCGACACCGTCCGTTCCGGGAACATCACCCCCTTGGGCGTGCCGGTGCTGCCGGAGGTGTACACCAGCGCCGACAGCGCCCCGTCGGCGCTGGTGTCCGGCGGCAGTTCGGGTACCGGCGGCAGCGAGCCCGCCCGGCCGATGACGTCGGACAGCAGCTCCAGCGACATCGGCGCACCCGTCGTGGCCGCCGGCTGTCCGGCGGCCGGCAGCGCCTCCCGGTGCGCGGCCGGCTCCGGGTGGTGGTCGAAGACGAGGATCCGGCGCACGGAGGTCTGCCCGGCCAGCGCTTCGAGCACGGTCGCCAGCCGGTCGGCGCTGGTGGCGAAGACACGCGGGGCGGCCTCCGCCACCAGGTGGCGGATGTGGTCGACCGAGGCGTTGGCGTGCAGCGGCACGGCGACCGCCCCGATCTGACCGCACGCCAGGTCGACCGTGGTGTAGTCGGTTCCGGCGAAGCCCAGGATCGCCACGAAGTCGCCTTCGCGCAGCGGGTGCTGCGGATGGTGGTACCAGTCGGACGCGACCGCGCTCAGCCGCGACCACAGCTCGCCGTACGAGACGGTGTCGAACCGGGGCAGCAACTGCCGGGTGACGCGTCCGTCCACGTCGACGTACTGCCTGGCCCGCTCGCCGAGCGCGGGCCGGTCGGCGTACGCGGCAAGGGTCCGCCTGACGATCTCGGACAGGCGCGGCCCGCGCCCGGCGCCCTCCTCGAAGACGCCGGCCACCGGCATGCTGCCGGCGAGCTCCGGCTCGGCACGGAACAACGCGTCGATACGCTGCTTCCGGCTTTTCCGCACGGACGCTCGCGTGGAGGTGCCCGGTGAGTCATTACCCATGACCACGCCTTTCTGTGACCGCGAATTCTTTCCGGCACATGAGCCCGTCCGAAAGCCGAAGAAGGCCGCGAAGGGCCGAGGCCGGCGCATGGGAGCAGAGGGCTCCGGAGGCCAAAGCGCGGCCAGCGTATCGCGGGGAAAGAAAGGGGGGGGATACCGGCGGGGGAAAAGCGTGCGCGATTCCGGCCGGTATTCCGCCCGCGCGGACCGTACGGGATTCCCGCCGGGGACCACGGCGCACCGCACCAGCGTCCGTACAGCACCACGCACACGCATCACGCACGATGTGTCCGCACGACGCACACGCACCACGCACACGCACGACGCGTCCGCACCGACGCCCCGCCCGGGACCGCCGCGTCCCCGGGATTGCCGTCCGCCCGGTCACCGGATGTGCAACCGGGGATTTCCCCGGTTGCACATCGCGAGGAGTGCTGCATGACGGTTGCAGAAAAATACCTTGTCGTAGGTATTCTTACGCCGGGTCGGTCGGAGTGCGCGCAGACTCTGACGCCCCTGACCGAACGCGGCGGGTGTGGCTGAGGAGTGGTCGAACGTGACGAACAGCGAAACAACGCTCCAGCGGGACGCGCACGTCCACCCGCCGGAGCGCTTGGACGTTGAGGCGAAGTACACCGACCCCGACGCCGGCGCGGACGCCGAATGGATCCCGATCACGACGCTCGACCTGTCCCACTCGCCGCGCTCCGCGGGCGAGAGCGGCGAGCACATACGGGTCCTGGCGGAATCGCAGACCGACCTGCCGCCGATCGTCGTGCAGCGCGGCACCGGCCGGGTGGTCGACGGCGTGCACCGGGTCCGCGCCGCCCAGCTCCGGGGCGAACCGGCCATCCGGGCCCGCTGGTTCGACGGCGACGACGCGAGCGCCTTCGTCCTGGCGGTACGGCTGAACGTGCGGCACGGCCTGCCGTTGTCGCTGGCCGACCGCAAAGCCGCCGGTACGCGCATCCTGTGCGAGCAGGAGGACTGGTCGAACCGCGCGATCGCGTCGGCCGTCGGGCTGTCGCCCAAGACGATCGCCGCCCTGCGCGAGGCGGTCGGCCGCCCCGGAGGACAGACCAGGATCGGCCGGGACGGCCGCGTACGGCCCGTCAGCACCGCCGCCGGGCGCGAGCGCGCCAAGGAGATGCTCCTGCGGGAACCCGCCTCCTCCCTGCGAGCGGTGAGCGCGGTCGCCGGCGTGTCCACCGGCACCGTCCGCGACGTACGCGACCAGCTCAACCGGGCGAACGGGGCGGCGGCCCCCGGGCCCCGGCGCACCCCACCCGTACGGAGCACGGAGACGCCGGGCGGGCAGGCCGCGCCACCGGGGCCGGCCGGGCTGGACAGGTCGACCGCGCTGCTGCGCTCCCTGCGCACCGACCCCTCGTTACGTTTCAAACAGTCCGGCCGCCTGCTGCTGAGCGTCCTCGCGGTGGCCGCCATCGACCCACAGGCGCAGGAAGGCCTCGTCCTCGACCTGCCCGACCACTGCCTCGACTTCGTCACCGAACTCGCCCAGGCGAGCGTGCAGACCTGGCAGGACCTGGCCACGCGGCTGTCCCAGCGCCGGGCGATGCCGGCCGAACAGAGGCGGCAGGCGGTAAACCCCGAAAGGCAGAAAAAGCGCGGGGCTTGACGGTTCAGTGAATTCATTGGTTTTGTCGTTGAAGCAACACCGGAAATACCGAAAAAAACTTCCACAGAAAGCGCATCGAAATGCGCACCGGACAACCGATCTGGTTATCCGGGTTCGGGACGGGGTGTTGAGAGATGACAGATTCATACGGCTGGGCCGGAAAGGACCGTCGGGTCCAGCGCATTCTCCACTCGGCCTCCGGGACCACGTTCCTGGTTCCGCTCGACCACTCCCTGGCCGACGGACCGGTGGCCTCCGCCGCCGGATTCGCCGGGCTCGTCGAGGCGATGGCCACCAACGAGGTGGACGGCATCATCGTCCACAAGGGGCGCGTCCGGTTCCTGCCGACCGAAGCACTCGGAGAGCTGGCACTGATCGTCCACCTGAACGGAAGCACGCAGCACGCCCCGGACGTGGACGCGAAGATCCTCGTGGGCGCCGTGGAAGAAGCGGTCGCACTCGGAGCCGACGGCGTCAGCGTGCACATCAACCTGGGATCGACCACCGAGGCCGCCCAGCTCACCGACCTCGGCAACATCGCCGGGAGCTGCGCCCGCTGGGGTCTGCCGCTGCTCGCGATGGTCTACCCGCGCGGCCCGCGCATCACCGATCCGGCCGATCCGGTCCTGCTGGCACACGCGGCGAACGTCGCGGCGGACCTCGGAGCCGACATCGTGAAGCTCCCGTACACCGGCTCGCCCCTGACGATGCGCGAGGTGGTCGCGGCCAGCCCGATCCCGGTCGTCACCGCCGGCGGCGGCGTGCTGGAGGACACCGGGGAGTTCCTCGGCCGCATCGACAGCACGATGGAGTCCGGCGTGCTCGGCGTCGCCGTCGGACGCAACATCTTCCAGGCCCAGGACCCGGGCGGACTGGCCCGCGCGGTGGCGCACCGGGTCCACGCCGGACCCCGGTCCCTGGAAGCCCTGGCCGCCCTGCGCCAGGAACTGTCCGAGGCCACCTTCTGACGGGCGGCCCACCCGGCGATCCCCACCCGGCGATCCCCCGGCGGCCCCTGCCCGCCGACCCCCCACCGCACACCGTGACGACCCGTCACCGGCCGGAACGTGCAGCGCGACCACGACAGGCACGCAACCCACAACCAAAGGTGCGAACATGAAATCCGCATGGCTCGACCTCCGCGGCACCGCCGCCGAACTCGCCACCGCCATCGTCGAAGAAGGCACCCACATCGGCATCGAGACCATCGTGCTGGACGACCCCGAACTGGCCGGCAAGGTCCCGCCGAACGTGCAGAAGGCCGCCGTCGTCACCGGGGAGACCCCCACCACCCTCATCGACCAGCTCGTCGGCGTGGTCGACATCCTGATCGCCGACCACAGCATCGCCGAGAAGTTCGAGGGCATCCGCCCCGGCCTGCGCTCCGGCGTCCTGATCAAGGTGCTGGACGAGCAGACCCTTGAGCTCGCCTGCCGGATCGCCAACGAGTCGGAGCTGACCCTCGTCGAGTTCCGCCAGGACCCCAGCAAGATCCCGCTGGAGATCCTGCTCGCCGCCGCCGACAAGGCCAAGGGCTCCATCGTCACCGTCGTCGAGGACGTCGAGGACGCGGCCACCACCATCGGCGTGCTGGAGCGCGGCTCCGACGCCGTGCTGATGTCCCCCAAGCGCGTCGGTGACGCCACCGAACTGGTGCAGGTCACCCGGGGCGAGGCCACCGCACTGGAGATGGAGGAGCTGGAGATCGTCCAGCTCACCCACCTCGGCCTCGGCGACCGGGTCTGCGTCGACACCTGCTCCCACCTGCGCCCCAACGAGGGCATCCTCGTCGGCTCGTACTCCACCGGACTGGTGCTCGTCAGCAGCGAGACCCACCCGCTGCCGTACATGCCCACCCGCCCGTTCCGGGTGAACGCGGCCGCCCTGTCCTCCTACACCCTGACGCCCGGCAACCGCACCCAGTACCTGTCCGAACTGCACTGCGGATCGGAGATCCTCGCCGTCAGCACGGACGGCAGCGTGCGCACCGTGGTAGTCGGCCGGATCAAGATGGAGTCCCGCCCGATGCTGCGGATCGAGGCCCGTACCCGCGGCGGCCAGCTCGTGGACATGGTCGGCCAGGACGACTGGCACGTCCGGGCGCTCGGCCCCGGCGGCAGCGTCCACAACTTCACCGAGCTGCGGCCCGGCGACGTCATCCTCGGCCACACCATGACCGACCAGCGGCACGTCGGCTACGCCATCCGGGAGTTCCTCCACGAGCAGTGAGCCCGAGCCGGCCATCCGGCCGCCCCGGGACCGGCGGCCGGCGCGGCGCTCGGACCACGCCTTCCACGTCCCACGGATCTGAAGGAAGAGAGTGCGTGAGATGGCGCTCATAGTGCAGAAATACGGCGGAACATCGGTCGCCACACCTGAAAAGGTCATCGAAGCGGCACGGCAGATCCGGGCGGCGCGCGAAGGCGGGAACCAAGTCGTCGTGGTCGTGTCCGCCATGGGCGGGGCCACCGACGAACTGCTCCGCCTCGCATCCGAGGTGACCGCCCGCCCCGACGCACGCGAACTCGACGCCCTGCTCTGCACGGGCGAGGCCGCGTCCGCCGGACTGCTCTCGCTGGCACTCAACCACCAGGGCGTCGCCAGCCGCTCGTTCAGCGGCCCCGAGGCAGGCATCCGCACCGACCACCGCCACGGCCGGGCCACGATCGTGGCGGTGGACCCGCACAGGCTGCGGGAAGAACTCGCGGGCGGAAGCATCCCCGTCGTCGCCGGCTTCCAGGGCCGGTCGATCACCACCGGGGCCCGCACCACCCTGGGCCGGGGCGGCTCCGACACCACCGGCGTCGCCCTCGCCGCCGCACTCGGCGCGGACCACTGCGAAATCGTCACCGACGTCGCCGGCGTCTACACCGCCGACCCCCGCACCGTCGTCGGCGCCCGCCGGCACACCGCCCTGCTCTACGAAGAGATGGCCGAACTGGCCGTCAGCGGCGCCAAGGTCCTCGCATCCGACTCGGTCGACTACGCCCGCACCCACGGCGTCGACCTCAAGGTGCGCTCCAACAGTGCCGCGACCGGCCCCCAGACCTGGGTGAGCGACGGCCGCCGGACAGCGGGCGCGGCAACCGGGCAGCCCTGGACCCCCGCCGGCCGCAGCCGCCCCATCGCCGGGGTCGCGGGCCGCTCCGGCCTCGTCCGCTGCGTACTGCGGCGCATCACCACCGACCACGTCCTGCGCCTGCTCGGCGAACTCGCCGAACGCGAGACCGAGGTCGAACTGCGCCGCTACGGCAACCTCGGCACCGAGGACGCCGGCGACATCGCGCTCACCCTCCCCGAGGACAGCGTGGAGGACATGCGGGAACTGCTGGCCGACACCGACCACGGCATCCGCCTCGACGAAGCGCACTGGACGACCAACCTGGCCCGGCTCTGCGTCGTCGGCCTGGGCATCGGCAGGCACCCGTACGCGCCGCTGCGCCTCCTCGAAGCCCTGCGCTCGGCCGGCGCCGCCCGCACCGACCTCCACGTCACCTCCAACCGGCTCAGCGTGCTCACCGGCAGCGGCGACCTGGCCGCGGCGACCCAGATCGTCCACGACACCTTCCTGTCCGAGCCGGTGACCCCCCTGGCCCACCCGGCGGGCCCGGACCACGCGGGCCCGGCCCGGCCACTGGCCGCCGGACCCGGGCAGCTCCGGAGCGCGGTGCCCGCCCTGGCCGCCGCCGAGTGACCCGGGCCCCCACACCACGAGGGAGAACACCGATGTGCGCCAACCGCCGCGACCCCGGCCGCACGGGCGGGCCGCCACCGCGCGGCACCACCGGAAGGCCGCAGCCGAAGGGCCCCCGATGACCGCCACACCCACCTTCGACCCCACCTCCGACGACCAGCTGGCCGACCCCTACCCCCTCTACGCGCGGCTGCGCGCCCAGTGCCCGGTCCTCCACGACCAGGACCGGGACATCTGGATCCTCACCCGCCACGAGGACGTGGTGCGCGTCGTCCACGACCCCGAGACGTTCTCCTCCGAGAGCGCCGTACGGATCACCGCCGGACCCGAATCCGACGAAGTGAAACAGGTCCTGGCCGAAGGCTGGTCACTGACACCGAACCTGACCGAGAGCGACGGCGAGGAACACACCCGGCTGAGGGTGGCGGTGAACCGCGTCTTCACACCACGGCGCGTGGCAGCGCTCGAACCGTTCGTCCGGGACACCGCCGAAGACCTGATCGCCCGGTTCGCCGAGGACGGCTCCACCGACATCATCGAGAGCTACGCCTGGCCCCTGCCCCTGATGGTCATGGCGCGGATCCTCGGCGTACCGCCCCGCGACGTACCGCTGCTGCGGCAGTGGAGCTCCAACTGGCTCAAGCTGTCCGTCGGCACCGGAGAACCCGCCGAACGCGTCGACTGGGCCCGCGACGTCGTCGCCATGCAGCACTACGTGATGGCACTGCTGGACGACCCGCACCGGGCCGGCGAGGACTCGCTCGTCTCCTCCCTGGCGCGGTACGGCATCGAGCAACGCCTCGACCACGTGGAACTCATGCGCATCGTGATGAACCTGATCATCGCGGGCCACGTCACCGTCACCCGCGCCATCGGCAACGGCCTCGTCACCCTCCTGGAGAACCCGGCCCAGCTCGCCGCCCTGCGCAGCGGCCAGGCATCCGCCGAAACGATGGTCGAGGAGACCCTGCGCTACGAGTCCCCCGTCCAGGGCCTGTTCCGCACCGTGACACGGGAGACGGAACTCGGCGGCAGACACCTCCGCCCCGGCGACCGCGTCATGGTCCACCGGGGCTCCGCCAACCGGGACGCATGCGTATTCGAGGACCCGGACGAATTCGCCCTGCGCACCAGGCCGGGCCGCCACCAGATGGCCTTCGGGCGCGGCGTCCACGCCTGCCTCGGCGCCGCCCTGGCCCGGCTCCAGCTCCGCGTCGCCATCCCGCTGCTCCTCGACCGGCTCCCCGGACTGCGCCTGGGCCCCACCGGCTCCCGCACCCGCGAACGGCTGGTCATCGCCCGCGGATTCGAAGAACTGCACCTCCACTGGAACACCCCGCACCCGCGAGAGGCAGCACCATGACCGCCCCAGCACCGGCACCAGCGCCCGACCCGCGACCCGCCGCCGGCCGGCCCGGGTAGGCGGCCGCCATGACCTACGACGTGATCGTGATCGGCGGCGGATCCGCCGGCTGCGTCCTCGCCAACCGGCTCAGCGCCGACCCGCGCAGATCGGTCCTGCTCCTGGAAGCGGGCCCCGACTTCGCCACCACCGACGCCATACCCGACGGCATCAAGGACGCGACCTACGCCCCCTACACCTACGACTGGGGCTACCGCTCCGTCCCGGACGCCTTCGGCAACGAGGTCCCCGTCCCACGAGGCCGCGTCATCGGCGGCTCCTCCTCCGTCAACGTCTGCATCGCCATGCGGGCCCGGCCGTCGGACCACGACGCCTGGGCCGCCGCGGCCGGCGCCGCCTGGGGCTACGAGCGGATGCTCCCCCTCTACCGGGAGATGGAGCACTACCCGTACGGCGAGGAGAAGTACCACGGCCTGGGCGGCCCCTACCGCATGACGCTCGGCACCCCCGAGGACCTCGGCAGCCACGCCGTCGCCGCACAACGGGCCGCCGCACACCTCGGACACCCCGAGACCGACGACTTCAACGCACCCGGCGCACCCGGCTTCGCCCGCACCCCGCTCAGCGCGTCCGGCGGCATACGCCTGAGCACCGCCATCGGCTACCTCAACCCCGTCCGCGACCGCCCCAACCTGCGGGTGCGCGGCGGGACACTCGTCGACCGGGTGCTGTTCCGCGGCACCCGGGCCCGGGGCGTACGCCTCGCCACCGGGGAGGAGATCCCCGCCCGGCACGTCGTGCTCAGCGCGGGCGCCTACAACTCGCCCGCCATCGCCCTGCGCTCCGGCATCGGCGACCGCCACGACCTGGCGGCACTCGGCATCGGCGTCGTCGCCGACCTGCCCGGGGTGGGGCGCAACCTCACCGAACACCCCGCCTACTGGAACGTCCACGCCGCCAAACCCCCCGGGACCGAAGCCCGTTCGGTGTTCGGCAGCGCCCTCAGCGTCGCCACCGGACCGGACGAACCCGACTTCGACGTACAGATCCTGCCCTCGGCGGCGGTACCCGCCGGCAGCCTGCCCGAACAGTTCGTACCGCGCGCCGAGAACCACCCCACCGGCTGGGACATGGTCTTCTTCGTCTCCTGCGTGCAGCCCCGTTCCCGGGGAAGCGTACGGCTGGCCTCGCGCGACCCCGAGGCCGCGCCGACCATCGACCTCGGCCTGTACACCGCCGCCGACGACGCCGAACGGGTCGCCGACGGGGTACGTTTGGCGCGCCGCCTGGCCCGCACCCCGCCCCTGGCCGACCTGCTGGCCGACGAACGGGTGCCAGGCCCGGACATCAGCGACCGGGAACTGGCCGACACCATCCGCCGCGCACCGGCCCACTACAACCACGGCAGCGCCACGATGCGCATGGGCCGGCCCGGAGACCCGCACGCCGTGGTCGACGCCGACGGCACCGTACGCGGCGTCCAGGGACTCACCGTCGCGGACGCCTCGGTCTTCCCGGCCATGCCCCGCGTCGCCACCAACGTCCCCGCGATCGTCGTCGCCGAGCGCATCGCCGCGGTGCTGCGCGAACGACTCTCCCCCCGCAACTGAGACCCGCCACCAGCCCGAGCCGGAGCGCCCGGCGCAAGATCAGGAGGAACCCGTGTCCACGACCGTCGAAGCCGTACAAGTCCTGCGTACCCGCTGGTCGTCCGAGAACGAGGCCGACCGCTTCACCGTGGACGACCCGGCGACCGGACGGCCCCTGGCGGTCATCCAGGGCGCCGACGCCGCCGGGGTCGACGAGGCGGTCAGGACCGCCCACGAAGCCCACTACGCGTGGGCGGCCCGCACCCCCCGCGAGCGCGGCCGCTGGCTGTGGAAGGCCGCCCAGGTGATCCGCGAGCACGCCGACGAGATCGCCGCGCTGGAGTCCAGCGACAACGGCAAGCCGTTCTCCCAGGCACGCCAGTTCGACCTGGAGGGCGCGGTCACCATCTTCGAGCTGTTCGCCGGCCTCTGCGAGGCGATGCCCGGCCAGGTCCGCGACGCGGGCAGCATGCTCGACGTCACGGTTCGCGAGCCGTTCGGCGTCGTGGGCGCGATCGTGCCGTTCAACTGGCCCCCGCTGCACACGGCGGGCAAGCTCGCCCCCGCCCTCGCGGCAGGCAACGCCGTCGTCATGAAGCCGCCGGAGCAGGCCCCGCTGTCCGTCCTGCGCATCGCCGAACTCGTCCAGTCGGTGCTGCCCGACGACGTCGTGCACATCGTGCCCGGCGGCGGCCCGACCGGCGCCCAGCTGGCCGGCCACAAACTGGTCGGCAAGATCTCCTTCACCGGCGCGCCCACCACCGGCCAGGCCGTGATCAGGACGGCCGCCGACAACCTGACGCCCACCCTGCTGGAGCTCGGCGGCAAGAACGCCCTGATGATCTTCGACGACGCGGACCTGGAGTCCGCCGTGCCCTGGGCGGTCGAGGGCGGCTACTTCAACCAGGGCGAGGCCTGCACCGCCGCCTCACGCATCCTGGTCCACGCCGACCTGCACGACGAGGTCGCCCGCCGCCTCGCCTCCGCCGTCTCACGGCTCAAGGTCGGCGCCGGCTCCGAGGCGGACACCCACGTCGGCCCGCTCGTGAGTCCCGCACAGCGGCAGCGCGTGCTGGACTACCTGAAGATCGGCGTCGACGAAGGCGCCACGATCGCCGCCCAGGCACCCCTGCCCACCGACCCCGGCCTGGCCGACGGCTTCTACGTACCGCCGACCCTGTTCACCGGCGTCACCCCCGGCATGCGGATCGCCCAGGAGGAGATCTTCGGGCCCGTCGTCTGCCTGATCCCCTTCCGCGACGAGGCCGAGGCCGTCCGCATCGCCAACGGCACCGAATTCGGCCTCGTCGCAGGCGTCTTCACCCGCGACTCCGAGCGGGCCATGCGGGTCAGCCGCGAGCTGCGGGCCGGCATCGTCTTCGTCAACCACTACAACCGCTCGTTCACCGGCACGCCGTTCGGCGGTGTCGGCGCCAGCGGATACGGTCGCGAACACGCCCTGGAGACGCTGCAGGAATACAGCTTCGCCCGCAGCCTGCGCCTGCCCTCCGGCCGCGAGGCGATCCCCCGCTGGGCCCCGTCCCTCGACGTCGTCGCCGAGGACTGACCCGTATCCGCACACGTGCAAGGTGGTGGGAATTGAGTACGACGATGCGCGCGGCGGTCTGCACCGCGCCGGGCGGCCCCGAGGTCCTGCGGATCCGCGAACTGCCGGTCCCCGAGGTCCGCGACGGCTGGAGCCTGGTCCGCGTGGAGGGCGCGGGCCTGAACCGCTCCGAGCTGAGAACCCGCCAGGGGCACTCCCCGAGCGTCACCTTCCCCCGCGTCCTCGGCATCGAATGCGTGGGCACCGTCGCCGACTCCACCGACCCCCGGCTCCCGGCCGGCAGCACCGTCGCGGCGGTGATGGGGGAGATGGGCCGGGCCTTCGACGGCGGCTACGCACAGTACGCGCTGCTGCCGAACGACCTGCTGATGCCGGTGACCACCACCCTGCCGTGGGACGTGCTGGCCGCACTCCCCGAGACCTGCCTGACCGCGCGCGGCGCCCTGGACACCCTGGGCATCGCACCGGCCGGCGGCGGACGGCTCCTGATCCGGGGCGCGACCTCATCGGTGGGGCTGGCCGCGACCCAGATCGCCGCCGCCCACGGCATCGAGACCGCGGCCACCACCCGCAGCAAGGACAAGGCCCAGGCCCTGAAAGCGGCCGGCGCCGACCACGTACTCCTGGACGACGCCGCACCGCTCCTGGACACCGTGCGCGCACTGTGGCCCGAAGGGCCCGACTACGTCCTGGACCTCGTCGGGGCCGCCACCGCGCTCGACTCGCTGCGGCTGGTGCGCCCCGGCGGGACCGTGTGCGTGGCGGGCTCGCTCAGCGGCTGGCTGATCCACGACTTCGAACCGATCGCCATGATCCCGACCGGGACCAGGCTCACCGCCTTCCACAGCGACACCCTCAAGGGCGCGGGCGGCCGGGACACGCTGCAACGCGTCATCGACGACGTCGAGGCGGGCATCCACCGTCCCCACATCGACCGCGTGTTCGCCCTGGACGACATCGCCGCCGCCCACCGGCGCATGGAGGCCGACCTGGCCACGGGCAAGACCGTCGTCCTGCCCTGGGCCCACGCAACCGGCACCTGAACCGCGGGCCCGGGGCCTGTCCGGCCATTCCCGTCGCTGCCCGTGGGGCAGACGGGAATGGCCGGACAGGCCCTCGTACCACCGCGTCACGACCAACCCCTTTCCCACAAGCGGACCAGGAGCGCTGCCATGATGACCGAGTTCGTCGAGACCGCCATCGTAGGAGGGGGCCAGCAGGGCTGCTCGGTCGCGGGCTCCCTCGCCCGGCTCGGCTACCGGGCCACGGTCTTCGAGCGGGGGGAGATCGGCCAGACCTGGGCCAGGGAACGCTGGGAGAGCCTGCGCGTCAACACACCCAACCGGACCGTCACCTTCCCCGGTATGCCCTACGACGGCGACGACCCCGAGGGCTACATGCCGGCCCGTGAGGTCGCCACCCGGCTGCGACGCTACGTGGCCGACACCGGCATCGACGTACGCGAGCACACCCCCGTGCGGTCGGTCGAGGCACCCCTCACCGAGCCCGCCCACCCCGACGCCCGCTTCCGCGTCCACCTGGACAACGGGCAGACCGTCGAGGCCCGCAACGTCGTCGCCGCCCTCGGCGGCTACTCCTCGCCCCGCCTGCCCGAACTGACCGCCCGCGTCGACCCCTCGATCACCCAGCTGCACACCCGCTACTACCGCGACCCCCAGTCCCTGCCGCCCGGCGCGGTCCTCGTCGTCGGCTCGGGCAACAGCGGCCAGCAGATCGCCGAGGACCTGAGCGACGCCGGCCGCCAGGTGTACCTCGCCGTCGGCCGGCACAAGACCTCACCGCGCCGCTACCGGGGCGCCCAGGTCCTGGACTGGCTGCAACTGCTGCCACTGGAGGGCAACCTGGAGTCCGCGTCCGGCGGGCGCGGCGACTCACCCGTACTCCCCGGCGTGTCCGTGCTCAGCGGCAAGGCGGGCGGCCGCGACCTGAGCCTCGGCGTACTGGCCGCCAAGGGCGTCACCCTCGTCGGCACCGTCCGCGGCGCACACGGCGGCACCCTGCTCCTCGACGACAACGTACGCACCATCGCCCGGGCCGCCGCCCGCGCCGAGACCGAACTCCTGCACGCCATCGACACCGCGATCGAACAGCACGGCCTCGTCGTGCCCGAACGCACCCCCGTACCCCCCTTCGACCCCACCCGGTTCACGGACTACGGCGACCGGCTGGACCTGACCGCCCGGAACATCACGACGATCGTCTGGGCCACGGGATTCGTGCCCGACTACCGCATCCTGCCCCCCACCGCCCTGGACGACAGCGGGATGCCGGTGCACCACGCGGGGACCGGCAGCCTGCCGGGGCTGTACTACGCGGGCCTGCCCGAGGGCGGCTCCGTGATGCCGCTCCTCATCGCCTCCACCCGGGCCCAGGCAGAGCGGGTCGCCCGCGGCGTCCACCTCGACAACACCCTGCGCCACCGCTCACCGGCGGCGCTCGGCCCGCTCTGGGGCTGACCACCCGGCAGCCGGCACGGCACGGACAGCGGCGCCCGGCGGGGAATCCCGCCGGGCGCCGCTGTCCGTGCGCTCACACCGGGCGCGGCACGACCTCCAGCCCCAGAGGGCCGTTGATGATGAACGACTCCACGCGCGCCGGCCGCTCACCGGGACGCGCCGGGGCGAGAGCGGGCAGCCGGCCGAACAGCGTGCTCAGGGCCACATCCGCTTCGAGGCGGGCGAGATGCGCGCCCAGACAGAAGTGCGGCCCATGACCGAACGCCAGATGCTCCTTGCCGGACCGCGTGGGAACGAAACGCTCCGGACACCGCGGATGCTGCTCCGGGTCGCGCCCGGCAGCCGCGAAGGCGACGCTGATCGCGTCGCCCTTGCGGATGACGACACCCTCACCCAGATCGATGTCATCGAGCGCGCACCGCATCGGTATGTGCATGATCGGGCCCTCAAGACGCAGCGTCTCCTCGATGACGTCCTGCCAGCCGATGGTCCCCTCGTGGATGCCGTCCAGCGTCCCGGGGTGGTCGAGCACGGCCTGCACGGCGCTCGTGATGAGGTTGACGGTCGTCTCGTAACCGGCGCCGATCATCAGGAACAGCGTGCCGAGCAGCACATCCTCCGACAGGGGCTCCTCGGCGGGGTCGGACGGCAGCAGCAGATCGCTCGTCAGATCGTCGGCCGGATGCTCCCGCTTGTACCGCAGCAACTCGCCGAGCCGCCCGTACAGCGTGTTGTTGGCGGCCAGCGCCTCCTCGGGCCCCAGCGAGGAGTTCAGCACCGCGTCGATCCCCGTACCGATCCCGCCGCGCAAATGCTCGGGCACGCCGAACAGGTCGCAGATGACCGTGAGCGTCAGCGGCAGCGCCAGCGCCCGGCGCACATCGGCGACGGCCCCCGGCGGCAGCGCGGCCAGCGCGTCGACCAGCCCCTCGGCGGTCTTCCGGATCCGCGGACGCATCGCCTCCACCTGCCGCGGCGAGAACGTGGGCGCGACCCGGCGCCGGGCCGTGCGGTGCTCGTCGCCGTAGAAGTTGAAGAAGCTCCGCTGCAACGCGAGGGCGGACAGCGGCCACCCCTCGGGCATCCGGACCAGACCCGGCCAGTGCTGCCGCAAGTCGCGCGAGACACGCGGATCGTTGGTCAGCGCCTGGATGACGCTGTACCGGGTGACCGCCCAGGCACGGACGGGCCCGGGAAGCTCGACCAGCACCGCCGGCGCCTCACGCAGCGCCGTGGCCTCGGCGTGCATCGAACGGCCGGTGGGATCGAGAACGGGACACCTGCTGACGGACAGGGACGACATGGGGCACTCCCTCTGCTGGAAAATTACGCGGAAGCCTCCGCCGGTTCCCGCTAACTCCGGGCGGTGGCGACATCGGAGGGCACGGCCGCCTCGGCCGGCGCCCCCGCGGGGCTGAACTGCACGGGCGAACCGGCCGGGCGCTCCCTCAGGAACAGCGAGGCGACCAGGCCGATCACACCGGCCGCCGCCATGTACAGGGCGATCGGCGTCCAGCTGTCGTACGTGCTGAGCAGCGACGTGGCGATGAGCGGGCTGACCGCGCCGCCGAGCAGACCGCCCACGTTGTAGCTGATGGCCATCCCCGAGTACCGCAGCGTCGTGGGGAACAGCTGCGGATAGAACGCCCCCTGCACCCCGTAGTTCGCGGCGAACCCGGCGAACAACGCCAGGAAACCGAGCGCCATCAGCGGGAACGAACCGGTGCCGAGCAGCGGGAACCACACGAACGGGGCCACCGTCATGACGACGATCCCGCCGACGAAGACCGCCTTGCGGCCGCGGCGGTCACCCAGCCGCCCGAAGAACGGCATGGCGAAGATCAAGAAGACGCACGACCCGGCGAGCAGCGTCAGCATCCGCGACCCGCTCACCCCGATGGTCGACGCGTACTTCAGCGAGAACACCGACCCGAGATAGAAGACCAGGAACATCGGCAGCGCCGACAGCGACGCGCACAGGGTGACCAGACCGTGCCGCGACAGCACCGCGAACGCCGGCACGGTCCTGACCGCGCCCTCGGACCTCGCCCGCTCGAACTCGGGCGTCTCCGCGAGCCGCAGCCGCACCCGCAGCGCGAAGGCCACGAGCACGGCACTGAAGAGGAACGGCAGCCGCCACCCCCACGCCAGCACCTGCCGCTCCGGAAGCAACGTGACGAGCAGCAGAACACCGTTGGCCAGCAGCAGCCCCCAGGC
Organism: Streptomyces sp. Mut1; assembly: GCF_030719295.1. Lineage (NCBI taxonomy): Bacteria > Bacillati > Actinomycetota > Actinomycetes > Kitasatosporales > Streptomycetaceae > Streptomyces > Streptomyces castrisilvae. The sequence goes on along the minus strand of NZ_CP120998.1, from coordinate 49,048 downwards.
GTTGCCGGTGCCGACGACAGCGGTCAGGAAACCCCGCCTGTTCGGCTGGGCACTCTCCAGCGCCATCAGGAACCCGCCGCTGGACTCCCCGCCCAGCGAACACCCCTGCACGAACCGCAGGACCGTCAGCAGGACCGGGGCGGCGACGCCGATCGACCGGTACGTGGGCAGCAGACCGATCAGGACCGTCGCACCGCCCATCACGGTGAGCGTGGTGACCAGCGTCGACTTGCGGCCCAGCCGGTCCCCGAAGTGCCCGAAGACCAGGGCACCGAGCGGCCTGCCCACGAACGCCACCGCGAACGTGGACAGCGACAGCAGCGTCCCCGTGGTGGGAGCGAAGGACGGAAAGAACAGCCGGCCGAAATACAGGGACGAGAACGACCCGTAGATGAGGAACTCGTAGAACTCGATGCTGTTGCCGATGAGGCTGCTCAGCACAGCTCGTCTGCGCTGCCCCTCGGATACGAGGACAGGATTCATGGCGTCTCCGGGACTCGGTGATCGACGGTGCGGACACGGCCGGACAGCCCCTCGGGGCCTGTCCGGCGAAGATCCGCCGGACAGGCCTCAGTGGTGGAAGTCCTCCTCCCACCACTCCTGCGCCGAACGCGTGAGCCGCTGCTCCTCACGCCTGCGCAGCTCGGCCCGCTGCGTCTTGCCGGAGATGGTCTTCGGCAGCTCCGCGAACTCGATCCGGCGTATCCGCTTGTAGGGCGCGAGGTGCTCGCGGGCATGCGCGAGGATCTGCTGCGCGGTCCGCGCCTCCGGCCGGTAGTCCGCGGCGAGCGCCACGTACGCCTTCGGCACGGCCAGCCGCAGCGGCTCCGGCGAGGGCACCACCGCGGCGTCGGCGACCGCCGCGTGCCGCAACAGGACGCTCTCCAGTTCGAACGGCGAGATGCGGTAGTCCGACGCCTTGAAGACGTCGTCACCACGCCCCTGATAACGGAAGAGGCCCTCCGCGTCACGGGTCGCGAAATCGCCCGTGTGGTAGTAACCGCCCTGCATGACGCGCTCGGTCGCCCCGGGATCACCCAGATACCCGCTCATCAGCCCCAGAGGCCGGCCGGCCAGCGGCAAGCAGATCTCACCCTCCGCGAAACCGCCCCGCACAGGGGCATTGGTCTGCGGATCGACCAGCGCCACGTCATACCCCGGCAGCGCCCAGCCCAGCGCGCCCTCCACGACCGGCATCCCCGGCGGCGTCCCGATCTGCGCGGTCGTCTCGGTCTGCCCGTAGCCGTCCCGGACCGTCACCCCCCACGCCTCGCGGATACGGCGCACCACCTCCGCGTTCAACGGCTCCCCGGCGGCCACGGCCTCACGCAACGACATCGGCCACCGGGTCAGGTCCTCCTGGATCAGGCTCCGCCACACGGTCGGCGGCGCACAGAACGAGGTCGCGGCACAACGCGACATCATCTCCAGCAGCGGACGCGCCGCGAACCGAGGCTGATTGACGACCAGAACCGTCGCCTGCGCGTTCCAGGGAGCGAACAAGCAGCTCCACGCGTGCTTCGCCCACCCGGGCGAGGAGATGTTCAGATGCACGTCCCCCGGGCGCAGCCCCAGCCAGTACATGGTCGACAGATGACCGACCGGATAGCTCAGCCCGGTGTGCCCGACCATCTTGGGCCGGGCGGTCGTACCCGAGGTGAAGTAGATGAGCGACGGCTCCTCGGGCCGGGTCCGCACCGCCTCCCGCAGCGGTGCGGACGCGTAGGCCCGCTGATAGTCCTGCCACCCTGCGACCCGGCCCCCGACCGCGACGCGCGTCCACCCGCCGCCCAGACCGTCGAGCCGGGGCGTGAGATCGGCCCTGACGATGACATGCCGCACCTTGCCGCGCTCCAGCCGTTCGGCCAGATCCTCGGAGGTCAGCTGGACGGCCGCCGGGATCACCGCGGCGCCCAGCCGGAACGCGGCCAGCACGCACTCCCACAGCTCCACCTGGTTGCCGAGCATCAGCAGCACGCGGTCCCCGCGCCCCACACCGATCGACCGCAGCCACCCGGCGACCCGCCGGGAACGCTCGGCCAGCTCGGTGAAGCTCAGCGCCGTATCGGCGAGCACCGCGCCCTGCCGGTCCAGGTCGACCACGCGCAGCGCGGTCGCGTCGTTCCCGTCGCAGACGGCGTCGAACCAGTCCGCGACCCAGCTGAACGAACCGCCGGGGTCCGGCCGGGGAAACGCACGGGCACGCGGCAGATCCCCGTAGGAGGACAACAGATGATCGCGGGCACGCAGAAACCCGCCGTTCGCTGCATACATGATGGTCATCTCCCGCTGAAAGTCGCATGGCCCGGCCCCTCGGCGGCGAACTGCCGCATGCCGGTCAGCCGGTCCTCGGTGGCGAACAGGGCGGCGAACACCGACCGTTCGATGGCCAGCCCGGCCCCCAGATCGGTCGCCAGGCCCCCGTCAATGGCCGCCTTCGCGGCACGCAGGGCCAGCGCCGGACCCTCCTCGAAGCGCCGCGCCCACCGCAGCGCGGCCTCCAGGACCTCACCGGGCGGCACGACCTGATCCACCAGCCCCAGCCTCAGCGCCTCGTCCGCGCCGACCTGACGCCCGGTGAAGATCAGCTCCTTGGCCCTGGCCGGGCCGATCAGCCGGGGCAGCCGCTGGGTGCCACCGGCCCCCGGGATGACGCCGAGCAGCACCTCCGGCAGCCCGAGGACCGCCTCGCTGCCGCAGATCCGCGCGTCGGCCGTCAGCGCCAGCTCACAACCACCGCCCAGCGCGGCCCCGTTGACCGCGGCCACCATCGGCTTGGGGATGGCGGCCACCGCGTCGAAAGCGCCCTGGAGCACCGCCGCGTGCCGCACCATGTCGGCATGCGTCATCGCGGCCATCTCCTTGATGTCCGCGCCCGCCGAAAATGCCCTGGGGCCCCCGTAGAGGACCACCGCACGGACCCGCTCGTCGGCCGCGGCCTCCTCGGCCGCGGAACGCAGCGCGGACTGCGCCGCACGGTCGAGCACGTTCAGCGGCGGCCGGCCCAGCCGCAGAACGCCCACCGCTCCCTCGATCTCCAGCCACGCGGAGGGACGCTCCACCACAGACGGGGACGTCATGACCACAACAGGCCTCCGTTCACCTCTAGTACGTGGCCGTTGACATAGCTCGACTCCGGACCGGCCAGGAACACCGCCGCGTCCGCGGCCTCGTCCGCCCCGCCCGGCCGGCCGAGCGCCAGCCGCGTCCGGTAGCGCGACCAGATCTTGTCGTTGGCGGTCAGATCCCGCCCCATCCCCTCGTCGAGAATGCCCGGCGCCAGAGAATTGACCAGAATGCCGCGAGGGCCCAGCTCGATGGCGCTGACCCGGGTGAACATCTCCACCGCGGCCTTCGTGGCGCAGTAGCCTGCCGCCCCGACCGCGACCCGGGTCGCCATGCTGGACGACACATTCACGATCCGGGCGGCCGGGCTGCGCTCCAGATACGGAACCGCCGCCCGGGTGCAGAGGAACACCCCGGTCAGATTGGTGGACACCATGTCCTGCCAGGCAGCGACCGGCAGCCGGTCCACCCGGCCGTCCCGGCTCACACCCGCGTTCGCCACCAGGATGTCGACACCGCCGAAGCGCTCGGCGGCCTCCGCCATCAGCGCGGCGACCGACTCGTCACTGGTGACATCGACCGGGACGTACGCACCCCGGCCGGGCGCCAGATCGAGAACCTCCTTGACGTCGTACGGATTGCGCGCCGCGCACACCACGCTCGCGCCCTCCGCCAGGTAGCGCTCCGCGATCGCCCGGCCCAGCCCCCGGGAACCCCCGGTGATCACAGCCGTCTTTCCGGCGAGCCTCATCATGATCCTCCTTGTGCGACATCGGGCACCGAAAGCACGGCGGAACAGCCGGCCGTACCGATCACATCGAAGGGCGAACCGCAGCCGCGGCAGTCGAAGGGCACCTTGCACACCGCACCGCCGAAACGGCCGGCCCCCACCACGTCGTCACTCCCGCAGTAAGGACAGCGGGGAGCGGCGCCCGCCACGCGGTACCCGGCGGTCCGCAGCGCGTCACGGCCCGCGGCCGTCACCGACGAGGGCTCCCACGCCCCGCGCTCCCACACGATCTCGACCCCCTGCCCCGGCGCCGCACCCGCGAGCGCCGACCGCACCCGCCGGGCGATCTCGCCACGAGCGGGGCAACTGAGCCGGGTGGGGGCGAGACGGACCACGATCCGGCCGCCGGCCCTCGACACCGAGCGCACCACCCCCAGATCGCCCAGGCCCACATCGATCTCCGGATCACGCACCTCGGCGACCACACCGGTCAGCGGATCAGGGCTCACAGAAACACCTCCGGGGCGTAGTGCTCACGGACCAGGCGCCCGCGAGCCAGGCAGTCGGCCAGGACACTCCCGCCCATCCCCGCGGCCCGCGGAACCGGCAGGGGCGGCAGACACGAACCCGGACCGCCCCGGTCACTGACCAGCGCGGCCAGCCGCCCGTGCAACTCCACGGCCCGGCCCGCACCCGCCTCGACGCCCTGCGGGCCGGCCCCGAACAAGTCACCCGCACCCCGCGTCACCTCGGCGTACGCCCGCCCGAACTCCTCGCGCGTCTCCGGCCAGGCGGCCAGCGCCCGCGCCCACCGCCGCCAGTGGTCCAGATGGACCCGCTGCTCGTCGCGGATGGCGGCGATCGCCGGCTCGTCAGCCGCCTGCTCCCCGGCGAGCACCGTCACGGCAGCGGCGATCACCAGACCGCACGCCACGGTGGACGGCCAGTCACCGAGCAGACCGACGGCCCGTGACACCCGCCACCGCTCCCGCGGCCGCTCGAAGAAGTGGGCGTCGACCGCGGCCTCGTCGAAGCCGTGCAGCGCCAGGACCGTCTCGGCGTGCGCCAGCGCCTCCTGCCCGATCGAGCCGACCGCCAGCGACTCCTCCAGATCGATGTAGTCGACGATGCGCCCGCCCAGCCGGTTGCCCAGCACGAACAAGTCGTCGGCCAGCGCCATCCACAACCCGCTCAGCGCACCGCCGGCACCCAGGCCATCGGCACCCCGCTCACCAGCAGCACCCCGCTCACCAGCGGCCTCCCGCTCACCAGCGGCCTCCCGCTCATCGGCGGCGTGGCGGTCCCGGCGGCGTGCGGTCGGGAAGCCGGGCTGACGGTGCGGCATCCTGGTCTTCGCCGCGAGCAGCTCACGGTCACCGGCACTCGAAACGATCATGTCGGTGCGCCGGACCACCCAGAGCCGGGAGAGATTGTCCCGGCGGCCGTAGGTCTCCTTCGCCAGATGCCAGGCGGCCTCCCGGCGCGGCGCGACGATCGAGCCGACGTGGTTGAGCGGAGAGCCGGCGCCGGTCTGCGCGAACACCTCGTACACATCGACCTCGGTGGGAACGTGCGGCATCACGCCACCCCCCGCAGCGCGCGCCCGTAGCGCGCGTTCCGGTCCAGGGCGCCGCGCACCCATTCCAGCCGGCGCTGCGACGCCGGGCCGCCACCCGCGATGACCTTCTTCACCTCGGCCCAGTCCGGCATCGCGAACTCCCACTCACCCGAATCCGTCTGACGGGCCAGCGCGGGATCCACCCGAACACCCAGCTTCCGGAAAACCGGAATGATCTTGCTCAGCCATGCCTGGCGCAACTCGTCGTTGCCGTCCGGCTTCAGACCGATCTGATGCATACGGTTGGCGTGCAAGGTCTCCGTATCGGACGGACCGAGGTACGCGAGCACCCGCGGCAGCCACATCTCGAACCCGTCCTGCACCCGGCGGCGCTGCTCCGCGTCACCGTGCGTCAGCACCTCGTGCGTCATGTCCAGGGCGTGCTGGTAGTGGAAGGACTCCTCACGCTCGATCTTGCGCAGCGCCCGCGCGTACGGCAGGTACACGCCCTTCATCAGCGACCGGAACTGAAGGATCGCCGCCGAGTTCATCAGGAGCAGCCCCGGGCCGAACTCCTCCCAGGACCCGAAGGAGTAGTGGAAGATGTTGTGCACCTTCGAGCGGCCCTCCAGATAGTCCAGAAGGATCCGCTCGCGCGGCATGCCCAGATCCTCCGCGACCCGCGCGGCCACATGCCCGTGACCCACCTCGTCCTGGACCTTCGCCATCAGCATCTGCCTCCTGGTACAGCTGGGCGCACGGTCCAGCCACTCCGCGAACGGCAGCACACCCACCAGCTCGTTCAGCGCCTGTACGGTGGCGAACCTCCTGGCGCCCTCCCGTACCTCGTCCGGCATCGGGTCCCACAGTTCGTAACAGCGGAGTCCCGCCGCAGTCGCTGTCGGCATGTCTCGCTCCTCTCTCGGCGCATCCATGGATTGCAGCGGTGTCGCGGGGGACTCAGTACCAGCGGACGACCACGGCCCCCGCCGTCATGCCGCCGCCCACCCCGGCCAGCACCAGACGCTCGCCCCGCCGGAACGGCCTGCGCTCGTTCTCCGCGCGCAGCGTGAGCGGGATGGAGGCCGTGGCGGTGTTGCCGAAACGCGGCGCGGTCAGCGGCACCCGCCCGGGATCGACGCCGAGCTCACGCGTACACGCCTCCACCAGACGGGTGTTGGCCTGGTGAAGGATGAAGCGGTCCACGTCCTCCAGCCGGACCCCGGCCGAGCCGAGCGCCTCACCGACCACCTCGGGCAGCACCCCGAGCGCGTAATCACGCACCTCGCGTCCCCGCATGTGGAACAGGTGCTCACCGGCCTCCCGGCTGCGCGCGTCCAGCGGAGTACGGGTGCCACCGGCCGGCACCTCGACCAGCTCGCGGTGCCGGCCATGGGTGACCAGCCGCCACCCCAGCACGCCGTACCCCTCGGGCACCGGACCGAGCAGCACCGCACCCGCCCCGTCGCCGAAGAGACTGACGGTGCGCCGGTCGGAGCGGTTCATCAGCGAGGAGTAGATGTCGGCGCCGACCACCAGGGCATGGTCACCGCCCTCTCCCGCCAGCCGCGCCGACAGCATCGAGTCGGCGACCGCCAGCGCGTACAGGAAGCCCGAGCACACCGCGTTGACGTCGAACGCCGGGATGTCGGACAGGCCGAGCTTGTCCTGCAGGATCGCCCCGGTCGAGGGCTGGGGCTGGTCCGGCGTCGACGTGGCCACGATCATCACCCCGAGCCGGGCCGCCGCCTCCGGCAGCGCGCCCAGCGCCTCGCGCGCGGCGTGCAGCGCCAGATCGGAGGTGACCGTGCCGGGCTCCCGGTACCTGCGCTCCAGGACCCCGGTCCGCTCGACGATCCAGCTCTCCTCCGCGCCCGTCCACTCGGCGACCTTCGCGTTGTCCACGACCAGCGGCGGTACGTGGCCGCCGAGGCCGAGGAACCCGAACCCCATCAGACGTCCCCGGCCGCGGCGTGGTCGTCCGGCACCTGCACGACGGCGCAGGCCCACGTCCACGCGGCCCCGCCGCTGATCACCAGCGCGACATCGCCCGGCTGGAGCGGCACCCGGTCCCGCATGTCGGCGAGGTTCGCGAGGAAGTCCCCGCACCCCAGGTGCCCGGTGGCGGAACCGAAGCGCAAGGCCTCGGCCTTGAGCAGCTCGTTCAGCACCGGGCCGTAGATGGAGTCCAGCAGGCTCGCCCCGAGCCGGGGCAGCGCGATGTACTTGATCCGCGGGTCGTCGGGCCGCAGCCCCGCGTCGTCGAGGCTGTCCGCGATCACCTTGCGGATGTTCTGCCCGGCGACGGTCTCGAACTTCTTCTTGCCGTGCGCCGCCAGATACGACTTCTTGGGGGTGCGCAGGTCGATGAAGCCGTCGTGCCACATGGGCGCCGGGCTGAAATCGTTGCCGTGCCGCATCATCAGCTCGAACTGGGCGTCGGTCGCGGTGGCCAGGGACAACAGGGCGTAGTCGTCGGCGCCTTCACCGCCGCCCCGGTGCACCAGCGCCGCGGTCCCCGCGTCACCGAAGCCGAGGCCGTAGTCGGAGGTCCAGCGGTCCATACCGGGAGGACAGAACCGGTCGCCCGTCGTGACGAGCACGCCACCGAGCCCGGCATCGGTGTCCAGGTGCATCGCGGCCAGCTGAAGGGCCAGCGCGCCCGCGTTGCAGCCCTGTTGGACGCCGTACGGCGTGGCGTGCCCGGCGCCCACCGCGTTCGCGACGTAGTGCGGCGGCGACCACATGTCATGGCCCTGGTGGTAGATCCAGGTGTGCAGGACCAGGCCCACATCGGACGGACTCCAGCCCGCCCGGCCTATCGCGGCGCGGCCGGCCTCCGCCGCCAGCTCGGGCGCGGACAGGGTGACCGAGACCGGCAGGTGGCTCACGCCGAGCCGTTCGGCATCGGATTCGGTCAGCTTCCCCGCCGCCACGGCGTCCTCGACGTTCTCGCGGTCCGGTGGAAACCACGAGGTCACGGTCTTGATCCGCACATCGTTTCCGAATTTCATTCAGGCTCCTTCGAAAGCTCGGGATCCGCGTGGAGCGCGGTTCACCGGCCGACGAGTGGGGGCCGGGTGCGTGCTCGGCGGTTCGTCAGGCCGGGGGAGGAGGGGAAGGGAGGGGCAGCCGTACCGGGCGCGGTGCGGCACGCGGGTCGTCCACCACCGGGAGCGGACACTGACGCACGGGGCCACCCGTGGCTTGCCGCTCACAATCGCATACCTTCGAAGAGGTATGTAACTGCGAGAGGCTGCGGCGCCGGCCCGCGAGCCGCAAGGCGGCGCAGGTCGCACCCGCGGCGCGGCCACCGCGCGAGGTGACGCCCGCTGTGCAAGTGAGGACGGTCCGCACTTGCACAAGAACACCGGCGCGCACCCGCCGGACGGGACAGCCGACGCCCCCTCAACTGCACCGGAGCGCGGCGAAGTTGAGGGCCCGGGCGTGCCGATTCCAGATTTACATACCTTTGCGAAGGGATTATTCTGCGGCGAGGAAACACCGCGCGGAAGACACCCAGGGCCCATCGCCCCGCTCACCCAGAAGGAAGAAGCCGCACCATGGCCACCTCAGACTCCCGATCGCCACGGTGGGCCGGGTACACACTCGCCCTGCTGGCGTTCACCCAGTTCATCGTCACCATCGACTACAACATCGTCTACGTGGCGCTCCCGGACATCGGCAGCCAACTCGGCTTCTCCGAACAGTCACTGCAATGGGTCGTCAGCGCCTACGCGGTCGCACTCGGCGGACTGCTCCTGTTCGGAGGCCGGGCGGCCGACCGCATCGGCCCGCGCCGCATGCTCGTCACCGGCCTGACCATCTACGCGTTCTCCTCCCTCACCGGCGGACTCGCCACGAACGCCGGGCTCCTGGTGGCCGCCCGCGCGCTCCAGGGCGTAGGCGGCGCGCTGCTGACACCGGCCACGCTGATGCTCGTCTTCACGACGTTCGCCCCGGGCCCCGAACGCAACCGGGCCACCTCCATCTGGGGCGCCATGGGCAGCGCGGGACTGGCCGCGGGTTCGCTGCTCGGCGGCGTCCTCACCAGCGCCCTCGGCTGGAGCTGGGTCTTCTTCGTCAACGTCCCGCTCGCCCTGATCGCCGCGTTCGCCGCCACGCGGATCCTCCCGCCCGACCGCCCGCTCGGCACCGGCCGCAGCTTCGACGCCTTCGGCGCCGTAGTCGCCACCATCGGCTCGACCCTGCTGGTGTTCGGCCTCGTCAGCGGCCCCGCCAAGGGCTGGGGCTCCACCGAGGGCGCCGGCGCCCTGGCACTCGGCGCCCTGCTGCTGGCAGCCTTCGTACTCATCGAGAAGCGCTCCACCGACCCCCTGGTACCGCTGAAGCTGTTCCGCCTCCGGGGCCTGACCATCCCCATGCTCGCGATGATCATCTTCCAGGCCTCACTGGGCGGCACGTACTACCTGCTCACCACCTACCTGCAAACGGCGCTCGACTACAGCGCCCTCGCCGCCGGCATCGCGTTCCTCCCGCCGACGGTGATCTGCATGGCGGTGTCGATGAAGCTCAACGCCAAGGTACTGGGACGGCTCGGCGTCCGCACGACACTCTTCCTCGGCACCGTCGGCACCGCCGTCGGACTGGCCGCGATCATCGCCGGCATGACCACACACGGCTCCTACTGGGCACTGCTGCCGGGCATCGCGATCTGGGGCGCGGGCGGCGGCTTCGCCTTCCCCTCGCTCTTCGTCGCGGTGGCGTCCTCGGGAGCCGAACCGGCCCAGCAGGGCGTCGCCGCCGCACTCGCCTCCACCTGCCGCCAGATCGGCGGCGCCATCGGCCTGGCCGCCCTGGTCGCGGTGGCGAACGCCCACGCCGGCCACAACCCCACCCCCCACGGACTGGTCGGCGGACTCCGCACGGCAGGCTGGGTCGCCGCCGCGGGGACCCTCGCCGGCGCCTTCATCGGCCTCGCCCTCAAGAAGCAGCCCCGCCCCGCCCCCGCACCGGCCACCCCCGAACCGGTGACACCGGAGGTCGCCGACACCGCCTCGAACACGGCCTGAAACCCGTGGCCGCGCTCGCGCCCCCACCCGGCTGGGGGCGCGAGCGGCGGGAGTACGGGCGGTTCAGCCCCGGGCACCCGCCGTGGACCCGGCACCCGGAGCCGTGGGGAACGCGTAACGCACCGGCTCGTGCACCTCCGTGATGGTGCCGTCGATCCGTGCCTCGACCCAGCCGATCTGCGTGTGGTCGTCCAACTCCACGGACAGCCGCGGCGGGGTGTCGGGATGCCCCCTCCACCCCACGAGCCCCGCCTTCACCCGCAGCTCGCGCCGAGGACTCGTCGAAGGGAACCGGAGCTGCCCATCCACCTTCCGGTACAGCTCACCGAGCATGTCCCAGTCGACACCCGCGAGGTCCATCGGCACGCTGTCGGCCGCATCGGAGCCACCGGAGCCCACAAAGGAACTCCAGCCCCGTCCGCTCTGGTAGGTGAGATTCTCGAAGTGCTCGGGATCACCGGCGACGGGGACGGTGACCCAGGCGAAACCGTCCGACGCGGAAAACGAGACGGCCTTCGTGCTCCCGGTCCGGCGCTTGACGTCCGCGATCAGCCCGCGCACCCGGTCGGGCGTGGTCAGGTCCGGCCGAGGCATCTTCCACACCGAAGGGGAAGCGGAGGGCGACCCCCCGCCCGAAGGGGCGGCCCGGTCCTCGGCCGCCCCGCCGGGCAGCAGCGCCCACGTGGCCAAGCACACCGAAGCGGCGACCACGGCCACCACGACGAGCACCGCCCGCCGACGGCCGGGCCGGCGCTCCTCCTCCTCGTCCTTCTCGTCCGGATCCGATCGCGGCGGGGCGTCCTCGGGACCCGGCTCGGCCCCCTGCCCCGAAGACGCGGACCGATCCGCCCACCCCTCCGGTATCGCGTCCTGCGGCTCGTCGTCGCCACCGCCGGCATACCCGTACACCGACGCCGCACCGCCGCCGGACTCCGCCGCGCCACCGACGCCATCCAGACGGTCCGCCCGCGCCCCCGACTCGCTGTCCACCCCGGCCACCCCTCCGCAACGCACGCCGAGCCGTCCCGGCCGGCCCGAACAACACCACTGCATGAAGGAGATGCCACAAACACCACCCGCAGTTCCCCCGGCAAAGACGGCGCGCCGCAGGACTCAGGGCCCCACGACACGCGCGGCGCGGGCGGCGGCCACCCACTGGGGGAACTCCTGGAGCAACTGGTCGAAGAGCTGATGGTCCTCGACGGCCCCGGGGTCACGGCCGGCGTGGAAGAAGCCGGCGTTGTCGACTATGCGACGGCCCGGAACAGCGAGCGTGTCGAGCCTGCGCAGGAACGCGAACTCGTTGGCATCGGGGTCACCGAACCCGATGAACTGCCAGAACAACGGAAGACGAGCCGCCTTGCAGAGATACCGCTCGGCAGCGAGCTTGCTGGTCGGCCCGCCGTCGGTCTGAAAGATCACCAGGGCGGGGTCGCTGCTGCCGGAGGCCAGGTAGTGGTCGATGACCTCATCCATCGCCCAGTGATAGTTCGTACGGCCCATGTGACCGAGGTTCTCGTGCAACTTGTCGACGAGCCCCCGATGCCGGCCCAGCACCAGATCCGTCGACCCGTCGACGTCCGTGGAGAAGAACACCACCGGCACTATGCCGTCGTCATCAAGATGCGCCGACAGCGACAACACCTGCTCGGCCAGACGCTGCATGGTCCCGTCCCGGTAGTAGGGCCGCATCGACCCCGAGCGGTCCAGCACCGGATACACCGCGGCCCGCATGCCCTCCAGCCCGTGCGCGCGGACACTGCTGCCCGCCGCCTCGTACAGCGGCACCAGATCGGGCGCGCGCTCAATCACCTTGGACAGACTGATGGCCGGGACACACGGCCGGCTGCTCGAAGAAGTCACCCCCACATCCTGAAGCGTCCGCCGCGTGCCGCGTGCCTCACCCTTCTGCGCGACAGGGGCGGAATAAGCCCCTCTATGTACATTTTGGCCAGTTCGGGGCTCCCTCCGTCACCCCCGCGGCCACTACGTTCACCCCTTGACCGAACACACACGACCAGGGGGAAAGGGCAACGATGCGCCCCACAAGTCCCGTCGGCCGCATAGGCACCGCGCTCATGGCCTGTGCGGCCTCGGCCGCCGTAGCCACCGTGGGCCTTGCCGTCTCACCGGCCACGGCCGCACCCGCCGAGCCCGCCGCCACCGCACAGGCCGAACTCGGCGACGCCTGTACGCCGGCCGACCTCGGCACACGCCACCCGTACATCAAAACGACCGAAGTCACCCCGACGGTCACCCACTTCAAGGGCTGGTACGTCACCGAGGGCACGACCGGCACCCAGACGGTCACCACGACCACCCAGACCACCATCACCGTCTCCGTCGGCGCCAACGGCAGTGTCAACGGCACATACGGCACCGAGGCCCTCGGCCAGGTCGGCGCGACCCTGGGCCTGGAGGTAAAGGTCGAATACACCTCCACCAGCAGCGAGTCGAACGCGGTCACGTGGAACTTCAACCAGCCCGGCTACTACGGCGCCTACAAGGGCACCAAGAAGGTCACCGGCACGTACGGAAGCCTCAATTGCAACCGTGTCCAACAGGACGACGGCAGCTGGACACTGAAGTGGATCGAAGGATCCGGCAGCGGCAGCTTCACCACATTCACCACGATGGAGGAAGGCGCGGTGCGCTGCGAGGACACAGTGCCCGCAGGCAGCGTCATGGCCAAGGCGCAGAGCCTCCTGGACTGCGGCTCGGCCGCCGCGAAGACCTCGCACCCCGCGGGTGCGGTGGCACCGACGGCAAAGCAGAAGCAGGACCGCGCCGCGCAGCCCCCGGCTCCCACCGTCGGTACCTCCGCCGGACAGCCCGGGACCACCGGCCCCGCCGTGCGAGCCGCACTCAGCTGCGGGCCCGAGAGCTACAAGATCGCCGTGCCCGGCAAACCCCTCTCCTGGGGCGCCCCGCTCCTGGAATCCGACGGCGTCCGCCTGCGCCCCTCGACGATCTTCAGCGCCCACCTGGACAACTGGCGCCTGTGTGACGTGACGGAGCACAACGGCGTCCTCGAAGCGACCCTGTGGAACTGGGGCAACGGCGGCTGCGCGACCATCGCCGCCCAGGACGCGGCCACCGAGGAAGCGACCCTGATGACGGCCCCCTGCGCGGAGGACGACCTCCAGCGCTTCTACATCTACCGCGACGTACCCGGCAGCTCGTCGATCGGCGTACAGAACAAGTACACCGGCTCCATGATGGGCCACGACCGCTACGCGGACGGTGAGTTCATCCGCCAGTACTCCAGCGGCAAACAGGACGGCACGGGAACGTACGACCTGACCGAAGTCTGACAGCCCCCAACCGTGAGCGGCCCCGCACGAAACCCCCAGCCTGCGGGGTTCGTGCGGGGCCTTCCGCACCGCACCCGGAAGGCCTCCGCGCTTGGCCGGCCGGCCCCGCGGCAGCAGGAGGCCCGCGTCCGGACCGCTCCCGCCGTGTGCCCCCGGGGCAGGTTCCACGATGCCTCAGGCGTGGAGGGCGAGGTACGGCGCAAGTGCCAACAGGGCACCCACCAACGCGTACTTGAGGCGCCGCTCCGGGACCGCGTGGGCGATGCGCCAGCCGATGAGCACACCGACGAGTTCCGGTACGCCGACGACGGCGGCGAGCCACCAGTCGACCGATCCGTGCAGGGCGTAGCCGGCCGTGCCGATGGCCGCGATCACCACGGACTGCGCCTGGGCCGCAGCGAGAGCGGTCAGCACGGGCAGGCCGCAGACCACAAGCAGGGGAACGCTGAGCATCGGGCCACCGAGGCCGAACAGGCCCGCGGCGACGGCCACCACCAGACCGACGGCGACGGACGGGGCCGTGCCGATGTGCTCGCCGGACAAGGGGGCGACGGCGGCACCCGCACGGCGCTCGCGGTGGTCCCGCAGCCAGACAAGGACGGCGGTGACGGTGACGGCACAGGCGAGCAGTTCCCCGAATTCCCGTCCGGACACCAGGGTGTTGAGCAGGACCCCGATGGGCGTCCCGACGAGGGCGGTGACGGCCAGGACGGCTACGGTATGCCGGGTGGGCCCGGCCTTGAGCTGCCCGGAGCGTGCGAAGGCGGCGGTGCCGAGGGTGCCCGTCGCGATGTGGGTGGCGATGGCGGTGCCGGCGACCGTGGACGGCGGCAGCCCGGTCAGCAGGAACATGCCAATGGTGGGAAGCACACCGCCAGGCCCGACCGCGGTGATGCCGATCCCGCCGGCCAGGCCGAAGAGGGCGAGCAGGACAAGAGTGAGGGCGTCGAGGCTCTCGTGCACGGGTGTTCCTTTGCTGACGCTGGTCCTGGGCCCTTTCGCCGGCCTGCGAGGGGGTTCGGCGCGGCCCGGCTTCTCAGGGGTTCGGTGACGACGGGCCGCGATGCAGGCGGGTCCGCAGCATCATGCGGTCGGCCCGCACGCGGAGCGTCTCCGCGTCCACCGGCCGCCCGTCGGCAAGTCTGGTGAGGCGCTCGATGGCGAACAGCACGGCACCCTCGCCGATGCCGAGAAGTCGGGCGGTGTCACCGTCGGCCGCGACCGCGTGGACCGTGACGTCGGCCGACCCCAGAGGGGTGCCGGTGACCTCTTCGATCAGGTCGAACACATCGCGATGGATCAGATCACGGTCGAGAAGGGGGCGTCCGACATCGGGAGTGAGCCAACTGGTGTCCACGGACAGCGGGGTGCCGTCCAGGCTGCGCAGCCGCTCCAGGCACACGGCCTCGCCGCCCTCCGGCAGGCACAGCCGTTCCGTGACGTCCCTGGGCGCGTGCGGCACGACGTGGGCCGCGCGCACCTCGTTCGTGACAGTGCCGTAAGCGGTGAGGGTCTCGGCGAGGCCGGTGAGGCGGTCCAGGCCGTGCCCGAGCTTCGGTGCCGTGACACGGGTGCCGATGCCACGGCGGCGCGTGATCAGACCCTCGTCACGCAGCAGGCCGAGAGCCTCGCGCACCACGTTGCGGCCGGCGCCGAGCGACTGCCCGAGAACCCGCTCGTCCGGCAGGACACCACCGGCGAAGGCATCGGCGGTGATCCGCTGACGCAGTACGTCCGCGACCTGACGCGCCCGCTCGGCTCGCGGACGCAGCCGGGCGCCGGGCGACGACGCCGAATCCACGGCGTTCACCGCGTCTGCACCATTGGCCTCACCCATGAGGGGCGTCACCTCCCGTCAGCTCCACTCGGCTCCCTCGGCTCCACTCGGCATCAAGAACTACCCGCTTCACGTTACGCCGAAGTTACGCCACCCGTTCTGACCTGCATACTTCCCTGAGCTGGGGCTTTGTCGGCAGCACGGCGCGCAACGCCGGGCGGCACGACCAGATCGGCCCCGAGCGCGAGGCGGCCCCCGATGACATGCTCGGGCGGACGACCATCGGATGGCGCCCCGGCATGAGTGAGGACGAAGTCTGGGAGGCCGGCCGCGGCATCTGGAAGTTCAACGCCGACCGTGCTCTCGCCCAGGACGAGGCGCAGATCATCAACACCGGCGGCACTGTCCTCGCCGTCGCGACGATCACCGGGATCTCCAAACTCGGCGACCGCTACGCCCTCCAGGGGGAGCTGCTGCGTGGCGACGACCGTGTCGGCCGCGCCACCAAGAGCCCGCACCTGTCCCGCAACCCCGTCACCTACATCTGAAGGGAGTGTTCCGGTGAGTGATTTCGACACGATCGACTCGCTCCTCGCCTCCGTCGGCCCGCACACCGACCTCCCGGACCCCGAGGCCCGCCGTGCCCTGCGCGAGCAGGCTCGGCTGTCGAAGGCGCAGGTGGCCCGTGCTCTCGGAGTGAGCCCCTCCACGGTCAGCGCCTGGGAAGGCGGCCGGGACCCTGTCGGTGAGGTGCGCGGCAAGTACGCCTATCTCCTGGACGGGCTGTGCGCCAAGTACGCCACCGACACACCACGCCTGAAACCGAACCGGCGGTGGAGTCCGCCGCGACCGAGCCGGCTTCCTCCGAGTTCGAGGGCGGGGACGAAGTAGAAGTACTCACCGCGCCGGAGCCGTGTGTGCTGTGCGGGCATCCGGCCGGACAGCGGGTGGAGGGCTTCGCCCAGCACCTGGATCCGGCCGAATGCCAGGGCGGCACAGTCGAGGCGCAGCTGGCCCCGGTAGCCGACCGGCCCGCTCCGGCCTCGAAGCTGCCGGAGCGGGCCAAGGGCCCGGCCCGCCGGGCGTTCCCGGAGTCGTCAGCTCCGGTGGACTTGATCCGTGCGGCGGTTGAGGGAGCGCTCGCCGAGTACGAGGGCGACGTGGAAGCGGCCACCGCGGAGCTGTTGAGGAAGGCGATCCCGGACGCGATGCGCTTGCTGGACGAGACCCGCAAGGGCGCCCGGTACGACGTGATCGCCCACCCCTGGATCCCCGGCATCCTGAAGAAACAGACCTCCCGTGGCGCCGACCAGATCTGGGAGGCCCGCCCCAGGTGGACCCGCGCCGAACTGCCCTCCGGCGCCCACGAAGTGACAGCGCTCGACATCAATGGCGCCTACCTGTCCGCCCTCAAGACCCATCTGCCGCTCGGACAGCTTGAGCACACCGCCGGCATGCCGCACGACCGCCGCCGCGCCGGAGTCCACCTCATCACCTCACCCGCCTGGGAGCACGACGCGGTCCTGCCCAACCCATCGGCGAACGCGACGAACCCGGACCCCTGTGGGTCACCGAACCCACCCTGCGTCTCCTGCTGCGCCTGTCAGGCCCCAGGCACCAGCTGTGCGAGCCTCCTCAGATCCACGAGTCCTACACCTCCGGGGCCACGGAGAACCTGCTGGAGAAGTTCCGTATCGCCCTGAAGGACGCCCGCGACACGGCGATCGAGCAGGGCGACACGGTGACCTTGGAGTACGTGAAGGCGATGTACTCGAAGTTCGTCTCCACCATGGGGGAGTCGAACTACAACCGGGAACTGTACCGGCCGGACTGGATGCATATCATCCGCTCGCAGGCCTTCGCCAACCTCTGGATGAAGGCGCTCAAAGCCCACGACGAAGGGCTCGCTGTCGTCCGCGCGATGGGCACCGACGAAATCCACGTCATCGGCGGCTGGCGCCGCGTCTTTCCCGAAGGCCGTGGGGTCACCGACGTCAAGGTCAAAGACCTCTACACCGCGGGCACCGACACGACGGGGGTGGAGCAGTAGATGCCGGAGAGGAACATTGAATTCGGGAAGTTCGGCGCCGGCGGCGTCAGGGGAAGCGAACTCGTCGGAAGGAGACTCGACGACCTCGCCGGCGGCATCGCCACCCCCGTCACCGCGAAGCGCGGTCTGATGGCGCGCCTGAATTACCTGACGAGGTCCGACCACGCCCGTCAGGCCGCCAGGGACGCCGGACTGAGGGTGACCGACCGCACGCTGAAGGCGTGGCTTGAGGGCAAGCGCCGCCCCTCGGTGAAGAACCTGAAGAAGATCGACGATCCTACCGGGCGGTGCGCCGGCAGAACGTGGCCCGGCACCTGCTCAAGCGCCTCAACGCGAACGGCGGCACACGGGTGGAGATCCACCCCCTCAACCAGTCCGGCGTGGCCCGCCCGCTGCAACGCGACGTTCCCTTCCGGCACATGAACGTGCGCCGCTGGGACCGGATCGTCGGCGCGTGGGCGGCAGGTGACCACCACGGCCTGGACGCGGCCTGGACCGACGACGTCCTGCCTGATCTGGGATCCCAGTACGGAGCGTACGAGTACTGCACCAATGTCGGCTTCGCCGCATAGCCCCTGGCCGGCTGTGGGCCCGCTGGGCTACGTGTGCCAGTACCCGCGCACGGCGAGCGGGCGGCCCGCGTACTCGTCGGTGGTGAGAGCCCGGCATCCGCGCTCTGCGTCACCACACCTCGTCCCACGTGCCTGCCGCCCCGGATCCAGGTAGCGGGCTGCGCTGCAAGCCTTCGACATCACCTTCGACGGCCGGCTCACCGCCCGAGTCGCTGATCAAACCCGACTGAGCCCCCACCCTCTACCGCACAGACCCTCGGCGACGGCGGCCGGCTCAGGTCGAACGCGGACAGAAGAGGTGTCCTGTTCGCGGCTGTAGGTGTTGAGCGCGGCCTTGGCGGCGGCGTAGGACGCCTCGGCGCGCTGGGGAAGTCGGCTCGCGATCGAGGAGACGTGCACGACGACGCCGGAGCCCCGCTCGACCATTCCCGGTACCAGGGCCCGGTCCAGGCGTACCGCGCTGAGGGGGTTCATCTCCAGGTCCGCACGCCAGGAAGCGTCGGACCGGCTCAGGGCCGGCCCCGGGGCGCTGGCCGCGCCGGCGTTGTTCACGAGCACGTCCACTCCGCCCACCTGGTCGACGACCCGGCGGCCGGGTTCGGCCACGCCCCGCCGCGTCGAGAGACCCGTCGGCACGAAGGTGGCGCCCCCGTCCTCATCGGGCCGGCTGCGGGAGGCCGTCAGTACGGTCGCGCCTGCGGCGACGAAGCGGCGCGCGGTCGCCGCGCCCAAGCCCCGGCTGCCCCCGGTGGCCAGGCTGGTTGGTCGAGGCCCGGCAGATCACCGCCCTCCTCTTCGGCGGCCTGCGACACGGCGCCCCGCAGTCACCCTGAGCCGGGGGCCGCGCGCCGCCGACCAGGCCCTGCCCGTCATTCCTGACCGCCCCCGTCGTCGCCCTCGTCCCACTCCGGTGACCGAGGCGTCGGGATAGCGAATCGTCCACGGTACGGCGGCATTCAGCACGTGAGTCTCCCTCGTAGCGTGGAGTTCGTGTCCGCAGGGAAAGCTGAACCTGAACGGCCACAACCGTGCAGAGTGCGTCCTGTACGGTCACCGGATGACATCCGTGGAATGGACGGTCGAGGACCACCTCGTAGACAAGCCGGATACCTCTGTCGCGATGTTCTGGAAGTTCGTCGGACTCGTCGAACGGTGCGGCCCCTTCGTCTACTCCGTCTCCAGGAGCACCGTTACTTTCAAGGGCGTGCGCCGTGGCTTTGCCGGCTGCCACCCCGTCACCACCGGCATCCGCGCCTACCTCGATCTCCAACGCGCCGTCGAAGACCCGCGCATCACCCGCGCCGCCCCCTACACCAAACGCCTCTACGTCCACCACCTGACTCTCACTTCCGCCGACCAGCTCGATGAGACCCTCGCAGGCTGGGTGGAGGAGGCCTACCTCGTCGGAGAGGGCGCTCACCTCCTCAAGCAATAACCTTCGAGATGAACGGCTGCCGAGCCCGGCGCGGTGGACGGCATCTCCCATCAGACCCGAGGAGGATCTCCCTCTCACCCGAAACTCCGGGACCAAGGTCACATGGTGAACCGCAAGCGCGTCGCTCGGATCATGCGGGAGCGCGAAATCGTCGGGGTAGCGCGAAGGAAGCCGCGGTCGGTCAACGGCTGGACCTCGCGGCACAAAACGGAAGAGCCGGGACCTGATGGGTCACTTCACCCACGACTCGACCTCCCTCTATGCCCTATTTGCTGGGCGCCGGTGTCAGCATCCCTCGGCCGGGACCCCCCCCTTGGGTCGCCGCGAAAGAGGGGGGTGGACCTCGTATTCCTCCGGCATCTCGTCGGCAGGAACCGCGTACCTGGAAGGATCGACTGCGGGCTCATTCTGGGAGACCTGTTCCTGTTCGACCTTCTCCTTCACGGACTCCGAACCGGCAGATGACGAGGTGTCACTCAAGGTGGCCGAGCAGACCGTTGAACCCAATCGGCGAGCAGAGATAGCTGCAGAAGCGGCAGCGTCAAGGCACCCATGCCGGTTATGGGGGTGTGACGCGTTCGGTGTGAAGTGGTCAGTGGTGGGGCCGGCCGCGCGCTGGCGGTCCAGCCCGAGGGCCTGGGTCAGCAGGTCGAAGCGGCGTCGCACCGCCCGGGGAGCGTCCCTGGCGGTGTGGAGTTCCTCCCAGCCGGTGTCCAGCGCCGGCCACAGATCGAAGCCCGGGTCGCCGACAAGGGGTTCGGGGTCGATGGCCAGCCACGGCTCGCGCTCGGCGGCGAGCACATTGTCGTAATGCAGGTCCCAGTGCAGCATCCGGTCGCCGGGTTCGTCGGCCAGCTCGGTGACTGCCGATGCCCAGTCGTGCAGCCGCCGCTGGTCCTCGGGTCCGGCAGGGCGGCGGCGGCCGCGGGCACGGACGCCAGCATGTCACGCGCGATGTCACCGAGGCCGCGCAAGCCCTCGGGTGCCGGGACGGAATGCAGCCGGGCCATAAGTCCGGCCAAGGCGTTCATGGGCCTTGACCCCGAATCCTGAACACGGGTTATGCGGCTTGTGTCAGCGTAGTTGGTGTGCGGTGGAGGGCGTTCTCGAAGGCGATCGGTGATCGTTGTCCGAGGTGGGAGTGTCGGCGGCGGGTGTTGTAGCGGTGGAGTTATTGGAAGGCGTCGAGTCGGGCCTCGCGCTCGGTCGGCCAGCTCTTTCGCCCTTGCAGGGTCTCGCGTTTGAAGGTCGCGTTGAAGGACTCGGCGAGTGCGTTGTCCGCGCTGGACCCGACCGCGCTCATGCTCCGCCGAACCCCTGCTGGCCTGCAGGCTTCGGCGGAAATCCTGCTCGTGTACTGAGCTCCGTGGTCGGTGTGCATGATGGATCCGGCGAGGCTGCCGCGGGTGCGGATCGCCGCGGCCAGGGCGTCGGTGACGAGGTCCGCGCGCATGTGGTCGGCGATAGCCCAGCCCGCCAGACGGCGTGAGGCGAGGTCGATGACGGTCGCCAGGTAGCAGAACTTCCCGCCGTCGATGGGCAGGTAGGTGATGTCGCCGACGTACTTCGTGTTCGGTCTGTCCGCGGTGAAGTCGCGGCTGATCAGGTCCGGGGCCTTGGCGGCGGCCGGGTCGGGGACAGTGGTGCGGTGTCGGCGACGCAACTGGACTCCTGCGATCCCCGACGCCCGCATGATCCTGGCGACGCGCTTGTGGTTGACCGCGACACCGTTCTCCTCGCGGAGCTCCGCGGTGATCCTCGGGGCTCCGCAGGTGCCGTCCGATTCCTGGTGCACCGCCCGTATCCGGGCGGCCAGCCTCGCGTCGGCCGCCTGCCGGGCGGCCCGGTCGGCAGCCGTCCGGCGCCAGTAGCAGAAGCTCGAGCGGCTGACGCCGAGGATGCTGCAGAGCCGCTTCACGCCGTAGCGGCGCTGGAGGTCGGCGACACACTGGAAGCGGTTCACCAGCACGTCTCCCCGGCGAAATACTTCGCCGCTTTGCGCAGGATCTCGCGTTCCTCCTCCAGCTCACGGACCTTCTTCCGCAAGGCGGCGTTCTCCGCCTCCAGCGGCGCCGGCGGCAGGGCTGGTTCCTGCGTCCGCCGTCCTCGGGGACGGCTCACCCCGGCTGCCCGAACCCAGTTCCGCAGCGTCTCCGGGTTGATCCCGAGATCGGCTGCGACCGACCTGATCGTCGCTTCCGGCCGCGACTCGTACAGCGCGACCGCATCCGCCTTGAACTGCGGAGGATAGTTCTTCATGACCACGAGATGTCCGTTCTCAGATCCTCAGGATCCAGTGTCTCGTGTGTTCAACATCCGGGGTCAAGGCCCGTTGGCGGGTGCCGTGGCGGGCGGGGATGGGCTCGCAGTCGATGAGGGTGGCCCGTCCGGCGAGTTGGGCGCCGCGGGTGCCGGTGAACAGTTGGGGTGTCGGTGACGTTGATGCCGGCGTAGACGAACGTGGCGGGTAAGCGTTCGCTCAGGTCTTTCAAGAGAACTCCCAGCCGACCGCCCGGCAGGCCCGCTCCATCGCGGAGAGCACCTCGGCGTCCGCCGACTCGATCCGATTGCCAGCCCGCACGTGCGCCTCACCCCCAAGGTGCGTACGGTATTCGTACGGTAAAAGCATGCGAGATTTACGCTTCATGGGATAGGGTGTTGGTCAGGAGGTGTCCCATGTCCGAGATGTTCGACGCAGTCGACGCACTGGTCGCGTCCCGCTCCGTGCTCCCGTCGGCGGAGGAGCGCAAGCGGTTGCGGGTCGCGCACGGCCTGACGCTGGACGATGTCGCCGGCGCACTGAAGGTGCGGCGGGCCACGGTGTCCGCCTGGGAGTCGGCCACCAGACCGACGGAGCCGCGCGGCCCGGAGCGTGAGGCGTACGCGCGACTGCTCAAGCAGCTCGCGGAGCTCTACCCGGCCCCCACGCCCGCCGGCACCCCCGCCCCGGCGGAAGCCCGGTCCCTGTTCACGGGGGAGGCGCCCGAGGCCGCGGTCACGACTGCACCCGAGAACACCCAGACCCCCGCCCCGTCAGGCGAAATGCCCGAGGTGCCGGGCGCCCTGATCGACGAAGCCGTCGAATCCGTCTACCCCACTCCCGCCGCACACCGTCCCGCGGTGACCACCGGGCGGTCGACGTCACGCCGCCCCGGCACGCGGAAGGCGGCCCCGGCCGGCACCCCTGTGGGCGACACCGACCCGCGGTTCGAGAACGGCCCGCTGGCGGTCGTCGACGTCGACTCGGACGGGCAGGTTCTGGCGTACTGCACCGGCGGCCTGGTCCTGGACGTGCCCGCCAAGTCCCTGCCGTCCCTGGTGGACTGGACACTCAAGGAGGCGAAGCTCGGGCAGCCGAAGCTGTCCGGCCCCGGACGGCCCGCTGACCCGCTGCTCGTGCTCACCGAGGCCGCCCTGGATCGCTACGGTCTCCCGGCCTCGCTGACGGCACAGGAGAGGGACGCCGGTCGGATCCCGGAGGGCCACAAGGCCGTCAAGCAGCTGGTGCGCGCCGACTGGAAGCTGACCAAGCGCGGTCTCGGGCCGTGGGCGCGTATCTACCGTCCGGCCAAGGGCTCGGAACGCCAGTGCGTGCAGCTGTGCGTCCCGTCGTGGAACGCGCTGGACGCCCGGTTCTGGGGCACCGCCGCGCAGCTCCCGCCGGCGGAGCTCGCCCGCGTCCTGGGCGTCTACGCATCGAGGGTGATGACGCCGCGCGGCTCCACCGCCGTCACCGGCCTGGAGCTGATGACCGCGCTGCACCCGCCGACCCACGCCGTGCGGGACGAGGAGACCGGCGCCCTGCGGCAGGCAGAGACCAAAACGCCCGGCTCGCTCGGCAGCGACCCGGTGGACTGCGCGCCGTGCGAGGCCCCCGACGGCCACCCGATCCTCGCCGGCCTGCCCCGCTTCCACGTGCGCGGCCCGGCGGAGAAGCTGTTCGAGGAGGCGTACGACTGGGCGCGGCCGATGACCGATGACGAATGCACCCTGCGCTACCTGGTCGGCCTGGACGTGAACATGGCCTTCGCCGCCGGCGCGAACGGGCTGAACGTCGGCCTCGGCGAGCCGACGCACGTAAAGAGCCTCACGTTCGACCCGAAGCTGCCCGGCAGTTGGCTGGTCGACCTGTCGCACGTCGACCTGTCGAGGGTGAAGGTCGGCAAGGAGTGGGCGGAGCTGGACGGCTCGCTGCTGCCCTCGCCGTTCACACCGAAGGGCGACCGCCCCACGGGGCCGGCCTGGTATGCGACGCCCACCGTCGCCTACGCGGTGGAGCTCGGCTACGACGTGACGCCGACCGAGGCGTGGGTCCGGTACGACAACGGCCGCTACCTGGACGGCTGGTACAGCCGGTTGCGCGACGCCTACCTCGCCACGATGGCCGACCTCGGCGTCGACGCCGACCTTTCGCCGGCCGACTTCCTCACGGCGATGGACGGCTACAAAGCCCGCGACCCGGAGCTGGGCATCGTCATCACGGCGATCAAGGCGACCGTCAAGGGCGGCCTGGGCAAGCTCCGCGAACGCCCGCGCGGGGAGGGCTGGCGGCCGGGCGAGCGGTGGCGTGCCCTGGAGCGCCCGACATGGCGCCCCGACATCCGGGCCGCGGTCATCTCCCGCACCCGGATCAACCTCCACCGCAAGGTCATCAAGCACGCCGCGTTCACCGGGCAGTACCCGATCGCGATCCTGTCCGACTGCGTCGTCTACGCCGCCGACGGGCCCTCGCCGCTGGACTTCCTGCCCCACCGCCAGGGCAAGCCGCTGCCCGGCGGCTTCAAGCTCGGCATCAACCCCGGCCTGGTCAAGCACGAAGGCACCCAGACCGTCCTATGGGGAGAGCAAGTCCGCGAGCAGTTCAACGCGCCGGAACTCAACCTCGCCCGGTCCATCAAGGACGGCACCGTCACCGACGCCGACAACGGAGAATAGGAGAAGGCCACGATGAGCCTGATCGGGGACGGCCTGGAGAAGGCGGTACAGAAGGCGTTCACCCGCCCGGCACCGAAAAGCGCGGGCCCGCAGATGCGGTACCTCGTCAAACAACTGGGCGGCACCAAAGCAGTTGCGCAGATGCTGCGCATCTCCCAGCGCACCGTCGAACGGTACGTGAAGAACCAGATCAAAAAACCCCGCCCGGACCTCGCCGCGCGCATAGAGCGCGAGGTGAAGAAGAGGTGGCAGCCGCAGATCCGGGCCAAGGCCAAGGCGAAGGCAGCATCCACGGGCGGCATCATCATCGACACCCGCGCCCGCATCGGCTACACCGCACCGATCGGATCCACCGACGAGAACCGCATCCGCCACCTCACCGTCGCCCTGCCACCCCACCACGCAGCCCGCCTCTTCGACGCCCAAGAAGCCGGCGCCGGCGACACCCGCCTCCAGGAAATCGCAGCCGAAGGACTCAAAGAGGCCTACTTCCAGGACGGCGGCCGCCGCGCCGGCTCCCTGGAAGAAGTCCGCTTCACAGACATCGAACACCTGGAATTCGACCTGTAACAGCCGGCCGTCAGGAAGGAGGACCAGACCGGTGTGACTGAGCGCCTCAATTGGCCAGTGAGCTGCGCGACGGGCCGCCCTTCTCGGACAGCACTCGAAGGGAGCGTGGCCAGCGGCGGCGGCCAGGCATACCCGCTCGGGGAGCCCGGCCGTCGCTGTTCTCCTGCTCACAGCAGCCCTATTGAGGTTCGTTGGCTTCGAGGTTGAGGGCGCGGTGTTTGATGTTGTGGGCGGCGCCGATGTCGGCGTGGGTGGCGTGTCCGCAGCGGGTGCACTGGAAGAGTGAGCGGGTGCGGCGGCTCTTGCGGTCGACGTGCCCGCACCGGTGGCAGGTCTGTGAGGTGTAGGCGGGGTTGACCGCGGTGACGGTCACGCCGTGCCACTTCGCCTTGTACTCGACCTGACGCCGGATCTCGGCGAACCCGACATCCAGGATCGCCCGGTTCAGCCCCGCCTTCGCCGCCACGTTCCGCCCCGGCGCCTCCACGGTGCCGCGCGCGGTCCGGGTCATGTTCTTCACCCGGAGGTCTTCGAGCGCCACGTGCGCGAACTGCGTGACAAGCTGCTTGGACAGCAGGTGCTGGGTCGAAGCACGCCGCTGCGCGACCAGCCCCATAAGGTGCGCGACCTGGTCCCGGGCCTCCCGCCACCCCGCGCTCTGACGGTGCGCCGGCAGCCCCTTCACATGACGCCGGGCCATCCGCCGCTGCCACTTGCGCAGCTGGCGACGGGCGTTGTCCAGATGCCGGGGGTTGTCGAACAATTGCTCCTTACCGTCGGCCGTGATGACCGGCTCCGAGGTCGCGGCGAACACCGCGATCCCCAGATCGACCCCCACCGTCCCCGCCTCCTTCTGCCGGCGGGAGAGCCGGGCCGGCGGCGGGAGAGCGATCCGGACGTTGAACGAGACCCACCACTGACTGCCTTCACGCGCGACCGTCACCATCTTGACCACCCCGCCCCGGGCGATCTCCCGGGCCAGCCGCCGAGCGGGCCGGTGCAACCGCACAATCAACGCCCGCTGACCGGCCGGATCCCTCTCCCCACCGATCCGCACATGCCGCAGATCCGACGCCACCAGCCGCACACTCGTCATCCGGAACGAATCCCGGCACCTCCCCACCCGCTTCGGCCGCGGATACCCCACCCCCTCCCCGGCACGCCGAGCGGAGCCGCGCCAGTTCGCGAACGCGGTATCCGCATCCCGAAACGCCTGCTGACACACGATGGCATTCACCCCCGCCCACCACCGGAACATCCGCCGGTGCTCGCTCTCCCCCTCCCGAAGCGGCCCCGCCAGCGGCTTCTCCCGGACCGCGAGAAAGATCCGCTGCACATCCGACGCCCGCGGCACAGACACCTTCGGCGCCTCCCGGTTCGCCTCCTCCCGGCTCAGCCCCTCCAACATCAACCGGTCCCGGCCCCGCACCCACCGCTGCTGCGCCTCGTGCTTGAGGCCGTAGGCGAAGTTGAAGCAGGCGCGGGAGGCGTTGGCGTAGCGCTTCAGGACGAGCACCTGCTCGGGGGTGGGATCCAGCGGCTCGCGGACGACGATGGTGGTGGTGTTCCCGTTGGTGGTCATGATGCGGAGCCTGACATCCACCACTGACAACCCTTGCCCAGAAAAACAAGGAAGTGTCGCTTATGTGTAGATGGAGGGCATTCGGCTATGTTCGAGCCCTGGCCCTCCCCTTGCGGGGCGGCCTCGTCCCCTGGATGGGGGAGTAGAGCGTCTGTGGACTGCACCAGCCACATGTGGCAAGGGCAGGAAACCCTCCGAGTCCGGGAGGCGGAAGCAGGCAGACCTCGCCCACGCGGGCAGGTCACCGTGGCCGGGAGACCGAGCCACCCGTCCCAACGCGAGCACCACGCTGTAGCTACAGGCCTTTTGTCGCAATCGGTGAAAGTGGGCAGGCCGACCATGTTCTGAGCGCTGCGCCGCAGGCCAGCGAGGGTGCAGCCCGCGCGCGCAGGGACGGTCCCCCGCCGCGACCGGCGCCTGCCCGCCCCGTACGGTGCAGCCCGCGCGCGCAGGGACGGTCCCTTCCTCCAGTACTCCACTGCGCCGAGCGCCGGGTGCAGCCCGCGCGCGCAGGGACGGTCCCCGGCCCTCGGGTATGTGAGCGAAGACCGCCGGGTGCAGCCCGCGCGCGCAGGGACGGTCCCACCGGGAAGGTCTTCCCGCTGCGGGTCACCCGGTGCAGCCCGCGCGTGCAGGGACGGTCCCCGCTGACCTGCGCGCCGCCGGCTACGCATACAGTGCAGCCCGCGCGCGCAGGGACGGTCCCGTCGCGCACCTCAAGTCGCTGATGGAGCCGTAGTGCAGCCCGCGCGCGCAGGGACGGTCCCAAGGAACCTCGAACAAGCTTTGCGTGCCTGGTGTGCAGCCTGCGCGCGCAGGGACGGTCCCACCACAGCCACAGCGCGCTGGCCACATCCGGCGTGCAGCCCGCGCGCGCAGGGACGGTCCCACCCGTGACGGGTGCTTCCTTCGACCCGAGCCGTGCAGCCCGCGCGCAGGGACGGTCCCGACGGCCAAGCGAAATCGGGAGTGCACCCGTGTGCAGGGACGGTCCCCGAAGCACCCATTCGCGACGCGCATCGCTGCGCCCCGTGAGCTGGGCGCCCCAGCCGTGTCGGCCGCGCCGCGATGTACGGCGCCGGGCGCTGGCGCGGTCGTCCTTGAGAGCGCATGGTTCGACGCGCGGCACGACTCACGGCACAAGGATCTCGTCGCAGACCTTGGCGAGCCGGCTGTGCTCGCGGCGTGGGAGCGCTTGGCCCAGTTACTCGCCGACGTGCCGGCGAGCACCGGCGACGTCGTTGGGGCCGAGCCTGCCGCTGAGCCCGCGGCCGGGTCCGCCCGGGAAGCCCAGCTTCGCGAGGGCGGCCCGGGTCGCGGGCCGCGCCGACGAGCTCCAGGCGTTGCACGAACTCGGCCCGCTGGAACAGACCGGGCTCCGTGCCGGCGGTGGAGCGCGCCCGCGCACGAGGAACTCATTAAGCGAGCCAGCAGATGCATCCGGGCCGCCGAAGCCGCGGCTGGCGTGACTTTCGGGAATGGCCCAGAGAGGGGCCGGCGGGTGCGGGAGAATCCCTGGGGTGACCGCCGACAGTGCCACCGCCGCGCTCTACGACCAGGCCCTGCAGAGCACCGCCGCCGACCCGAGCCGGTGCGCACCGTGCCGTGAGGCGTGTGCCCCGAGCACGGCGCCACCCTCAAGTCCCGCGCCGACCGACCGAGGGCTTCGACTCCTGGTGCATGGACCCCGTCTGCTTCACTGTCTGACCGTACGACCGGATGGACGCGGCCTGCACCGAGGCGGCCACCCACACCATCCAGGCCGACAACGGCGACCGCTACGTGGTCTGCGACGGCCACGCCCTGACCGCCCGCACCCAGATCACCGACGGCCAGGTCCTGCCCCGTCTGCCCGCCTGAAGAGGAACACCTTTTATGGACGCGGCGCCTATCCGCTGACCGTCATCGTGGACAGGATCCGCGAGTACCTGGACCAGGCCGGGCTGCTCGAAGCCGAGGAGTTCCCTGCCATCAAGGACGACGTGACCGAGCTGGCCCGCGAGATCATCGGCGACGTCGAGTCCTCGTTCGGCATGTGACGCGCGGCCGGCCCGCCCCGGCCGGGTTCGCCCGAGTGGTCCCCGAGGCCCGCGCCCACGATGCGGTACACCGCGGAGCGATCAAGGCGCCTTGCGGATCAGCCGTGGTCCTCCCATTGCGCCTGACAGAATCTGGCCTCACTCACCGCGGTGTCCCCGGCCCTACTGGCCCGGACGTACATGTTGAGGCCGTCCACCCCGAGATCGCCGCCACAGCCGATCACCAAGCCCAGATCTCGTTCTTCGATGTGCTGGATCAGGGCTGTGTCAACGGCCGAAACCGTCATGCCGATCAGCCGGATGCTCGCGAACTCGACCTGAGGCCCAGTCCGTCCGTGAACGGTGACAGCGCCGAGGGTTGGGGGCCAGTTATAGCCACTGGAGTAGTGAGCGGTCACGCCTACGCGGTCGAAGCAGTCCTCACCCAAGATCCACTGCCCCAGGCCTTCCCAAGACGTTCCGAAGGGATACCGGCCATGGCGGGTGGTCGGCTCCTCGCTCAGCGCAGCAGCCACCTCCTGCGGCTTCATACCGAACCTGAGCGGACCGACGCTCTCCAGTGGTGTCCAGTCCCAGTGCTGTCGCTCCTGCTGAGCTCTTACTGGCCACGCCCCAACGTTCGGAGGCTCGTCACGGACGTCGCGCCAACGGATGACCGGCTCGGACCCGAACGGGTTCTTCGCCAGCTCGGGACCAACCAGCAGCGCGTTGGTGATCATCGTGTCCAGGCGCTGTGTGTACCCCTCGGGCGTCAGCCCCTGCTCCTGTGCGGCGCCCATGGAGACCCCCCATGCCTCGACTTCCGGATCACCGCTCCAGTTCACTCGTACGGAAGTCCCCTCCCGGAGTGCGAGGTCCTGAATGTCTGCACGCACCTCGGACGGCACCCGGGCAATGAGGTCGATGTCC
The DNA here is from genome assembly GCF_030719295.1 of Streptomyces sp. Mut1. Lineage (NCBI taxonomy): Bacteria > Bacillati > Actinomycetota > Actinomycetes > Kitasatosporales > Streptomycetaceae > Streptomyces > Streptomyces castrisilvae. Next base: position 19,478 of record NZ_CP120998.1, on the reverse strand, counting down.
CGCAGGCGCACCAGCGGCCCATCCATCGCATCGATCGCTACGGCGACCAGGCCATTGTCCTCACCGTAGACCGCACTCACACCCCAGTCTGTGTAGTAGCCCCAGCCGATGCCGCTGCCCAACCCTTGTGAGACGTGGGCAACCGCTCCGTCCAAGGCCGATGCCACCTCGTCCGGGTTCATCCCGAACTGCAGCGGCCCTACTTTCACCAGTGGCTCAAGCAGCCACTCCGCCCGCTCCCCGGGCTTCCTGTTCCACCAGTGCATAGCAACCCCCACGATCGTTCCGAATACCCCTGACGCCACTCGCCAGGGATCTTGCGGATCAACCTAGACGTGACCTCCGACAACGCGGTGTCCAGGAACGTCCGCCGGCACAGCCGCTGAACCGTGATCGGTTGGCGTCGAAAGCAACAGTTCGGCATAGGCGAGAGAAAGGGCCGCCGGCACCGTTCGGTCGCGGTGGCCGAAGCGGTGGGCCGCCGGGTGTGGGCAGCGATGGACGGCGAGTACGGGGTGGAGATCGCGCACCACCACACCGACCACCCTGTCCTGCCTCCCGTCTAACGGGCTGTGCGGCGACGAGTTCGGCCTGGCGGGGCTGTCGGCTCGCGAGGAACCGCGCGGCCCGGCGGTGAGGTGATGAACGCGGACGAGCCGACAGCTGGTGCTGTCGGCTCGTTGCTGCGGGTCCGGAGCCAACCAGGGCCCGCACGGTGTCCCTGATCAACCTGGTTGGAATCACGGTGGTGCAGGGGCTAGGAAAATCGTCCCAGCGGGGGGGCAGAGGGCAACCCAAACTGGTTTACGTCTGGGTGTTCACATGATCATCTGCCTCGGTGTGACGCTCCGCCGAATTGGCACTGGCGAGCGACCCCGGAGCCGCCCTGGTAGACGCACTCGACGCTACACAGAGTGTCTGCGCTTTGGCCAAGGCTAGCTTCACGCCCAGTGCCTCGCATCGAGTTTGAAGGTGGGATGCGCCTGAATAAAACGGCGCGATCGGTCATGACTCATGGTCACGGGGTGGCAGCATTTCCGTCACCGCATCCGGGCGAGCCAACCGCCCAGCGGCACAACCTGGTTGGAAGCAGGAGCACCCTCCTGCACACGTGATCAAGAACAGGGGCTTAGCATGACGCGCAGCGTCATCCCCCCGAGAGCACTTCTCAACTGGCCCGAAGCCGTCATCATCACGGTCGTGGTCCTCGTCGTGACCGTGCTGTTCCTCTCGGGCACGAAGTCGGTCACCGCCGTCCTCGTGACCGGCAGCGCCGGTCTCATCGGAGCCCCCGTGGCACGGGCCGCCACCACCGCCAAGCTGGCCGTGCTGCGCCCGGCCCTGGTCGAACTGCGGGCCACCCCCGCCTGACCGCGCCATGACTACCGTGCGGAAGGTCCGGCGCCTCAAGCAGGTGCCGGACCCCGACAACGCCGTCGGCAAGCTGGCCGGTGCGCTGCGCCGCAGCCGCGCCGGGATGGGACTCACGCAAGGTCAGGCGGCCGATATCATCGGCACGTCGGTCTCCACCATTCAGCGAGCTGAGTCCGGGGCCGCCGTACCGAAGCGGCCCATCGTGGAGGGGTACGTCACCGAACTCGGTCTCGACGCCGAGGAGGCAAAGCGCCTGTTCGAAGGGGCCATTCGGCCTCTTGGACGGCAGCGGCGCTCTCTCACTGCGGCCCCGCACCCCAGCATGGTGAGCACAGCCGACGAGCTCGGCAGCGCACTGGCCAGGGTCTGGGAGGTGGCTGACCGCCCGTCCATGCAGAAGATGGAGGACCGGGTCCAGGCCGCGCGTGACGGAGAGGCGCAGAAGCCGTTCGCGTTCCTGTCCCGGAGCGCCGCGCATCGAATATCCCACCGCCAGCAGCTGCCCAGCAGTATCGGGCAGCTGCACGCGTACCTGTACGCCTGCGGAGTCAAGGAAGGCCGTTTCCTGGTCTGGGGTAAGGCGTACGACCGGGTACAGGCCAAGAAGAAGGAGGAAGCGCCGAGGGAGAAGGCCGACACCGAAGAGCGCGGGCGATGGAGGGGGTACCGGGCGCACCGTCTGGCCGAGGCCATCATGCTTCAGGCCGGCCTACGTCCGACCGAACCCTTCCCCCACTCCCACACGGCGCCGTGGACCGCGCGGTGCGTCACCGGCCGTCATGGGATCCGACGCTTCCGGCTTGTGTCCGTCATGCAGGGCCATGGGTGCCCGAAGTGCGAGTCCACGCCGCCACGAAGCTGAAGCACCTTCCGGTGCCAGGAACAAGATTCATCCGGCACCGGAAGTGGCGCGCGTATCGGGTCGGGCACGCGGCAGTTCGGGGAGCTGGTCGTAGGCCGGGTCGCCGGGCGATACGACGGACTCGATCCGCTCCCGTCAGCGGTCTCCTACAGCTTCTGCTGACCGTTCGCGATGATTCGCAGGATGTCGTCCGTGAGCTGCTGCGGGTGGGCGGTCTTCAGCGTGGTGCTCAAGGTCTCCCAGGTGCTGAAGGTGGTGACACCACCAGCCTGTTGCTTGCCGTCCGATTCCCGGGTGAGCGCCCACTCGGAGTCGCCGTGGTGGAAGGTGAACTCCTCGCGGCCAGCGGCGATCGTGACGTCGCAGCCGCACCCGAATCCGCTGTCATCGTCCTCATAGGTCCCGTCGGGGTGGCGCTGGTTCAGCGTCACCTCCTGGTCGTACTGCTCGGCGAGCAGGGCGGCGACGGCGACAACGGTCTCGTGGACATCGCCGGGCAGTACGGCGGTGCCAGGAGCGGCGTCCAGCGCGCGCACGGTGGTGGAGGCGTGCCGGTCGACCAGTCCGTTGACCGTGTCGGCCACCGTCCGCAGTGCTGTCAGGGCGTCGGCCAGGTTCGCCGGCTGCCCGGGGCTGGCGGGGGCGGGCAGCTCGGCCTCACCTCGCTCGACGAGCCGGCCGACCGCGCGCACGAGCTCGGCCAAGGCGTCGGCGTTGTTCTGGAGCTGGACCAGGAGCGCGGAGGCGACGGCCGCGGCGTCCTGCGGGGTGTAGAGGGACCAGGTGCTCGACAGAGCCTGGGCCGCGGCATCGGCGGTCTCGGCGGCCGCACAGGCCATCTCCACCGATTGCCCAGGATCGTTCAGGCCGTACTCGACCGCGCTGCGCACCTCGGAGACGTAGTCGCTGTGGTCGCTGCCGGTCTTGTCGTACAGGGCGGTCCAGGGGGTGTTGTCATCGAGGCCAGCTGCGGCGGTCTGGTTGGTGAGCATGCCCGGATCCTTTCAGATCCCGGATCGCCCCGGCCCCGTGTGGAACGTGGCCGCTGTCCACAGGCGAGTGCTGGTGGACAGCTCGTATGGCTGATGAGGAGAAGGCCGCGAGCTTCAAAGTAGGTTGTGAGCCAAGTCAGATGGTTCAGCTTTTCCTGCCGGTGTTCGCCTCTGTTCGCCCCGCTACGGCGTGAAAGGGGGTGGCCAGGACCTTCCTGGCCACCCCCTGGTCAGCCGATCAGGCTGTGCATCACCGCGACGGAGGCACCGGCGGCGAGGAGACCGGCGAGGGGCGCCTTCGCGAAGGAGCGCTCGGAGGAGTAGGTGAGGGCGCCGATGCTGACGCCGATGACGACGGCCATGGTCAGGATGAGCGCGGCATGCTGCGACAGGAGCGGCACCGGGTTCTCGTTCACGGGAATGTCCTCCAGAGACTGGTTGTTCGAGCGGGCGGGACGCTGCGGGTGCTGACGTTCCGTTTCTGGAGCGCAAGAGCTCCTTCACCCCCTGGGGCCGTCCAGGAGCCGACAGACAGCAGCGGCCGGGAAGAAAATCTGCCGAGGACACGGCGAAGGCCCGGACACCCAACCGGCCCGGGCCCCACTGCTCCGTCACTCCACATGAAGGGAGTCAGATACCTCTCGTCCGTGAGCACTTGCCTCGGGAGCCGACGCCCAGCCCGGTGTCCGGCGTACGGTCACCTCGAAGGTGTGGTGGTGTCGGGGCTTGAGGAACATCCATGTCAGATCGTGCGCTAAGCCTTCTCGGTGTTGATTGGCACTTTGACCTGGGGTGATCGCCTGTCAGAGCCTCCGTGGGTCGCTGTTGTCGATCTACGGAGAGTTGTTGTGGCGGTCGAGTTTCTGTCGGGCGAGCATGCTGGGTACGGGGTGTTTGTCGGGGCGCCGTCCCGTACGGAGTTGGAGCGGTACTTCTTCCTGGACGACGCGGACCGGGAGGCGGTGCAAGCCAAGCGGCGTGTGCACAATCGGCTCGGGTACGCGGTCCAGCTCACGAGCGTGCGCTACTTGGGCCGGTTCCTGCCGGACCCGCGGCAGGTGCCGGCGGAGGTGGCCGAGTACCTGGCCGAGCATCTGGAGATTGCGGATCCGTCGTGTCTAAAGGAGTACGGCGAACGGGACGGGACGGCCCGCACCCACGCCGGGGAGATTCAGGAGGCGGGGGGCTGGCGGGACTTTGCCGAGGTCTCGGCCGAGCTGAGTGAGTGGCTGGACGCGCGGGCCTGGACGACTGGGGACGGGCCGAAGGCGTTGTTCGATGCGGCGGTGGGATGGCTGCGCGAGCGCAGGGTGCTTCTGCCCGGGGCGAGCCGCTTGTCACGTCTGGTGGGCAATGTCCGGGAGGCGGCGAACCAGCGGCTGTGGGACACCCTCTACGGACTGCTGAACATCGGCCAGCGAGCAGTGCTGGACTCGCTGCTGACGGTGCCTGCGGGTGCGCGGGTCTCGGAGCTGGATCGCCTGCGGCGCGGGCCGGTGCGAGTGTCGGGCCCGCAGATGAAGTGGTCCCTGGACCGGGCGGAGGAGATCGCTGATCTGGGCATGGGTGAGCTGGACGTGTCGAGGATACCGGCTCGCGGAGCTGTCGCGGTACGGGGTGGACGGCAAGACGACGCTGCTCAAGCGGCACAACGACGCGCGGCGCCTGGCGACGCTGCTGGCCACTGCGGTGCACCTGACGACACGGGCGGTCGATGACGCCTTGGACCTGCTGGAGGTGCTGATCGCCACGAAACTGCTGGCCAAGGCCGAGCGGGAGACGGCCAAGGAGAAGATGAAGACCCTGCCGAGAGTCGAACGGGCCGGGGCGAAGCTGGCGACCGCGTTCCAGGTCGTCTTCGACACCACTGCCGAGCAGGTCGATACCGACACCGGGGAGATCAGCGCCCCGAAGGTGCAGACGCTGGCGGCGATGTGGGAGCAGATCGAGGCGGTGGTGGCGCGCAGCGAGCTGGCCGCCGCGATCGCGGCGCTGTTCGAGCTGACCCCGCCGCTGGACTCCGATGCGGATCAGGCATGGCGGGCGATGCTGGCCACCCGGTTCGGGACGGTGCGACCGTTCCTGAAGCTTCTGGTCAAGGTCGTGGACTTCGGAGCGACTCCGGAGGGTGCCCCGATTCTGGCCGCGCTGAAGACTTTGCCGGAGCTGATGGGCCGTAAGAAGGTGGGACCTGTCGAGATCGATACCGAGCTGCTGGCCGGGTCCTGGCGGCGTCTGGTGCTGACCGCGCCGGGCCTGGAGCCGGGGACGGTGGGCTGGAAGGCGTACGTGTTCTGCGTGCTGGAGCAGTTCCACCACATGCTGCGACGGCGGGAGATCTTCGCGAAGAACTCCTCCAAGTGGGGCGACCCGAGGGCGAAGCTGCTGGCGGGTGAGGCGTGGGAGCAGGCCAAGTCCACCGTCCTTGCGTCCCTGGGCCTGCCCGAGGGAGCGGGCGAACGCCTGGCGGCGCGGGCAGCGCTGCTGGACGGTACCTACCGGGAGGTCTCGGGCCGCCTGCCGGAGAACGCGCAGATCTCTTTCGACGATGACGGCCGCTTGCACTTCGCCGCGCTTGAGCCGGAGCCCGAACCGGCCTCCCTGCTCGGTCTGCGGGCGGCGGTGAACGCGATGCTGCCCCGCGTCGACCTGCCGGAGGTGCTGCTGGAGGTGTTCTCCTGGACCGGCGCCGACCAGGCGTTCACCTCGGTCACCGGTGGCGAAGCCCGGCTCAAGGACCTCCCCGTCACGATCGCGGCGCTGCTGGTGGCCCATGGCTGCAACGTCGGCTACACCCCCGTCATCAGCGGGGTTGACGCGCTGAAGTACGGGCGGTTGTCCCACGTCGACCAGACGTATCTGCGGCTGGCGACCTACTTCTCTGAACTAACGGAAAGGCCCCTCAGCAGCCCGAAAGGGCGGCTGAGGGGCCTCAAGAATTCGAGTCAGTCATCGTTCAGCGCGGTGTCGAAGTACTCCTCGGCTGCGAGGGTCCGCAGGAAAGAGCCGACAAGACGGCGAGTGACCGCTCCGGGAGTCTCGTTGAGTTCGGCCCAGGTGGTCCCCGTGGCCTGTTCGTAGGTATCCCGGTCGTAGCGGTTCCGCTGCACGGAGGTCCCCCGGAAGTTCTGCGGAACGCTGGTGTAGGGGCTGCGGCCGCGGAGCCTGGTGAGGCCCACGGCGAGGGCCCAGTTACCCATGTAGCCGCCGTCTGCCGCAGCCTGGCGCACAAGTGCGAGGAAGCGGCGGGTGTTACCCACCACGGCGGGATCGTGGAGGAAGTGGTCCTCGGCATCTCCTTCGAACCGCTCGGAGAGGCGACTGGAGAAGAGCCGGAGGCCTCCGTTCTCGAAGATTTGCAGCTCGATCGCGTTTTCGTCGTGGTAGACGCCCGGATTCCGGGTGAAGATGCGGCCCTCGCCGAGGTTGTTGCTGGCCCGGGCCGCCCCGCCGCTGCGCCGGTAGCCATTGCCCGCGTCGATGAGCTTCGGGTAGGTCTCAAGGCCATCCACGCGGGCGTTGATCTCGGGGGTGTAGACCTTATCGATGAGCTGGGCGAGTTGCAGGTTCCACTTCGGTCCGCTGGTGAGGTCCAGGAGCATGTCCCGCGGGGCAGCGAGGGGCTGGGCGACGAGGAACATGTGGGACTGCTTCCCGACGTCGTGCATCGGGTCGTTGTCGATCTCCTGCTTGAGCAGGGCGAGCGCATCCTGTTCAGCATTCCGGCGTCGCTCGTGGAGCCGGACGACCTCGGAGTCCGGGAGAGTCCGCTTGGTCTTGTCGCCGCGCCCGAAGTAGCGCCCGTCGACCATGTGCGGGGCCAGCGGGCTGGCTGGGACGTGGATGATGAGGTAACCCTGGGCGGGATCGGCCTCCGACTTGATGGGGTCGGTGAGGATCACCAGGGGAGGGTCGGGAAGGGAGTGGGCGACCTGCTCGACCCTCTCCGGCAGCCCCTGCAGGGGCTGCGGGGCGAGGCTGAAGGTGCCATTCTGCTTGTCCTCGGCCAGCCCGACGATCATCGTGCCGCCGTCGATGGCGAAGGACGACAGGTCGCGCGCCAACTCCCTGTTGTCACCCTTCGTGGCGAGCATCTCCTTGGCGTCGAAGTAGTGCTTCTCCTCGATGAGACCGCCGGTGATCGCGGCCTGGAGGTCGGCCTCGGTCTTCGGGGTCCAGCGGGGGTTGCTCAGAGACAGGTAGATCGAGATCACGCGCGAATCCTCACTGTGCATTCAAACGGGTGCCCCCAACCCGGAACACCCGCACCGAGAGTAGGACCAGCGTCACAACCTGCGCATACCGATTTCTGTACTGCCTTCACTCTTCAGCCGGGAGACGACGCGTCCGCCTCGGTGGATCGGGCGGCCGATCTGGTGGAAGGCCGGCAGGCCGAGGTGGACCACAGTCGATGTGCGAGCCTGCTCGGCATCGAGCTGTATGAGTTTGTCCTCTGCGGCGGCGAGGCTGACGTTCAGGCCGTCGACCTCGCCGAGCCAGCCCTCGCGTTCGGCCTCGGCGATCCGAGCGACCAGGTTCTCTCGGATCTCTTCGAGACGGGGCCGTTCATTCGGGTCGACCCGGAGCATGGAACATCTGACACACGCTTATCCGAACCAGTCCAGCGGAGTCTTGTGGGTGGAGTCGTCGGCACCTTCTTCACTGTGAGTAGTGGTTGCGAAGGATTGCAGCGGGGCGCGTGGGGCATCTTGTGCGCCGCTGATGGGATGTCAGGACGTGTCCGCAGGACCATGAGACCGGTCTATGGTCTGGTCGGACGGTGCCAGTTGGTGGGATGATGACCGGCATGACGATCATCAGAAAGGCCGATGCCGCGTAGACGGCCTGGCCGTGTCCGTGCCGAGCTTCCGCGCCGGCCCCGGATGCAGGACGACATCACGATCATCCATGGTCTGTCCTCGGCAGCTCTCGCTGAAGTTCGACGGATAGAACGTCAAAAGAAGTACCTGTGGCCGGGCTCGATCGGGTCGGCCATGGTGCGCTGGAGAAGCTTCGTCCACCAGCCGAACCGACGCCTGTGGGACGACGAGAGCGGCGGCTGCACGGAGTGGGCATGTTGCGGAGACCCGTGGCGGGCCCGCGAGTACCTCGAAGCGGTGATTCTGGCGATGTCCCGACGGCGGGCACGTGAACTCCGCTGCCTCGTCGAAGCTCTCGACGGACGCTACTGATGGCTGGCGGGACGGCCCATGTTCTTGTCGCGGGCGGCTTGGTGTCGGCGTACAGACTTTTCTCCACAGTTGCGTACGGACGAACGTCCCCGGCCATGGCCGCGGGCAGCGGCAACGGGACAGAGGATCTCGGTTGAGATCGATGACCCGAGCGGGGACACTCACGCGATGAGCCCCAGCACATCGTCGGAGCCGATCGAGCGAGGGTGGGACGAGACCCGGTATTGGGTCCGTGTGGAGAACTTCCAGGCGTCGTTCCTGCCCAGCGGCGGCGAGGACTTGGACAAAGTCTGCAACGTCGATGTCTTCGTGACTCTGAAGGACGGATCCTGTTGGACCGCGACCGTGTTCACCGTCGCGGAAGTCGAGCGCCTGATGAAGCTCTGGACAGGGACCGACGAGGCCCTCGGAGGCCGGTATTTCTGGGTCTCGGACGGCCTGATCGTCAGAGATCCCGGCATCGGCAGCATGACCGACGTGATCGCCGGACTGATCGAGAACGGCGAGTTCGCCGGGATCTTTCAACGGGTGATCAACGACTGACCAAAGTGCTCGGCCGCCGGAAGCGTCGTGGATGCTCAGGCATTTTCAAGCAGCGCTATGCGGGTGGGGCGTCCGGTGAATCTGGTGCAATCACTCGTTGAAAGCGACGTAGCGCGGGTCGGTGAGGCCGTGGCGGGGGTCGCTACGATGGAGGAGGGAGCTCTTCGGGAGGCTGAGGTACTGGCCAGGACGAGAGGTCACACTCCGAGATGCTCCGGCCCTCGTTAGTCGTCGCCCAGGGCGAGGAGGATCACGAAGTGCTCTGCGGTGGTTCCGGCAACGACGACATCGATGCCGTGCCGGGTGACGGGCGTCCACGCGCGGCCGTTGCCCATGCCCTCCGTGTTCGTGACCCAGCTCGTGCCCCGACCGAGCAGCTTCGCCACTCGCGTGGCCGCCCGCTCCGCGTGATCGCGGTCCCGGAGAAGGCTCCGAGAGTAGACGAGATCGAAGGCTGACAGGTTGGTCATCAACTCGATCGCTCCCTCCGCGTCCACGGGCCGAAATGCTGCCTCGATCTCGCGGGCAGACGCGGGACCGACTGCGCCCGCGACAGCCTGATGCGCCCAGTCGTCCTGCGCGACCATGCCGAGGGCGAACACCTCCTCCGCGACGGTGGCCTTCGATATCGCGCCCCAACTGGCGTAGACATGACTCGATGCAGCCAGCGAACGCAGCAACGGCGCGATTTCCTCCAAGATCTGCATCCGGGCATCCTGCCAGGCCCCACTCCATGAGGGGACTGACATTTCGCTGGCTGACGATCGAGAGCGCGTCGGCGCTCAGTGCTCGGAGTTGGTGCTGCTTCGTCCGGCATCGCGGCGGATGTCGGGCATGCCGAGATGGACGGTGGACGGTTGTGCTGCACGGTCGCGCATGGCCTCCAGTTTCTGCGCGGCAGCGGCCATGGTGGTCTCGATGGCGGCGACCTCGCCGAGCCAGCCCTGGTCTTTGGCCTCTTGGAGCCGGTCGATGAGGTTGCCGTGGATCTCCTGGAGGCGCGGCATCTGGGTCGGGTCCACGAGAAGTAGGGGACACCTGACGCAGGCGTTTTCATGCTGGCAGGGGGTCGCGTAGTCGCGGCCGCAGGTTCCCAGGGCGACCTTGCGGAGTTCGAAGTGGGCCAGGAACTCGTCCCACTCGGTGGCGGTGAGTTCGCGGTACTCCTCGCTGGGTCGCTCGGTTCTGCGGCGGGCGATGAAGGCCCGGTGATGGGAGATCACATCTTCCGGGTAGATCGCGGCATAGCCCATGGTGGTGTCCAGAGCGGCGTGGCCGCAGATCTTCGCGGCGATGTGCGGGGGCAGTCCGGAGCGGATGGCGTCGGTCACGAAGATCCTTCTGAAGTCGTGGGGGCGCCATTCGAGCGGGTCGCCGGCCATGGTGATCTGGGCGGACTGCGAGGTCGCGACCAGGCACTCGCGGATGTAGCTGCGGGTCAGCGGTCGGTCCTCGGTGCCGTACCGGCGTTGGAACAGGAACGGCATGGGCGGGCTCCAGGTCTGCTCGAACACGTCGTAGGCCGACACCAGCGGCAGGGCGGCGTTCCCGGCCCGGACCCGGAAGATCACCGCGGTCAGTACCTCCGCCAGCTCCGGGGAGACCAGTAGCAGGCGCTCCGAATCGGTCTTGGACGGGGCGACCTGCAGCATCGGCACCACCTCGCCGGTGGTGGGCAGGGTGTAGGCGATGAAGCTGTGGTGGGTGAGCTCCAGCATCTCCTCGATCCGGATGCCGGTGTGCCGCAGCACCTCCACCGTCGCCCAGGACCAGAACGCCGCCTCCTCCTCGTGGGTCAGGTTCCGCCGCCTGTCGGTGGCCACCGCGGTGGCATAGACGCGGCCGGCCTGCCCGGACCCGCAGCGCTCGAACTCCTCCCCGGCGACGAGGAACCGTCCACCGGCCGGCATCGCCCGAGCCGCGGTGATGCGGGCCTCGGCGTCCTTGCGCTGCCGGTCGACGGCGCGAAGCAGCGCGGGCAGCAGCGGCAGCTGGGTCCGGGTCCGCTGGTCCATCCGGGACTTCACCCCGGACCTGGACTTCTTCGTCGCGCACTCGTTGGCCTTGATCGGACACGGCGCCACCCAGGGCGCCCATCGCGCCGGATCGTCGGCGGCCCAGCGGGCGATGTCCTGGTAGAACGCCCGGACGAACACCAGCTCGCTGCGGAAGTTCACCCGCGGCCGCACCGGGTGGCCCTGGGCGTCACGGATGTAGGCCAGGCGTTCCTTCCACGCCTGCGCGACCTCGGGCGTCAGTCGCAGCGAGTCGATGCCGGGATGGTGGATCTCCAGGTCGCGCCAGAACAACCGGCACAGGTTGCGGGCGATCGAACGCAGCGAGACGTGGTCGAGCTCGGGAGCCCGCTCGGTGAAGTACTCGACCAGCAGGTCACGGACGGCCCGGCACTCGATGGCGTACGCGTCGACGATCTGCTCGACGCTGCGGCGGCCTTCGATGCGAAGCGCCCGCAGCCGCACCGGTGCGCTGGCCGGGAGCACGCCGGTCTCCTTGAGCAGGGCATAGAACAGCGGCCGGCCGGCGCTGCCCCGGAAGTGGTGTTCCTCCAGTGCGGTGGTCAGCTCGATGCAGTCGCCGACGGTGATGTCGCTGACCAGGCCACCCTTGCGGATCACGATCCAGGTGAGCTTGTTCAGGGCGTCGGACCTCGCTGTCGGGGTCGCATGCTGGGCCAGTTGTTCGAGCCGCTGGAAGGCAGCGGGGTCACTGGCGGCCCGGGACTCGGTGAGCATCACCGTCACGCGCTGCCGCAGCAGCCACGGGTAGCTGGGGCGGATCGCCTGCCCGGCGACCAGGAGCACCAGTCCCGTGGCCAGTTCATCGCGCCAGTGGCTCTTGGGTGTGCCGCGTCCCTGCAGAGGCAGATCGGTCCACTCGAAGCCGGCGTCGTCCGCCCCGCTGGCCATCCAGCGATCCTGCCAGGTCTCTCCGGGCTGGCCTTCGAGCCAGTCCAGCAGCTTGCCCAGGCCCCGCCGCCGAGTCTTGTCGCGGGTCAGGCCCGCACCGGGGTCGGTGAACAGTCCAAGCAGCCGCTCGACCAGGCTCTCCCGGCTCTGACGCGTCTGCCACCAGCTCGCTTCGCCGACTCGCGGTTTCCACTCCAGTGGGTTCCCCACCTCATGTGGCTCGACGGCCCTGGGGACGTCGACGTTCGCGGTCGGGTTCACCGGCTTTCGCCGCCCGCGGTCGAGGTGCCGAGCAGTGCTGCCAGCACCTCGGGGCGGTAACCCGGTGCCGGCGGGGCTGGCGGCTTGGCCTGCTCGGCGCGCTGCCGTTCATGGTGGGCCAGAACGTGGGCGACGACCTCGTCGGGCGTGGGAGCGATGTAAATTTCCGTGGTGGTGATGTGGGCATGTCCCATGACCCACTGCACGTCGGCGAGGGTCAGGTTCGGATCGCGGACCATCCTCTTGGCCGCGCTGTGCCTCAGGTCGTGCAGGGTCCAGTTCGCGCCGAGCAGCTGGTTGGCACGGGTGAAGACCATCCGGGCCGCGTCGTACTCCAGCGGGCGGAAGGGCCGCCGCAGCGTCCACCACAGCGGCTCCGACGGGTGCTTGGGGACCATGCCGCGCAGTTCCTGCTGGTAGAGCCGCAGCCAAACGAACGCGTCGGCGGAGGCGGGAAGGTGCTGCAGGACCTGGCTGCCCTTGCGGACCACGCCGATCGTCTGGTCCCCGGGCGCGACCAGGCCCTGCGGGACACCCAGCAGCTCGGAGGCGCGGGCGCCGGTGGAGATGTAGAAGGCGATCAGAGCCCTGTCCCGGTTGTACTTCAACCCGGCGAACAGGTCGTTGATTGCCTGGTCAGGAATGATCCTCGCGGTCGGCTTGGGCTCCTTGGGCTGATAGGTACCCCGGCGCGAGGGCTGCCGGAACGGCTGCATCGGGTTGTGATGCGCATTCGGACTCCCCTCCTCGGCAGCCCCTCCCTGCGGGAACGGGTTGATCAGCGGTCGGCCGTGGGTCTCTCGGTGGTACTCGTAGAACGAGCGGATCACCGCGCGAGCGTGCCGCCTGGTCCGAGCGGCATAGTTCTCGCCCGGCGCGGCCTTCCCCGTGACTGGGTTCACCGAGCCCGGGGCGGGTGCGTCGGGACGGCGCTGCCGGGGCGGCTTCTTCGTGGTCTTCAGCCACAGTGCGAAGTCACGGGCCTCGACGCGGCTCGCCAGTTGCCAGGGAACGTCCACGGCGCGTAAGAACCGGACCCACGCCAACAGCTCATAGGCGTAGGACCGCAGCGACGTCGGACTCGCGTCGTCGGCGAGCATGTGGTGCAGGAACTCACTGACCGCCGCCACCTCGGTGCCATCGGCGTCTACGAGCCGGAACGGCCGCAGCGGGTCATCGCTCTTCTCGACGCGGCCGACCCTCGCCACCTTCAGCGTCGCCACATCCCGGACCGTCGTGCTGTGCTCTGGCATCCATTCCTCCACGGGCCGACCTACTTGACGACACGCGATGAAACCAGATCCACCACCACACGCGCAGTCACCACGACCCGCCGTTGAGAGCCACAACCCCCTTATTGTCACTGTGAGTTGACCTCGAAGGGAGCCAAATCTAGTTCGGTCAACGGGACGTTCGCTGCCCCGTCCTCATCGTCGGCCCCACTGAAAAGCCCCGACTTGAACAAATCAGAAACAACCTCAACGATCGGATCGCGGAAGCCGAACGCGAGGGATGGCTCGGCGATATCGAGCAACTCGGCGTCAGCGTCGCTGCCACAGAAGAAAAGATTACGCAAATCGAGGCGCAACAGCGACGCAAAGAATCGCCCGTATTCCTGGGTATCCCCGCAATTGATCAGGTCGTAGGCCGAACCAGTTGAGCAGTTTTGGGACGGTGTCGAATGATTCCGGAGCATGATCAAACAGTCACGGCCTCGAAGCCCTGACCACTGCCTTGCGGCTCGTGCTATGAGCTGGGGCCCATGGCCATGAAGGCGGGCGGTTCGCAGCCTTAACTGGGTTATTAGTTGTGCGATGCCGCTACGCAAGGGGATGCTGACGTGTCGTGTGCTGATCAACGTGATTTCAGGAGGGGCATGGCCTCGGGACGGGTGAGCGACATCCTGGAGGCGTCGCAGGTCCGGGTCTACTCGGCCGCCGGAGAGGTGGTGGGCACCGGGTTTCTCGTCGCCGGCAATGTGGTGTGCACCTGCGCCGATGTCGTCATCCGGGCACTCGGGGTGCCGGATATCGCGGACCAGCCGCTGGGTGCGCTGGGCCAGCCGGTGGACCTCGACTTTCCGCTACTGGATGGCAGCCCTCGGGTGCGGACGATCGTGGCGTCCTGGCGGTTCGGCGGAACGGATGTGGCGCTGCTGCGGCTGGACAGGTACGTCGGGGGAACGCGGCCAGTGCCGCTCGTCAACAGGACCGCCCTGCGGGGGAACGCGTTCAAGGTGCTCGGCTACCCGGCCGGGGCCGACCATGGCGTCTGGGCCTGGGGCACACTGCCCGGGCAGGGCTTGGACTGGGCACCGATAAAGACACAGGAGCCGGGGCCGCACAATCTGGCGGGGTTCAGCGGGGCGCCGGTCTGGAACAGCGCGCAGGACGGTGTCGTCGGGATGATGGTGGCCGCGAACCTGAGTGAGAGTCCCGCGCATCTTTTGCCGTCAGACGTGCTGGTGGCCGATGAAGTGATCCTGAAGCCGCGCTGCCCGTTCAACGGGCTCTCGGCGTTCAGAGAGGAAGACGCGGAGTTCTTCCATGGCCGCGACAGTGACACCGCGCGCGTGCATGCCGGCGTGCGCAGGAGACCGGTGACCGTGGTGGCGGGATCCTCGGGGTGTGGAAAGTCTTCCCTCGTACGGGCTGGGGTGTTGCCCCGCCTGCGGGCCGAAGGCATGAGCGTGTCCGAACTGCGGCCTCTGCCCGGGGTACCGGCGGCTGCCGTCCTCGCCCACGCGCTGACGGAGATCCTGAAACCGGGGCCCGGCGAGATCGAGGGTCTTGCCGTACTCGAAAGGCTGGCAGGGCTCCCCTTTTCGGTCGCTCACATCCTGACATCCGACCTGCGGGAGGAGATCTTTGCCTGCAAAGGGAGCACCGGACATGTCATCTTCATCGACCAGCTGGAGGAGTACGAACCCCGGGCCGCGCTTGACCTCATCAGGATGCTTGCTGCTCTGGTGGGCCATGACAGCAATGCCACTCTTCGCGTTGTCGCCACCGCGCGGCCCGGTTTCTTCCTCGATTCGCTGGTCGCAGCCAACACGTCCCATCTTGCGGCCGAGGCCGTGGAGTACCTCGCGCCGCTGGGCGGCGATGATCTGCAGCTGGCGGTGACCGCACCCGTCGCCGCAGTGCTGGGACTGCACTTCGAGCCGGGGCTGCCGGATCGGATCATCGCGGATGCGGGCGACGACCCCTGGCGGATGCCGTTGGTTCAGTTCGCCCTGACCCAGCTGTGGAAGTGCCGCACCCGCTCGACGCTCACCAGCGCCGCCTACGCCGACATGGGCGGTGTCGTCGGCGCGCTCGTCGTGCACGCGGAGATCACCCTGGCCGAGCTTACGCAGGCCCAACGGGAATGTGCACCAGCGCTTTTCAGGCAGCTGTCCTGGATCGGCGAAGGTGACACCTTTGGCCAAAGGCCCATCCGCACCACCGACCTCGCCCCCGCACTCTTCAACCTGGCACAGCAGCTGGCCATTAGCGGGCTCATCGTTTTCTCCCACGTTCCGGGGGGTGCCATCGGCGAGAATGTCGTCGAACTGGCGCACGAGGCGCTTATCCAGCTGTGGCCGCGCCTGAGGCAATGGCTCGTCGAGGACCAGGACTTCCACGTCTGGCAGCATCAGCTGCTGGAGGACCTGTCCCGCTGGAACACACACCGGCAATCCGTCTATTTACTGAGCGGATCCAACCTGGCACAGGCCCTGCACTGGCTTGCCGAGCGTCCCGAGGGCATTTCAGCCGACGAGCGCAACTACATTCTGCTCAGCCGCCGCCACTCCCGCTGGCGCGCCGACAGGGCAGTGCAGGCGGTATCCGCAGCGATGGAAAGGGTGGCGATGCCGATGAGGCAGGTCAGGGATTTGGAAGGCTGGCGGCACTGGCAGGTTCTGGCAGTTGTCGGTCTGTGGATCGCCTTCTTGCTGGCTGCCGCGTCGATCAGTGTGCGTGAGGTGCTCGAAAGCTTTCGGCTGCACGCAGGGTTGGGGCCCTCCGATACGCCCGCAGTGGTGACGGCGATCGTCGCCCTGGCCACTGCCACCGGCACTCTGATCGGTGTCATTCTGACTGCCTACGCCAAATACGTGCAGGCCCGGGGTCAAGCCGAAGCGGATCTCATCCGCGCAAGGGCCGAGATGATGCGCGCGGAAGCCGATGTCACCAGAGCCCGCGCAGGGCTCCCGCCGCACGCCCCCTCCGCCAACGGCGATCCGCCAGCACTCACGCCACCTGCCGAACCGGACCCTAGCCAGCCTCCACCGTCCGGTGGGTCACCTGATGCACCCTGAACGTGTCCGAACGGGTGCCCGTGTCACGGCGCCAATGTCATGAAGCACCACGCGTAGTTCGGAGAATGGCGCTCCATCGCCGAGAACGCCCCCGACGACGCCACCGCCGACTACCTCCACACCGTCTTCGAACCCACCGCCAAGGCCATCAAAGGACTCGAGCAGGCCCTGGCCGCCCTCGGCATCCTCGACGAAGCCCTCACCCTGGACCTTCGGCGCCCCCAGGACTACTTCCACCGCACCTGGAGCACCGCCTTCCGCGCCCGAGACCTCGCAGCACTTCAAGCCCCCGACGACGCCACAGGACAGCCATGAGCACGCCCTGCACCGACGCAGCCGTCCAAGCCCGCCGCCAAACCACTCAGGTGATGCTCGAACGCCTCCAGACCGCCCTGACCACCGCAGCACGCGACCATACGCCTGTCACCGTCGCCGCCCTCGCCCGTACCGCCCGCGTCTCACGCACCTTCCTCTATCAAAACCAGCAGGCCAGAGCCCTGATCGAGCAGGTCACCCGCGCAAGCAGGTCCCATCCCGCAGTCTCCACCAGCGGCAGCGGCAGCCGCGCCCAGCCCGCCTGGAAGGAACGTGCACTCAACGCCGAAGACGCACTCACTCAGGCCCAGCGCGAAATCCGCACCCAGCGCACCCACATCGCAGACCTCCTCGGCAAGATCCACGACCTCGAACACGACCTCCCCGAGGGCTCCCTCCAGCGCATCGTCACCGAGAACACCACGCTGAAGCAGCACGTACGACAGCTCACCCAGGACAACCAGCAGATTCAAGAGCGCCTGACCAGCGCCCGCCAGAACAACCGCTTCATGGACAAACGCATCGCCGACCTCGAAGCCCAACTCGCTCCGTACCTCACCATCCCAACCCCGCGCCCCTGACCCAGCCCCGGATCACTGCCAAACGGGACGGACCCTGTTGACGACCGTCAGATCCAGTCGATGCCCAGCTCCTTCAGTGCGACCCTGTCCAGGGGCGGTTTTTTTGATCAGTGGGTGGTGGGTCGGCCTGGGCTGATCAGTTTGGTCCGGGGTGTGGTGCGGGGTGGAACGATAGGGGGGTTGAAGAGCGGGAGTCCTTGGGCCGGGAGCTGGGCTGCGGGTTTGTCAGGTTCGGGGGTTGTTGGTCAGGTGGGGTCAGTCTCATTGCGTGTTGATCAGGTTCGTTGAGCGTTGTTATGTGGTCGTGTTGAGCCAGTACAGGGCGGTGTCCATGTCTCGTGCGGTCCAGTTGCGGATCGGGGCTGGAGCGTAGGCCAGGAGCTGGTCGATCGCTTCTATGTAGCGGCTGTAGCGGCCGGGTGCGTGGCTGAGGGTGATGCCTAGGGTGCGCAGCCCGCTGTGGGCTCGCCGGTCGTAGACGGCCATGCGGTCTGGCGCGGCTGCTGTGAGGACGGCGGAGGCGAGGGCGTCGCCGGTGCGGAAACCCGGTAGCGAGGCCAGGGCTGCTCTGCCGGCTTGTGCTGCCGAGCTGCGGCTGAGAGTGGTGTCCCGGGCGGCGATCGTGGCTGCGGCCGTTACGCGGCGTACGTCGGCGTCCGCGAGCGCCATGAGTTCGGCGGCCCAGGGCGTATCGGCTCTGAGCCGTTTCCACATCAGCAGTGCTCCGATGTCGGCTTTGCCGATGTCCCCGCTGACACACGCACGGTGGGTCACGTCTTGCAGTGTCTCGTCGTAGTACGGACTGACAGCGTCGGTGTAGGCCTGGCGGGCGGAGGAGAGGCGCTGCCATTGTTCGGGCGCGGGGGCGAAAGGGCTGTCTGTCACGGCTTGCTGCTCCGTCTTGCCGCAGGAGGTGGGTCGGGTGGTGGTCAGCCGTTGCTCGGGGCGTTGCCGCGGTGTTCGCGGAGTGCCTGGAGGATGCGCGTCCGGTGTTCGTCCTGGGAGTTGTCGGGGTTGGTTGCGGGGGCGTCGAGGAGTGGGCCGAGGTGGTTGTGCAGCGCTTCGAGGCCGATGAGCGCGTCGAGGCTTTGCAGGGTGTCGTGGTTGATGACGGGGAACAATGCCCGGTCGGGAGGGAGAAGTACGGCGACGAGGTCGAGCGTGGTCCATGCCTGGTCGAGCCGCTGGTTGATCCAGGTCCGGGCGGCCTCGGGTTTGGTGTGGCGCCATGCCCAGATGAGGGTGATCTCCCGCTCGGTGAGTTCGTCGACGGACCGGCTTGCGGAGGGGGCGAGGTGCCGTGCGATCTCGTGGCTAATCAGTGAGCGGGCCTCATCTATCCAGTCGAGGGTGGCTGCTGCCTGTGTGTGGTCTGGGCTGTCGGAGTCGTTCCGGGCGGTGACGCGTTGCAGAGTGCGAGCAGCCAGCACGGCTCCGTCAGGGGTCTCGGCCATGATCTTGAGGATCGCGGGCCGGTCGGGCTCGGCAAGGTCGGTCAGGAGGTCTTTTGCGAGGAAGTCCATGGCGCGGTCTGCGGTGAACAGGCCGAGAGCCCCTTGCGGGGCGGCGGTGAGGTGGCCGTATTGCGGGGCTGCGGCTTTGAGGAGCGCGGCCGCCGGTAGGGGAGTGCCGGCGGCGCGTTTGTAACCGATGCGGCGGGTGATGCGCTGGGTGTCGTCGCGCAGGCGCAGGAGCAATTCGTCCGCTTCGGTGCCTGGGGTGTTGTCGGCCAGTTGCTGCAGGGCGGTGTCGAGGGTGTGCTCGGGAAGGTCGTCGTCGGGGACGCCGAAGACCATGTACCGGTCGAAGTAGTCGATGCTGCCGATGCCGCGCCGCAGCGCGATGGCCTGAAGGTTGATGCCATGGCCGAGAGCCTGCCGGACTGGTGCGAACAGCATGCCCATCAGGCCGATCACGCCGTCCAGGTGCTGTTCGGCGACGCCGGCGCTCTGCAGCCTGATGCGCCAGCGGTCGATGCCCTGTTCGGGCCGCTCGTCGCGGTGCGAGGGCAGGTCCATGCTGGTGCCGGTGAGTTCGGCTCGGTGCTGCCACAGCAACTGGTAGGCGCGGGGCTCGCTGGTGCGCAGGAAGGTGACGAGCAGGAAGTCGACGATGTCGACGTTGCCGG